>CAMCHO010000065.1 GCA_945874455.1 Opitutus sp. GAS368 | reverse complement strand
TTGAGGTTGAGTTTCGCGGCACCGAAGAGGAGGTCGAAGTCACCGAAGGGATCGAAGTCGCCGAAGTAGGCGCGGTTGGCGGCGATGGCTTCGTAGTGCGCGCGGCTCAGGACTTTGGTTCCGCAGAGGGTGTCTTTCACGGGTTGACCGAGGAGCCAGGTGAAGATGAGGCCAAAGGCTTTGTTGGCGCAGAGATTGAGAAACTGCATCGCCTTTTCGTCCATCGGGTAGACGAGGCGCACGCCGTTGGCGAATTCGGCGCGGCCGCTCGCGAGCACGTCGTAGAATTTGGGGAGATCCTCGGGCGGCATCGTGAGATCGGCGTCGAGGATCATCAGGATATCGCCCGTCGCGACCGCGAAACCGGCGCGCACGGCGTCGCCCTTGCCCTGGCCGGTCTGCTGGAGGATTTTGATCTTACGCTGCGGGTTCTCTGCGGCGACTTTTTGGATTTGCGCCCACGTATCGTCGCGCGAGTGGCCTTCGACAAAGATGAGCTCGGTGCCGGCCCCCATGTCGGCGGTGCGGGTGACGGCGGCGGCAATGTTGCCGGCTTCATTGCGGGCGGGGATAATGACGGAGACAGTTAGTGCGCGGGCGGGGGGCGTGCGTGCGGGACGGGCGACGATGAAGATGGTCAGGGCTAACCACTGGAGCAGCGGGGCGAGCCAACGGTTGACGAGTGTGCCGAGGCCGAGGGCGGAGAACGGTACGAGGATGCGGCCTTGGCGCCAGACGGCGCTCCAACCGGCGAGGTGGAGGAGATTGAAAATGTCGGATGAGGCGAGCCAACTGTTCTGCGGTTGGTCGGCTTTTAGACCGAGGCCATGGGCGAGGGAGAGGAGGGGGCGCCAGAGGGAGTTTTGAACATTGATCAGCAGGCGCGTGCCGGGGTGCGAGACGAGATGGAGGCGTTCGAGGAGGTGTTGGACGTCGGCAGCGAGGTTGAGCGTGTCCGAAATGATGATGATATCGAAGCGGCGGTCGCCGAGGTCGATGCGTTCACCGGCCTGCACAAAAAACTCGGCGTGCGGAACCTGGCGGCGTGCGGCGGCGATCTGGGTGGCGGAGAGGTCGATGCCGGTTTTGCGACTGGCGCGCAATTGGGCTAAGAGTTCGCCAGAACCGCAGCCGATTTCGAGCACGTGGGCGTTGGCCGGAATCAGCAGGTTGTAGTAGTGGGCCAGCAGCGACCGATAGGCCCGCGCGCCAGGCTGCGGCACCGTGGGCGCGGCGTCATAAAACGTGCGGACGCGGTCGAGGTGCCCACGGGCGAGGGCGGAAAGTTCGGTGTACATTTGGGCGGGTCGGCGCGGGCGGTCGGGAACGGTCTGACGTTGGCGGGGTCTCGGCGTCGGGCTCAAGACTTATGGGTTGCAATCGCCTTTAAATTCCCGCGGTCTGCCCCTTCAATTTTAGCCTGATTTCATGTTGTCTTTGATTCTCATGTCACCGCGCGGGAAAGGTCGCGCTTGGTCAGTTTTTGGGCTGCTTTTCGTGCTCGGGACGGCCCGTGCTGATATCACCGCGATCGCGGGTAGCCTCCCGGAGGATTACCTGCCGGAACTGAAGGTAATCATTGGGTCAGCGTTGCGGCAGTCGCCCCAGATCATCGCCAAGGAAATTGAAATCGAACAAGCCAAGGCCGGCCTGATGGGGGCCCTTTCGCGGCGGTTGCCCGGAGTCGGCGGCAATCTGAATCTGGCGAGCAATGCGACGGCGACGACCAGCAATCTGAGCACGCGCACCCGGGACAGCGGTTTATTTTACAACCTCGCCGTGAGCCAACCGATCTTTTTTTGGGGCGCGCTCAAGTATGAGGGCGATAAAGCCCGGCTCGGCGTGTTGCTTTCCGAGCGGGGCTACGCTGAGGCCTACCGCGTCCTCGCGGTGGCGTTGCGGGGGGCTTATCTGCAACTGATCGTGAGGAAGGCGACGCTCGTTCACGCGCGACTGGCGCGCGATCAGTTGGTGGCCGAGCTGGCGTTGGCGAAGGAAAAGCTGGCGAGCGGTGCGTTCGCGCCGTCGGAGATTGCCGCGCGGCAGCTAAGTTTGGAAGATACCGACCTCGCGATCGCGCGCATCGAGATCGAGTTTGCGGCGGGGCGGCGCACGTTTGCTCGGCTCTCCGGTATGGCCGATCTGAACGAAGCCTCCCTCCCGAATGAGTTGCCGAAGCCGACCTTCCCCAGCGCGGCGGCCTCTGCGTTGTTGGCGGCCTTTGTGCGGGACGGCGGGCGCCAGACCTTCGAGGCCCGAGTCAATGAGATGAAGGTGCAGGAGGCCGACCTCAATTATCGCATCGCGAGGGTCGGTTTGCTGCCGAAGTTTAGCGCGAGCGCCGCCTATAGCCTCGAAAACTCGACCTTTGCCTCGGCGAACTCCATCACCCAGCAGGGGATCACCCGCCAGACGATCGCAGTCGGTGCGCAGTGGGCGATTTTTGACGGGTTCGCGACCCGCGGGGCAAAACTCGGAGCGCTCGCGACCAAACGCCTCGCGGAGCGCCAGCTAGATATGTCCGCGAGCGGGGCGCTCGAAGCGGCCCAAACCTTGTATCAGCAAATTGAACTCGAGGTGCGCGCGATGGACATGAGTGACCTTCGGTACGGGCTCGCCGCCAGCCAGGTCGGGAGGTTGGAGCAGGAGTTCAAGCTGGGCAATGTCGCGCAGGCGGCGCTCGACAGCGCGCAGGTGAGCCTGAAGCAAAGTCACGCACAGAGCATCAACGCCCGCGCCATTTTCCTTTCCCGCTGGAGCGAGTTCGTCTCGTTGGCCGGCGCTGATCCCGTGCTCACTCAACTCACTTCCCGTCATGACCGCGAAAAACGGTAACATCAGTTTGATTCTCAAGTTCGTCCTCGCGGCGGCCGTCGTAGCTGGGGGCGTCGTCATCGCATGGCAAAGGCTCGGCGACATCGCGGTGGTCGCGCCGGTGACGCGCGGTAAGGCCGTCAGTGCGGTGTCGGGCAGCGTTTTGGTCTCGGCGGGCCAAGGCGGGGTCCGGGAGTTGAAGGCGGAGGCGCCCGGGCGGGTAGCGAACGCCGATGCGCTGAGTGAAGACCGGGCGTTTAAGAAGGGCGATATCCTGCTCCAGCTCGATACGAAGGAACTGGAGCGCGACATCGAGCTATCGAAGAGTTCGTTCGAGTCGCTCCAAGAACTCCGCAAGCTCACGCTCAAGAGCAATATTGAGCGCGAGGTGGCGAAGGAGAATTTGGACAATGCTCAGCGGTTCTTCGAGCGCGGTGAGTACTCGGCTGAAGCGGTGAAGAACGTCCGCCGCGCGCTCGACGCCACGAACTCCAAGTTTGAAATTGAAGAATTTAACAACCAACGGGCGATCACCGATTTCAAAAACGCCCTCGAATCGAAGCAAATCCTGCTTCAGAAAATGACAATTATCGCCCAGGAGGACGGCGTGGTGGCCACCGTCCTGGTCACGCGCGGCGCGCTCATCAACGCGGGTCAGGCCGTCGCGACGATCATCTCGAAGGAGCGCGTGGTCACGGCGCAAATCAGCGAGGAAAATTTCGGCTCAATCCGGCTGGGGCAAAAGGCGAAAGTGCGGCTTCTGATTTATGGGAACCAGCCCCCGTTCGATGCTGTGGTGTCGAAATTTCTGCCGATCGCCAATGAAGCGACGCAGCGCTACACGGTCTTTCTGGAGGTCGCGGTGGACCCCGTCCGCCTCGTGCCGGGCAGCAATGGCCAGGTGAACATCACGGTTGAAGAGCGCGAGGACCGACCGCTGATCCCGCGCCGGGCATTGTTTAACGGCACCAATGTCTTCGTCGTCCAAGAGGGCCGGGTACAGTTGCGGGCAGTAAGCCTCGGTCTGGTCAGTCTGAGCACGGCCGAGATCACCAAGGGGCTCGCGCCCGGCGAACTCGTCATCGTCGAAAACCTCGACACGTTTCGGAACGGTCAACGGGTCCGCATTCCCGTGGCGCAGTGACGCCTCGGTCGCTGCCTAACGAGACGATTGCGCCTTTCTGATGTCGCCGAATTTTCGCATCGCTTTCCGTTTTCTCACGGCGAAAAAACGGGCCATGTTGATGAGCCTGTCCTGCACGGTGCTGGGGGTAGGCTTGTTTATCGTCACGCAGGCGACGACGAGCGGCTTCGAGGAATTTTTTGTGAAGACGCTCCTCGGCACCGATGGCGCGATGCGCATCGAGGATCGCATCCAGGACACGCTGCGCAGCATGGAGGTGGCGGGGAGTCCCGATTTTCAGATCCGCCAGCGCGAAGGGGTGAAATACATCGAGGGCGTCGAGGAACCGCAGGTCATTATGGATACGGTGCGCAGTTTCGCGAATGTGCGGGGTGTCTCTGCCGTGCTGCGGGGCAATGTGCAGGTCAGCAGTTCGTTTAAGACCGAGGATGCGCAGGTTTTCGGAATCAAGCTTGAGGACCACCGCTTCGTCTCCGAATTGGAGCGCAAGATCACCACGCCAGAAGGCTTGGGTAAGTTTCAGGAATCGGCGGGCAGCGCCCTCGTGGGCCGGGTGTTGGCCGACCGTCTTCAGCTGACCGTCAATGAATCGATCGTGATTAACGCGCGCGGCGAATCACGCCGTTACGTCGTGGCTGCGATTTACGAGACCGGAGTGCGCGACATCGACAAGACACGGATTTATATCGATCTGGCCGAAGCGCGATCCCTTCTGCGCAAGCCGACTGGTGCGACGTTCCTGCAGATCAGTCTGCACGATCCGAAGCGCGCCCGCCAGGAAGCCGCGCACATGGAGGAGGTGCTCCGGCACAGCGTCCGTCCTTGGCAGGAGCGCGAGAAAGAATGGCTCTCGGTCTTCCGCGCGTTGAGCGTTTCCTCGGCGATCACGGTCACGGTCTTCACGCTCATCGCGAGTCTCGCGATGTTCAATACGCTCGCGATGATCGTGCTCGAGAAAACCAAAGACATCGCGATCTTACGTTCGATGGGCTATGAGCGGCGCGATATTACGCGGATTTTTCTTTGGCAGGCGGCCATCGTGCTCGCGATTGGCGCGATCGTCGGCGGGGTCTTCGGCGCGGCGGTATCGTGGGGCGTGAGTCTGGTCCCGTTGCCGATCAATACCCTGTTCAAGACAGAGCACTTCATTGTCGCCTTATCGCCTTGGCATTTCGTGCAGGCGATCACGACGGCGGTCGTGATGGTGATGATCGCTAGTCTCGTGCCCGCCCGGCGTGCGGCGCGACTCGAACCCGGCGACATTGTTCGCGGCACGGCCCAATGAGCACGCCCCTCCACGCGGTGTCCGCCGCTCCGGTCGGCGATTTCGCCCTGCGTTGCAGCGGCCTCCAACGTTACCTCGGCCAAGGGGATGGGCGGGTGCACGTGCTCAAAGGCGTGTCGTTCGAAGCGCGTCGCGGACAGGTCTACGCCATTGTGGGGCCGTCAGGCTGCGGCAAGTCCACGCTCCTCTATCTCCTCGGCCTTCTCGACCAACCGGATGGCGGTGACATCGAGATCAACGGCCAGCGCATGTCGAACAGTGACGACTTCGCCCGGACGGCGGCGCGCGGTGCGCATATTGGCTTCGTGTTTCAGTTCCATTTTCTGATGCTCGAATTCACGGCGCTCGAAAATGTGATGATGCCGATGCGCAAACTCGGGCGACTGACCGCCCCTGAAATGGAGGCGCGCGCTCGGATGTTGCTCGAAGCGGTCGGTCTCGGGTCAAAAACCCACCGGCTCGGCACACAGCTCTCGGGTGGCGAACAGCAGCGCGTGGCCGTGGCGCGCGCGTTGGCGAATCAGCCGTCGATCATTTTGGCCGACGAGCCGACCGGAAATCTCGACGTGAAAAATTCCGCGTTGGTTTTCGATCTCCTTACCCGCTTGGCCAAGGACAATGGTCAGGCGGTCATTCTCGTGACGCACAATCCGGAAATCGCGCAGCGCTGCGATGTCACGCGCCCCATGCGCGACGGTTTGTTCGTCTAAATGAGTTCGGGCGATGATAAGCGACGGCTCGCGGTGGGACGGCGCGGGCTAATTCTTCAGGGAAAAAAGCCTCATTCGGAAATTTTGGTTTACAAGGCAAACGCCGCACCCTTCTTTCAAAACGATACTAACTACTTTACACGACCTGTGAGCAACGACCCTACGCGAAAACAATTCTTTGCCAAATTCCTCGGCGCAGCTGCGGCCGTGAGTGTTGCGCCTAAGCTGCTCGCATCGTCTGGACAGACTCTTGCCCCCTCAGCCACCTCCGCCCTGCCCGTGATCGTGCGTTCCGAAGTCCGCGCCGTTGCTCGCCGCGCTGGCGCGGTCTAAACCGCCCCACGGCCACTCGAAGAACCTCCGCCATGTCGAAACTTTTTCCAAAGTCGGCGAACAAGCTTCCGTTCCAGATCATCATTTACCTCGGGGTGCTCGTATGCGTCGCGACCGCAGGAGTGACTTATTACATGACGCCGAAGTACACGCGCGTCGGCTACGCTCCGCTCCAGCCAGTCCCTTTCAGTCACGCGAAACACGTGCAGGAGATCGGCCTCGATTGTCGTTACTGCCACTCGAATGTGGATAAGTCCGCCCATTCGAATGTGCCCACGTCGCAGACGTGCATGAACTGCCATAACCAGATCAAGACGACGAGTCCGCTCCTCGCGCCGATCCGGGAGAGTGCCGCCACCGGCAAGGCCGTTCCGTGGGTCTGGATCCACAAAACGCCGGACTACGCCTATTTTAATCACTCCATCCACGTGAACCGTGGCATTTCTTGCGTCGAGTGCCACGGCAAGGTCAACGAGATGGATGTCGTCACGCACATGCAGCCGCTCAGCATGGCTTTCTGTTTGGAATGTCACCGCAATCCCGAAGCCGCTCTGCGTGATCCGAAAGACGTCTTCAACCTCGATTCGAAACGCCTCGTCGACCAAGGCGAAGCCGGTGTGAAACAGGCGAAGGCGCTCGTAGATAACTGGAAAGTGAAACCTCCCCAGAGCTGCTCCGGCTGCCATCGCTGATGAAACGTATATTTGAACATCCCGCTCCGTCGGAACGTGAGCTGAACGGTCCGAAGTACTGGCGCAGCCTCGATGAGCTTGCCGCTACACCTGGGTTCGTGGACCAGCTGAAACGTGAATTTCCTCAGGGAGCTGCGGAGTTGGACGGCGTCGATCGCCGTCACTTCATGAAGATCATGGCGGCGTCGTTCGCCCTCGGAGGCGTCGGCCTCGCGGGGTGCCGTCGTCCCGAGTTGAATATTCTGCCCTTCGGCAAATCGGTTGAAGGCATTATTCCCGGTCTGCCGCAGTATTTCGCGACCGCGATGCCGCTGCGCAAATCGGCGATCCCGTTGCTCGCTGAGACGCATCAGGGGCGCCCCACGAAGCTCGAAGGTAACCCCAGCTATCTTCCTCACGGCAGCGCCAGTTCTCTGCTCGCTCAGGCTTCGATCCTCGATCTTTACGATCCGGATCGGGCTACGGCTCACACCAAGGGCGCCGCCGTGCTCACGGCTGCTGCCGCCAATGAGCTTCTGTCGAATGTTGGCAAGAATCATGCCGCGTCCCAAGGGGCTGGCCTCGCTTTCTTGGCCGACCAATCGTCGTCGCCGACTCGTGCGCGAATTCTCAAAAAACTTCGTCTGGCGTTGCCGAAGGCCACTTGGGCCGAATACGAGCCGGTTACGGACGAGCCGCCGCTCGCCGCTGCGCAGGCTGCCTTCGGAGCCGACGTGAAGCCGATTTATCGGTTCGCCCAAGCCAAACGCATTCTCTCGCTCGACGCCGATTTTTTTCACGCCGAGTCTGGCAGTTTATATTACGCCCGCGAATTCGCGAAAGGCCGTCGTGTCACGAAAGCGACTGACCCGATGAACCGCCTCTATGTGGCGGAGAGCGCGTTCACGCTCACGGGCAGCATGGCCGATCACCGCCTGCGCTTGGCGACGAGCCACATGTTGGCCTTGGCCGCAGCGATCGGGGGCAAGGCCCTCGGTACCGACATTCTCAAGCCCTTCACCGAGGGGCTTGAAGCCTTCGTCAGTCAGAAGTGGGTCGATGAATGCGCTCAAGATCTGGTTGACCACAAGGGTGAATCTCTCGTGGTCGCCGGCGCGCATCTTCCGCCGCAGGTCCACGCGATCGCCTATGCGATCAACGCGCTGCTCGGCAATATCGGCAAGACGATTGATTTCGTGGCCGTCGAAGCATCGTCCGCCGCGACGCTTTCCGACCTCGCGGCGGCGATCAAAACCGGTGCGGTCAAGACACTGGTGATTCTTGGCGGCAACCCGGTTTACAACGCGCCCGTTGATCTCGACTGGGCTAAGTTGCAGGCTTCGGTCTCAGACGTGATTCGACTTGGCTACGCGGCCGACGAAACGTCCGCACTCGCCGGAACGACCTTGGCCTCCGCCCATTACCTTGAGTCGTGGGGCGACGCTCGCACCGCGGACGGAACTGTGGTGCCCGTGCAGCCGATGATTTTGCCGCTCTTCGGCGGGATCACTCAGCTCGAGGTCCTCGCCCGGATCGCGGGTGAAGCCAATCCGGATGGTTACGCGCTGGTGAGCGAGACGATTGCGGCGCTGGCGGGCGGCGATGCCGAAAAGGCGATGCGTCGCTTTCTCCACGATGGACTCCTCGAAGGCTCGGCGTTCAAGAAAGTGCCCGTTTCCTTTGATCAGCGCGGTGCCCAAGTCTTGTTCCGTGATGACCCTAAGAAGATCGAGGCGTTCTCACTGAAGAACCTCGAGGTCCGCTTTGTGACCGACCACAAAATGGACGATGGTCGTTTTAATAATAACGGCTGGCTCCAAGAGTGCCCGGATCCCATTACGAAGATCTCTTGGGACAATGCCATTCTGGTGAGCCCGAAGCTCGGCAAGGAACTCGGGATCGCTCCTCAAGGCTCAGCACTCCAAATCGCGCGCGTTGAGGAAAACGAGTTTTCGATCGGTAAGGAAAACGGACGCGTCTACGAACTGACTGTAGGCGGTCGCAAGATCAAGGGCCCGCTGCACATCCAGCCAGGTCTCGCTAACTATACGGTGGTTGTGCCCCTCGGCTACGGCCGCGTCGCAACCGGCCATGTGGGCAAAGGTGCTGGTTTCAACGCCTATCCGATCCGCACGGTCGCGAACCAAGACGTCGCCACGGGTGGGACGCTCGCCGACACCGGCACGCGACTGCTCCTCGCCAATACCCAGGAACACTGGTCGATGGAAGGCCGGGATATTATTCGCGAGGCCAACTTCGACGAGTATAAGAAGAATCCCGGCTACGTTGACGATATCGGCACGGAGTCGCACTCACCGGCGATTTACGGCGCACAAAATACCCCGACGAACGATAACAAGCTCTCTCGCGAGGATCGCGCCAAGCTGAACGCGACCCGTGCGAAGGAGATCCCGCGCGGCGGCTCGATGTACTCGACGCCAAAGTTCGACGGACACCACCAGTGGGGCATGTCGATCGATCTCAACACTTGCATCGGTTGCAACGCCTGCGTGGTGGCCTGTCAGGCTGAGAATAACATTCCGATCGTGGGCAAGGACCAAGTGATGCGGGGACGTGAGATGCATTGGATTCGTCTCGACCGCTACTATTCCGACGGCAAGGCCGAAGGCGGCGCCTTCGGTGGTGAAGGCAATCGCGAGATCCCCGAGGATCCGCAAGTCTCCCTCCAGCCGGTTGCCTGTGCGCAGTGCGAACTCGCACCGTGCGAAGTCGTCTGCCCCGTCAATGCCACCGTGCACGACGAAGAAGGCCTCAATACGATGGCTTACAACCGTTGCATCGGCACGCGTTACTGCGCGAACAATTGCCCCTACAAGGTTCGCCGTTTTAATTTCTTCGACTTCAATCTGCGCCAACTTGACAGCCTTTACCTCGGTCAACTCGGACCGAAGGGGATGCCGGAGTTGGTCAAAATGGTGAAGAATCCCGAAGTCACCGTCCGGATGCGCGGTGTGATGGAGAAGTGCACCTACTGCGTGCAACGCATCCAAAACGGGAAGATCCAGCACAAGGTCGCCATGGCCCAAGCCGGCAGGCCGGGTGACGTCGTCGTCCCAGACGGCACGATTAAAACTGCGTGCCAACAGGTGTGCCCAGTCGAAGCCATCGAGTTCGGTAATATTGACGATCCCACCAGTAAGGTTTCCCGGGCGAAGGCCTTGGAGCAGGACTATTCGTTGCTCGGTTATCTCAATATTCGTCCCCGCACCACGTATCTCGGCAAGCTCCGCAATCCGAATCCGAAGATGCCCGATTACCAAGCGCTGCCGCTCAGTCGCGTAGAATACAACAGCAAGAATCACCCTCCGTCCGATCACGGTCACGGTGGACATGGCCATGACAGCCATGCGCCCGCGGCTCCAAAGACCGAGAAAAAACACAGCGTCATCGACGCGGGGAAAACGTTCGGAGGACTTAGCTAATGGCCCACGCCCATCACGACGACACTGTGACCCCTGCGATCTTGCAGGAGGTCAAACCTGCGTCGCTTCCCCGTGCGATCCTCGTTGCCAATAACCGGAGCTTTTCTTGGATCACGGAAAAAATCTGCGGTATCATCGAAGGTAAAACGCCCACGTGGTGGTGGGTGTGCTTCGCGCTCGCGTGTTTTGTTGCGTCGTTCACCGTCGCGGGAATCGCTTACCTGATCGCCACCGGTGTCGGCGTCTGGGGCCACGCCAATCCCGTAAACTGGGCTTGGGACATCGTTAACTTCGTTTTCTGGATCGGTATCGGCCACGCGGGTACGTTAATTTCCGCCATTTTGTGCCTGCTCCGTCAGAAGTGGCGTACCTCCATTAATCGCGCCGCCGAGGCCATGACGATCTTCGCGGTGGTGTGCGCTGCGATCTTCCCGGTGTTCCACGTCGGTCGCGTGTGGTATGCGTGGTATCTGTTCCCCATTCCTAATTCGAACGCCATCTGGCAGATCTTCCGCTCGCCCCTGGAGTGGGATGTGTTCGCCGTCTCGACCTACGGCACGGTCTCGGTGTTGTTCTGGTACGTGGGACTTTTGCCCGACCTCGCCGTGCTTCGCGACCGCTTCTACTCATCCGGCAACAAACTTCGCTCCGCTCTTTATGGATTCTTTGCCCTCGGATGGCGCGGTTCGAACCGCCACTGGAGCAACTACGAAATGGCGTATTTGATTCTCGCCGGTATTTCGACGCCCCTCGTTTTGTCGGTGCATACGATCGTCTCGTTCGACTTCGCGGTCTCCCTTCTCCCTGGCTGGCACACGACCATCTTCCCGCCGTATTTCGTTGCGGGCGCTATTTTCTCCGGTTTCGGAATGGTGCTCACGCTGATGCTTCCGTTGCGCGCCGTCTACAAGTTGGAGGACCTCATCACGCAGTACCACATCGACTGCATGTGCAAGATCACCTTGGCGACTGGCACGATCGTCGGCTACGCCTACGCGATGGAGTTCTTTATCGCGTGGTATGGCGCGAATCCGTACGAGGGCTTCGCCTTCATCAACCGCGCCTTTGGTCATTACGCATGGGCGTACTGGATCATGATTTCCTGCAATGTCATTACGCCGCAGTTCTTCTGGTTCAAGGCAGTGCGCGAAAACACCTCGTTCGTTTGGATTCTCTCGATCTTCGTCAACGTCGGCATGTGGTTTGAGCGCTTCGTGATCATCGTAACCTCTCTCGCCCGTGACTTCCTGCCTTCGAGTTGGGGTTACTATTCTCCGAGCATCGTGGAAATCTTTACCTTCTTCGGCACCTTCGGCGTCTTCTCGGTGCTGTTCCTTCTCTTTATCCGCTTCCTCCCCATCATGCCGATGGCAGAGCTCAAAGCGGTCACGCCGCAGGCCGATGTGCATGGCGGCGGCGCTCACCACTAAGTTTCACGCCCATGGCTGCACCATCCTACGGCTTGATTGCCACCTTCGATACCACGCCTGATCTCTATCATGCGGCCGCAAAAGTGCGCGATGCCGGTTACCGTAACTGGGACTGCATTACCCCGTTCCCAGTGCATGGACTCGACAAAGCGATGGGTCTCCCACGCTCGATCGTGCCGCGGATTTCTCTCGTGGGCGGTATCATCGGTTTTTGTACCGGTATGTCGATGATCTGGTGGACTGGCGCGGTGGACTATCAGCTCATCGTCGGCGGCAAACCTCTTTTTAGCCCCATGTTTGCTTTTCCGGTGAGCTATGAGCTCACGATTCTCTTCACCGCGTTTGCGACCATCGGCGGCATGTTGTTCCTCAACGGCCTGCCCATGCACTATCACCCGGTGCTGAAATACGAGCACATCCGCCGCGGGATGGATGATCAGTTTTTTATCGTGATTGAGACGCGTGACCCGCGCTTCAATCTCGCCAACACCAAGGCCCTGCTGGAAAAAGCTGGCGGGAAAAACATCTCGGAACTCGAGGCCTGAGCTATGCGCAACGTCTACCTCGTCACCGCATTCGTCGGCGTGCTGATTGTCTCCATTTTTGGATTCCGTGGCACGACGTTCACTTCCCCCCCGATCGAAGTATTTCCTGAATGGGCCTTTCCGGGCATGAAAATTCAGCCGAAACCCCGTGCGCAGGGTTCCTCGGAATTTTTTGCCGATGGACGCGCCGATCGTCCGCCTGTCGAGCGTGCGGTTATGCGCGGGATGCTGCGGGAAGACGAGCACCTCAATCGGGGTAAAGACGCGACTGGTGCCTTTGCCCGCGGATTCCCCGCCGCACTTTCAGTCGAGGTTGACCTTAAGTTCCTCCAACGAGGTAAGGATCGTTTCGAGATTTATTGTGCGCCTTGCCATAGTGCAGTGGGTGATGGTGGCGGCATCACGAAACAATATGGGATGGGTGCAACGCCCACCTTCCATGACGACCGGCTCCGGAAGATGCCCGAAGGTGAAATTTATAACACGATCACCGTTGGTTCACCCAACAAAAACATGCAGTCTTACGCCGACAAACTGGCCCCGGAGGATCGCTGGGCGGTCGTCGCCTACGTCCGTGCTCTGCAACGCGCGCAGCAGGGTGTCGTCGCCGACGTCACCGACGCCGCCGGTAAACAAACCCTCGGTCTCAAATGAGCAGCACGCACGCAGCCACGGCTTCCTCGGCCCTTCCGTCTGACACCTCGACCGCCGCCACAGCGACAAAGGCCCTCACGGTCGGTCTCGTCGGTCTTGCGGTCACCGCTCTCGGTGTTGCCGTCATGCCCGATCGGCACGGCCCGGTGATGTCGTACTTGGTCGGCATCACGTTCTGCACCTCGATTCTCATCGGCATGCTCATGCTGATTCTGATTCATCACATCGTGGACGCTTCGTGGTCGGTTGTGATTCGTCGGCAGTTTGAACACGCCCTCACCTCGTTCAAGTGGCTCTTCCTGCTCTTTCTCCCGTTATTGGCCCTTGCGTGGGTTAAACCTGGATTCGTCTGGCCGTGGATGGACCTCACTCACGAGCTGCATGGTCATGGTACGGTCGGGACAGATATTCTGTACCAAAAGAAGTCTGGCTTCCTGAATTTGCACATGTTCACCGGCATGACGCTCGCGTTCTTCGCCAGCTGGGTTTGGCTCTCCGCTCGCCTCCGCAAAGCTTCGTTTACGCAAGATTCCGACGGTGACATTAAGTGGACTTTCATGAATCGGAAGACGGCGGCGATCGGTCTGCCCATCGGTGCTCTGACGCTCAGTTTTGCGGCGATCTACTGGGTCAAGTCCCTCGAGTACCATTGGTTCTCGACGATGTATGGCGTATGGTTTTTCGCGAATTGCATCCGTGGTGCCTTGGCCATTGGCGTAATTATCATGATCTGGCTTTGGAATCGCGGGGATTACAAGGGCGTGCTGAACACCAACCATTTTTACTCGATTGGTATGCTCGCTTTTGCCTTCACCGTGTTTTGGGCCTACATCACGTTCTCGCAATATTTCCTGATTTGGAATGCCAACGTCCCCGAGGAAACCTTTTGGTATAACCTCCGTGAAGTGAACCACGATGGCTCCACGAACCAATGGTGGTATGTTGGACTCGTGCTGCTGTTCGGGCACTTTTTCATCCCGTTCCTCTACCTGCTCTCCTACAAACACAAGGTCGTCCATTCGAAGATCAAACCCATCATGTGGTGGATCTTGGCCGTTATCCTTGTCGACATGTGTTACAATATTTTACCGGCCCTGAAGGATGGGCACGGTGATTCACTTCCGTTCCTCTCGCTCAATCTTCTCTGGGTCCTGACGTCAGTGGTCGGTATTGGCGGTGTCTGCGTGTGGTCCTATCTGAAGAGTTTCCCGACAGCCAAGCTCATTCCTATCCGCGATCCTCGCATCACCGAGAGCCTTACGCACCATGAGTGATTCATCCGCCCATTCTCCGCGGCCCGTAGCGCTGATTACCACGCTGTTTATCTTCGCCGTTGTGGCCACTGGCTGGGTCCTCGTCTCCCGCCTTTATGACCCGACGTCCACGTCGCCACAAAACGCGGTCGCCGAAAATCTCCCCAAGGAATTGGCTTGGAAGGCGACCCCGGCAACGCGCAAGCAAGCGCTCGGCGAGCTTCGCGAGAAGCATGCCCAGCAGGCAATCTCGTATGCGTGGATCGACAAGAATACGGGCGTCGTGCAACTCCCCATTGAACGCGCGATGCAACTGACGGCCGCCCAATACGGGTCCAAGAAGTAATTTAATTTTCTCGATGTCTTCGACCTCCACCCACGCTGAAGTCACTGCCGCCGATACGGCTGGACGCTGGCCGGTGCTCCTCTTGCTCGCCTCTGGGCTCGGGTGGCTCGTGATCAGCGGCATTTTTGCACTCATTGCTTCCATCCAGTTGCATAGCCCGACTTTTATGTCGGCCTGTGAGTGGTTCACTCACGGTCGCGTCAGTGCCCTCGCCGAGACGACCTTTGTTTATGGCTGGTCCGCTAATGCCGGACTCGGGATTGCACTCTGGGTCCTTGGGCGCCTCGGCGGTTCGACGCTGCGCGCTCAAAACTGGGCGGTGATCGGCACACTTTTCTGGAATCTGGGTATCACGATCGGTCTCGGTGGTATCGCCACGGGAGACGCGACGTCGTTCGCCCTCTTGGAATTGCCTCGTTACGTGCAGCCTCTGCTCGTCGTTGCGTATATCGCCATCGGAATCTCCGGCATCCTCGCTTGGTCGGGCCGCCGCACCGAAGGGACCTATGCATCGCAGTGGTACGCCGTAGCTGCGCTGTTTCTCTTCCCGTGGCTGCTCATCGCGGCGCAGACGATGCTGCTGTGGAGTCCGGTCCGCGGTGTGCTCCAGCCGATTATCGACGGTTGGTATGTGCAATCGGTGGTTTCTCTGTGGCTCGCCCCGCTGGCCTTAGCCGGAGCTTATTATGCGGTACCCAAGATTACCGGACGGGCGCTTCCTAGCTATGAATTCGCGCCGCTCGCCTTTTGGACACTGCTCTTCGTCGGAATGATGACCGGTGGCCGGCATTTGATCGGCGGCCCTGTCCCGGCGTGGATTCCTACTTTGGCAAATGCCGCGTGCTGGATGGTTCTTTTCCATTTTACTGTGGTGGCGCTCAACCTCCGGGGTGCTCTGACCGGCGGTGGCACGTCACTCACGTTCATTTCCTTCGGCTTGCTCGCTTATCTCGCCGGTGCTGTGCTCGATGCCGTGACGTCTTTCCGTGGGGTGGCCTTGGTTACCCAGTTCACGTATTTCACGACCGCTCAACAGCAACTCGCGCTTTATGGTGCAATCTCGATGCTGCTCTTCGGTTCAATTTATTTCGCGCTGCCCCGCTTGATCGGTCGTCCTTGGATTTCGGGTTCGTTCGTCCGCAGCCATAGGGTGCTCTCGATGGTCGGCATTTTTCTCCTAGTCGGTTCCCTCGCGGTAGCGGGACTAATTCAGGGCACTGAGTTGATCAACGCCAAGAGCACGTTTGGTGAAATGGCTGAGCGCACTCGTCCTTGGCTGTTGGCGGTTTCGGTCGCTCAGGTCCTTTTGTTGATCGGCAACATTCTTGTTCTGGTGAATTTCCTGCGTAGCGTTTGCGGTCTGTGGTGCTCCGGAGTGGTTTCCGAGGTGGGATCCTTCCGGCAGCCAACGACGATGGAGGTTCACGCGTCATGATGAAAAACGGCTTTTTCTTCTTCATCGGCCTGCTCGCCGCGTTCGTTTTGGGCTGGAGCAGTATTCCGCTTTTGGCGCACAAGCAATTGGGTGCGCTCACCCCATTCTACGATGACGGCGAGAGTTCATCTTTTCCGACGCGTCCTCCCGGCGTCGCGGCACGAGGGCAACTCGTCTATGCGGACTTGGGTTGTGCAGCCTGCCATACCCAGCAAGTCCGCCGGCCCGATTTCGGTTCCGACAAGGCTCGGGGTTGGGGTGACCGCCAGAGCGTTGCCCGCGACTATATTTTTCAAGTCCGACCCCAGCTCGGTGAATCGCGCATTGGGCCTGACCTTGCGAACTGGGGTGGTCGTAAACCCCCGGTCGATGCTGCCGGCATTGCGCAGTTTCTGCATAGCGGTGTGGTGAGCGGTTCCAAGGCCGTGAGCCATCCTCCATTTCCTTTTCTGTTCGACGATCGTCCGGTGGTCGGTGAGGTCGCGGCCGACGCACTCGTCGGGCTCGTTGAAAAATCCTCCCGTCGGCAAATTGTACCGACGGAGCGTGCGCGGACTCTGATTGCCTATCTGCAGAGCTTGAATAACGCCTACGAATATCCCGAAGCACGTCATGTGGCACCTGCAGCTGCCAAGGAGGGCGCACACAAATGAGCACGCCGTTGCATCAAGACCCACGCCTCGATCAAGCCGCCTCCACCGACGAGAGCCTGCTCGCGGCTCACGATAAGCTACTCGGCAAGCAGCCGGATGAGAAGGGACGTTACAAACTGCCTCCGCTCCATCTCCTCTTTTTCTTCAGTGGTTTGATCTTCTTTGCGGGCACCTATCTCAATCGTTACTCTGGTATGTTTGATGCCCGCGTTTACAACGAAAACACGCTCCCACCGAGTGGTGAAACGGTTGTCGCCAAACTTGATCCGCTCGTGCTGGGGAAGAAACAATATGAGGCGATTTGTATCACGTGCCACCAAGCCAATGGCCTAGGTTTGCCGGGCGCGTTCCCTCCGTTGGCGGCGTCAGAATGGGTGACCGGTTCGGATGACCGTCTGATCCGCCTCGTGGTTTACGGGATGACCGGCCCCATGACTGTCAAGGGAGTGCTCTACAACGCTGCGCCGATGCCGACGATCGGCAAGGTGGCCAATTCCCAATACAATCTCAGCGACGACAAGGTGGCCGCCGTCTTGACCTATATCCGTCACGAATGGGGTAATACGGGTGCGCCTATTACGACTGACCAAGTGGCCGCTGTGCGGAGCAAAGAGGGCGATCGTAAGCCTTACGTCGAGGCGGAGTTGCTGAAGCTCAACTAATTTTTGCTTTCATTCGTCTGTTATAAGGCCGCGATGAACTCGCGGTCTTTTTGTGTCGGGGTCACCGGCTGCGCTCGCTCCCCATTCGTGCTGAGCGGGCTACTCCCCTAGTTTTTTTCCGGTCACGAGATGGTTCTGCACGTAGTCGCGGACGCTGGCGGCGAGCGGCGTCAGCGGTCTGACGTAACCGGTTGCCCGCAGTTTCGAGGTGTCGGCTTGGGTGAAATACTGATACTTGCCGCGCAAGACTTCCGGCATGTCGACAAAGTCGATGGCGGGCTCGCGTCCCAGCGCCGAAAAAATCGCGCGGGTCAACGTGAGCCAGGTATTCGCCTCACCGCTACCGAGATTGTAGAGTCCGCCGGCTGCCGTCGCCTGTTCGGCAAAGTGGAGAGTCATCTCGACTGCATCCTTCACATACAAGAAATCGCGCATTTGCTCGCCGTCTTTGAACTCCGGTTTGTGACTCTTGAAAAGTTGGACGCGGCCGCTTGTGAGAATTTGCTGGTAGGCCTTGTTAACGAGCGAGCGCATCTCCGCTTTGTGATCCTCATTGGGTCCGAAGACGTTGAAATATTTCACCCCGACGATTCGTTTTAACCAACCCTCCCGTTGCGCGTGCAGGTCGAAGAGATGCTTCGAGTAGCCATACATATTCAACGGACGCAGCCGCGATAACTCGTCACTCGTATCATCCATCCCCTGCGCACCGTCGCCATAAGTGGCCGCCGACGAGGCATAGATGAAGCGGGCTTCCTGCGACAGCGACCACGCGGCAAGCTCCTTGGTCACGTTGTAATTGTTGTCGATGAGGTAGGCCGCGTCTTTCTCCGTCGTGGCCGAGCAGGCGCCGAGATGGAATACAGTGGAGAATTTCCCGAACGCCGCCGGAGAATGCCGGAGCTGCTCGCGAAAGAAACTGGCCTCGACGTAGTCGGCGAATTTCAGCGGCACCAAATTCTTCCACTTTTCATCACAGCCGAGGAGATCGGTGATGACAATGTTGGTATGGCCGCGCTGGTTGAGCGCCCAGACCAGTGCGCTGCCGATGAAACCGGCGCCACCCGTTACAAGGATACGACCGTCGAGTGTGCTCATGGTGATTTCAACCGTCCTTGGATAATTCTTCCGAACGCGCCTTGGCGGCGAGTACCGCTTCCCTGACCACGCCGCGGAAGTCCCGCGCAGCCATCCGTTGAAGGCCAGCAAACGTGGTGCCGTTGGGCGAGGTCACTTGATTCCGCAGTGTTTCTGGCTCGATGTTTTTTCGTGCCAGCAGACGTGCGGCACCGAGTAGCGTCTCTACCGCGAGTGTCTGGGCGGTTTCCGGTGCGAGCCCGGCGGCCACACCGGCGTCGCGCAGCGCGGCGGCGAATTCAAATACGTAGGCCGGCCCACTGCCGCTCACCCCCGTGACGGCGTCCATTTGGGCTTCGGAGACTTCCACGGCCTTCCCGAGCGCACCGAGGATGGTTTCGACGGTCGCGCGATCGGTGGCGCTGAGTGGGGCAGTGACGCACCAGCCGGTGATGCCTGCGCCGATTTGGCCGGGCGTGTTGGGCATCGTGCGTACGATGTTGCGCGCCTGCGGGAATATGCGCTGCAGGCTAGAGATTTTCTTTCCGGCGAGAACCGAGAGCACGAGTTTCCCGTCTGTCAGATTGGCGAGTGCCGGGTCAGCCGTCGCGAGGTGCTGGGGTTTGAACGCTACGACCAAGGTGTCGGCGCCGGCCAGGAGCTCGACCAATGAGCGCGTTTGGAGAATGCCGGTCTTTTCTGCCAGGGCGGCGGCGGATTTGCCACTGGCACTGAAACACCTGAGAGCGGATTGAGTTACCGCGTTTTTTGCCAGCAAACCTTCGGCAAAGGCGGTAGCCATGTTGCCGGAACCGAGGAAGGCGATCATACTCATGGAAGTGTTGGCGGACCTTTTTTTAAACTGGCTGAGTGTCGTCGATCGCCCCCGCGCTGAGACCCTCCCGTTTACTTTCCTTGGTTGTGCGTACCGTGCCGAAGATCACTGGAATGTTGCGGATGCCCTCGCGCTCCACTGTTCGTTTCAGCAACGCGACGTTGCTGGATTGGTCATCGACGACTAGAATCGAGGGGGCAGCCATGGGGAGAAAATGAAAACTGGCGAGTGCCCAGCGCAAGCTAGTGCGTTGCGCGGAGGTGAAACGCTTTGAGCGTATTCTTCATCAACATCGCGACCGTCATCGGGCCGACGCCGCCGGGGACCGGGGTGATCTTCGCGCAGAGCGGCGCGACGCTCGGGAAGTGCACGTCGCCCGTGAGCCGGTAGCCCGTTTTCTTACTTGAGTCAGGCACCCGGTTAATGCCGACGTCAATGATGACGACTCCGGGCTTCACCATGTCGGCAGTGACGAACTCGGGCCGACCGATGGCGGCGATGAGCACATCAGCCTGGCGCGTGAGCGTCGGGAGGTTCGCGGTTCCGGAGTGGCAAATGGTCACGGTGCCGTTTGCGCCCGTGCGCTTCTGGAGGGCGAGGAGCGCGATGGGCTTCCCGACGATGAGTGAGCGACCCAACACGACGACGTGTTTCCCTTTGAGGTCGGTGCCGCTGCGCGCGAGGAGTTCCATGATGCCGGCCGGCGTGCAGGAGACAAATCCGGTGTCATCCTCCTGAGCAATTTTGCCGAGGTTGATCGTATTGAAACCGTCCACATCCTTGTCGGGAGAGACGCGCCGAAAGACCGCGACCTCGTCGATGTGTTTCGGCAACGGAGACTGCACCAAGATGCCGTCGACTGAGGCGTCAACATTGAGGCTGTCGATCAGGGCGAAGAGTTCTTCCTGCGTGATGGTGACGGGCGGAAGAATGATCCGGCTGGTGACGCCAATTTCCGCCGCGGTCTTTTCCTTTTTTTTCACGTAGGAGACCGACGAGGGGTCCTCGCCTACGCGCACTAAGGCGAGGCATGGTTTGCGGCCCGTGAACGTGGCGACTTCGGCCTTGAGTTCGGCGATGAGAGCGGTGGCGGCTTGATTTCCGTCGATCAATTCCATGAGCAAAAGATTCTCCTAATCCAATAAGGGTGGCCTCCGGTGTTTCGGGCGCGCAGGATTATTTCAACTGTAGGGTTTCAACTTGGATGACGATTTCCTTGGAGTCGGGAGCGTTTTTGGCCGCACCGAAAACGACCACGGAATGGTTGGAGTAATTTTCAATTTGGTCGGTCTGGAGGAGCTTGGAGACGTCCAAGTAAGCGTAACGTTTGCCCGCATCGTCGGTGAGTGCCCAATCGTAAGGCCGTCGCGGGGCGAACGGACGACGCGTGGAGACAAACTTGCCTGCGAATTGGCGCGGGAGTGTGCTCGCGCCGCCGTCGCCAAGATTAACGGTGGGGGCGGCGTGTCCCGGCGTCGCCACACCATAAACTCCGGGCGAAACGGGCGCTACTGACATCGGTGCACCGACCGTTGGAGTGGGCACCGAGGAGGCGCTGGTTGGCGTGCTCGCGACCGAGGGGATAGACTCCGCCGCGCCGCCGATATAGATATAGGCGATGAGTTTTCGCTCGAGGCGGATTTGTGTCCACTTCCCGTGCAGCCCCGTGAGTGTGCTGCGGTCGTCCTTCTGAGCAACGGTCAGCACCCCGCCATCGAGTTTGGGCGTCAAGTAGAGGTTGCACCCTACTTTCACGTCGAGGCCCTTCGTGAGGTCTTTGTTTTGCACATAGGCCTCGAAGGGGCCAGGCAGCTCGATGGCTAGCCAACCTGCGGGTGTGCCGGCAACTGCGTCGGCCGTTGCGGCGGGCTCCGTGCCGGCCGTCAGGAACGTGAAAGCCGGGGAGGACTGGTCCGGCTGGGTGTGGACGGCCGTGGTCTTGGTCAGTGGCGCGGCGAACGCTGCGGCAGTCGCGATCGAGGCGGCGAGCAGGAGCAGTTTAGTCTTCATGAATGAGAGGAGTATCGCTGAGTTCGAGGGTCGTAGCTTCGAGGGTAGCCCGTGGTGTACGCGGATTTTGAAACAGCAATTCGATTTCCTTCGCGGAAAGTTTTTTCATCGCGCGGGTGGGGATTCCTTTCAGGGGAAACGCCCCAATCTGATAGCGGCGAAGGCGTTTTACATCGTAGCCGAGCGTGGTGAAGAGGAGGCGGATTTCGCGTTTCTTGCCGTGATGCATGTGCACGTCGAGATTGGTGGCCTCATTGCCTGCACCGGGATGGATCAGCGCGGCCCGTTCGACTTTTAGCCGCTCGCCGTCAAACGTGATCCCCTTGATTAGCAGCGGGAGACGTTTTGATGGGAAAGGGTTTTTCAGGATGACGTGATAGCGTTTCGTGACGAGGTTCGAGGGATGGGTCAGGCGTTGGGCGAGATCTCCGTCGGTGGTGAGAATGACGAGACCTTCGCTATCCTTGTCGAGGCGACCGGCGCAAAAAAAACGATACTTGGCGAATTCCCGTGGCAGCACGGTGAAAACCGTATCGGGATTGTGTGGGTCGTCGTTGGTGCACGCGAGGCCCCGGGGCTTGTTCATCGCTAGCGTCAAACGCGGCTGCACGGTGGAGCGAACGTTTTTTCCGCTCGCGGTGATCCGGTCGACGCCGGGTGTTACCTTCTGGCCAAGGGTGGCCACTACGCTGTTCACCCACACCTCGCCCTGCGCGATCAGGGCTTCGGCGGCTCGTCTCGAACAGAGGCCGGAGTCGGCGAGGTATTTTTGCAGGCGGATAGGCTCGGTGGATGACATGGACAAAACGCAGTGGGCGGGAAATTAGTTACGTCTGCAAGCCTGCGCACCGATCGAAAGTGGCTTGCGTGCCGGATCATCGCGGAGCTTCATTCGCGTTTCCTTTATGTCCGCTCCTGCCGCCGCACCGACTTA
>CAMCHO010000064.1 GCA_945874455.1 Opitutus sp. GAS368 | reverse complement strand
ACGATGGTGACGCTGGCGGTCGTCGGGTGGTGTTGGCCGCGGGAAAAACTGAGTTTGCTCGGCGTGGCGTGTGGGGCGTTTGGAGTCGGGTTGTTAGTGGCGTGCAAGGTCTCGATGCTCCTCCTGGTCTGGATGCCATTGTTGCCGTGGCTCGCCGGTCGCAGGCACGCGACGGTGGGTGCGCGCGCGGTCGCGCTGGCACTGGTGCCGTTGGGCCTGATGGGTGGATTTTTTGTCGGCGCGCCCGGGGCGATCGCAAATCCCGCAGCGTTTGTGAACGGCGTGGAATTTTTGATGAACCAATACGGTGGACAGCACCCCCCGCACAGTCATCTCGATGGACGGGCGGTGGCGGATATGTTGGCGGCTTATTACGTCGTCACTTTGGGGTGGCCGGTGCTCGCGTGCGCAGGGCTCGGTGCGGGTGTGCTGGCGTGGCGTCGGCGTTGGGGGGAGTTGGTCGTATTGGCCGGCCCGGTACTGTTGTTTGCGGGATATTTCGCGACCCGAGGTGTTTTTTTCGAACGAAACCTGAGTCATGTGCTGCCGCTCTTCCTGATCCTCGCGGCGATCGGGGCGGTGTTGGTAGTGGAGGTGGTTGGGGGCTGGCTGCGCCGGCGATTTATTGCCGTGGCGACTCTCACCGCTGTCGCGCTCTTGCTGCCCTCGCTCGTCCTGACTGTGCCGTTATTGCGGACGGAGTTTTCGGGTGAAGGGTCCAACCTTCATATGGCGTTTGAAGCAGACCTGAAAGCGAAGCATCCCGGCGTAGCGTGGCAGGAAGTCAGCTTACTAAACGACGGACCGCTCGCCGAGTTGGCGGAACGATTCAAGGCGACCCCGGCCCCGGTGCTGTTGCGGATCACGGACTTTAACGACGAGTGGAATGCCTATAACTTAACCCTATTCGCCGCGCGGTTCGAGGCCGTGCTCGTGGCGGATTATCCGGGAACGTTTGCGCGCGTGCCCGTGTGCACGCTCCACACTTACCACAGTCCACACGACCGGTATTTTTTGGTGACCGGGCTGAAATTGCGCTAAACGGAGTGAGCGGTCCATCAGGGGCGGTTTTAGCGTCGACGCGGGCTCACGGACGGGGCCCGCGCTTGTCGCCCGCTGCGCAAGGTGAAAAGCGGACGTCCCGGTTGTAAATTGCGATTCGGTTTCGAGGAGATGAATTGCGTTTGCCGCATTCTTTCGTGGAGTCTTCGCCCTCTTCCCGGTCGCGTCCGCGCTGTTTCAATTGAAACGTGTGGCCTGCGACCGTGGTCCAGAATCTTCCATGTCAAAATCTCCGTTGTCCGGTCTGAATGTACTGGTGCTCGAGGACGAGTTGCTGCTGCGCAAACGCTTGGCTGGGTTTCTGGAAAAGGAAGGGGCGTCGGTGACGGCGGTCGGCACGGTGGGAGCGGCGAGGCAAGCGGCCGAGTCACTGCCATTCGACGTCGCGTTATTGGACGTGAATTTGCCTGACGGGCGGGGCACTGATTTATTGCGAGACAAGGTCTTTTCGGCCACGACCAATGTCCTCGTGATGACTGCTGAAGGCGGCGTCGCGGGTGCGGTTGAGGCGGTCCGGGCTGGGGCGTCGGATTACCTCGTCAAGCCCTTCGACCCGGAAGAATTGCCGGTGAGACTGGCCCATGCGCGGAAAAGCCTGCAGGCAAAGCGAGCGGATGAATTTCGCCGCGGACAGGAGGCGGATTTAGTGTTTGGCGCGAGTCTGGTGGGAGTGCGCGAGCAATTGCAGAAAATAACGACGGCGGATCGCCGGTTGGGCAGCCACTTGCCGCCGGTGCTAATCGAGGGCGAGACCGGCACGGGCAAGACGGCGATCGCCCGTTGGATTCATCGCAACGGCCCGCGCGCCGATGGACCGATGGTGGAGCTCAATTGTTCGGCCATGCCCGAAGCCTTGGCCGAGGCGGAGTTATTTGGCCACGAGCGCGGTGCCTTTACCGATGCGAAGGCGGCACGGATTGGACTCATGGAAGCGGCAGATGGAGGCACCTTGTTTCTCGATGAACTGCCGAGTCTTGCTCAATCCCTGCAGGCAAAATTACTCACAGTCTTGGAGGATCACTCACTCCGGCGCGTGGGTGCCACGAGGCCGATCGCGGTCGACTCGCGGATCATCGCGGCGACCAATGCTGATCTCGGAGTGCTGGTGACGGCGGGGAAATTTCGCGAGGATCTCTTGCATCGTCTCGATTTGTTTCGGGTGCGCCTGCCCCCGTTGCGGGAACGAGGGAACGACATCCTCGTGCTCGCTGACGCGTTGCTGGCGCGGGTCTGCAAACGCTACGGTCAGAAACCGCCCGTGATACCGCCCGAGGGTCAGTCACGGCTCCTCGCTCATGCTTGGCCGGGGAATGTCCGTGAACTCGCGCACGAACTGGAGCGGGCGGTGGTGTTTGGTGGCGAGCGGGGGCTGAACTTCGGCCACCTTGGCGGAACGCCGACGACAGGTTCAGCGGAGAATACCGCGTGGATGCGGCCGGGCTTTGTTTTTCCCGAGAGCGGATTTTCTCTGGAAGCTGTGATTGATCGAATTGTCGCGCAGGCCGTGCAGCAAGCTGAAGGTAACGTGTCCGCAGCCGCGCGTTTACTCGGGGTATCGCGCGATGTGGTGCGTTACCGGATCAAAGGGGGCGGTAACGCCGGAAAGGTTGGGGAATAATCCTCGGGCAGCGCGCTGAACGGGGGAGATTCCCCGAGGTTTCGCCGCCGCTCGGACCCGCATCGAAAATCTTTAGTCTCTGATCTGTAACGTGAAAAGATTGATTGATGCGTTTGGCACAACGGCTGCAATTGCGGAGCGCAACTCAAGTAAAGACCGTCCTGACCGAACACTATCCTGATGAAAGCCACTCTCCTCAACAAGCTGATCGTAGCGGCTGCTATTGCGGTCGTTAGCGACTTGTATGCGGCAGACGCTCCGGTCAGTCCGACGGATACTCGTAAGCCGGCGGAAAAACCTGTCGCCAAAGCGCAGCCACCCGCGTCGGGTGATGTGAAAAAGGACGTCGAGAAATTTAGTGCACAGCGCGACACGATGCTCGCTGAGCGTCAGGCCCTCCTCAACCAGTTGAAGACTGCGAGTGACGAGCACCGCAAAGCGATTCTGGAGAAAATGAAAGAGCTCAGCGAAACGCAGCGAGAACTGAGTAAACAGCTCCGCGACGATCTCCGAAAACAACGCCAACGATAAGCTTCGTGCGGCGTGTTTGTTTTTTGTCCCGCCGCGCCGGATGTTCAGGCATTCCCTTCCCGGCCGCTGATTTTTCGTTTCCTACCGTCTGGATGCGAACATGGCTTGAGTGATGCGGTCAGTCACCGCATAACCGACACGTCATTCATTCACTGTTTGTGACAAAACATTTCTCCTCCATCGCAACCGTTGCGGTTTTGACCCTCCTCGCTCTGGGGGAGGTGCGCGGTCAGGGAGTGGAGTTGGTTCCCGAGGGCGCGACGAAAACTGCGACGGAGGCTCCGACTGCAGTCGCAGCACCGGCGAGTTGGATCCGGTGGGGTAGCGTGCAAACAGGTTTCGGATTTCGTGATAACGTGCTCCTCAGCCATGCGAGCGAGGAGCGGAGCGGATTTGTCCGCAGCGGGATCGATGCGACGGTTTGGCGGGCACCGCAAGGGCGCGGGTATTTCCTCTCCTCGCTCAAGGCTGAAGGCACGCACTATTTTTCTGCGCGTACGGTCAACCATGAGTCTGTGGCCATTTTACTCTCGGAATGGCGCTACCGGATCGGGGACGTTTTTAACGTTTCCCTCGACGCGCGGGGCTACTCGTTTGACCAGATTTATGACGCTTCAGATACCGATCTGCAACAGGTCGTCACTGAGGTGAAGACGCTGGGTGCAAACATCGGTCCGAAGGTTCGATGGACCTTGCGGCCGTCTTGGTGGCTGGAGACTCAGGCTGTGGCGAAGCGGCTAACTTATCCCGATGGCGTGAACAACCGCAGCGTCCGTGAAGGGACGCTGCGGTTGGGCTGGCGTCCGGGTGCGCGCTTCGAAGTGAGCGTAGCGGGCACCGCGGGCCGCCGGAACTATGACGTGCGCGAGCAGAATTCAGTCAGCGGGCGTCCGCTGGCGGGGACGCAGCTCAGGATTGCCGAGCGTGAAGGTGAGCTCCGGATTGATGCCACGCTCGACGCGGCGGGTCGCTGGAAGACCAGCACGCGGGCCACCGCTTTGCGTTTTCGCGACAACGGCGTGGGCTACCTGAACTTCCACCAGCGTAAAATCACCCACGAGATCGAGTGGACAACGGACGCTTGGTTCGTCGCGCTCAAGGGCTCGGCCCGACGAGTCGAGTTCGCGCTGCAAACGGTCGGGGTTGGGATCTCGCCGACGCCCCAAATCAGGGATGATATTTCTGCGGATCTCCACATTGAGCGCAAACTCAGTGCGCGTTGGACGGTGTACGCGGAGTTTATGTGGGAACGCAACCGCTCCAACGAAGTGATCGCTTCATATTATCTGAACGAAGGCTTGCTAGGTATCCGCTGGAATTGGGAAAAATGAAGTCTGCTTTTTTTCATGACCGTACCTGCCAGCCCGTCGCCGCCCGGTCGCGCCACGCAATTAACCGTGGTGGGTCTGACCGTGGCCGTCTTTGCAGCGGTGGTAGCGTTTGTGACCCTGCAACTGCGGGACGGCCTTCGGGAGCAGATTTTATCAGGCAAGGCTGAGACGCTGGCCGCAGTGGCCTCGATGCAGTTGGCGAACGGGGCAGAGGCTCTGGCCGAAGTCGGGTTGACGGATGCGCCGGGCGAGTTGCTGGCCGCAGTGCTCAAGGCCTCGAAGTATCGCGGCGTCTTGGCGATTCGCGTTTTCGACGCCGGCCGGCGCTTCAGTGGGGCCTTGCCGCTGGAGCTCTCTGATGAGCCGCCCTCATCCGAGGAGTGGACGACGCGACCGTTTGCCCGCATGCGCCCGCGAGAGAAATTGCAGGCGCTGGCCGGCGCGCCAGGGCCGGCTAGCGCCCTCGCGAGCGACGAGCCCCTGATCGAAGCTTGGGTACCTTTGCGGCGAAGCGAAGGGGCCTCGCTCGCGGGTGTCGCCCAATTCTGGATTGCCGGCGATGAACTTGCCGCCGAGTTCACCTCCCTTGATCGCCGGCTGGCCCTGCAAGCGGGGATCGCATGGCTGGCAGGCGCGGTCGTAATCGTGCTTGTGCTGGGCTGGGCGTTTCGGCGGCTGGCGGCGGCGAACCACATTCTGGAAGCGCGGACCGAAGATTTGCAGCGAGCCAATCGTGAGCTCGTGCTGACGGCAAAAACCTCAGCGCTCGGCACCGTGACGGCGCATCTCATTCATGAAATCAAGAACCCTCTCGCCGGACTCGAAGTCTTCATGGCGTCACAGGCTGAACCGGGCGGACGGGAGGAAAGCGGGCGGGAACTTGTCGCGGCCACGGAGCTCACCCGTCGTCTGCGAACCATGATCAATGACGTCGTCGGTGTCCTGCGCGATGAACAGCATGGCGCTCACTTCGAGCTCACCTGCACGGAGCTCGCGCAAGTGACGTTCGAGCGAGTGCGGCCCGCAGCCAATTTGGCCGGCGTGCGGCTCGTGGCGGATATTGTCGCGGAAGCGTCTTTGCCGGGACGTCGGGCAAATCTCACGGGTCTCGTATTGCGTAACCTGCTACAGAACGCGGTCGAAGCTTCGCCGCCGGCGGGAATCGTCCGTCTCACCGGTCGCACCACGCCGGACGGCCGATGGGAATTTTCGGTGGAAGACAGGGGCCCGGGGTTGGCTGAATCGGTGCGTGCACGGTTGTTTCAACCCTGCGCGAGCACGAAGCCCGGCGGCAGTGGTCTGGGACTTGCCCTGAGCCAGCAACTCGCCCAACAGGCGGGCGGACGCATCGAGTTGGTGAAAAGCGACACCGAGGGCACATGCTTTCGTTTGGTGCTGGAGCCCGGCGTGTGATCGCATGCGAACGGCGCTCGCTCACGTTATGGCCAGAGCCGACCCGCCGGGGAAATGCTCGGGGCTGCCGGTTCGTCGGTCGTTGGGTTGGCCGACGTGGTTGACCTTGCTGCTGTGCGGAGCAATCGCCGGAAGGGTGCTGGCGCAGGCTGATGGCTCCCTGCGTTGGGCTTCGAAGATGGCGAGCACCCGGGGATATGTGTATTCGTCTCCGGCGGTCGGAGCTGATGGGACCATCTTTGTCGGCGTGGAGATTGATAGCACCCCGCAGGATGGCCTGCTCCAAGCGGTCAACGGCAAGGATGGTTCGATCAAGTGGACGTTCCGGACTCGCCAGTGGGTGGACTCGGCACCGGCGATTGGTGCGGACGGAACGGTCTACTTCGGATGTTGGAATGGAAATCTCTATGCCGTGAACGGAGCGACTGGATTGGAAAAATGGAAACTGTCCGTGGGTGCGATTGTGATCAGTTCGCCGGCGGTCGGTCCGGATGGGACCCTCTACATTGGCTCGGATGACCACGGGCTGCATGCCGTCAGCAAGGACGGCGTTGAGCGGTGGAAATTTCTGGCCCGGAACTCGATTGAATCCTCACCGGCGGTGGCTGCGGACGGCACTATTTATTTTGGCTCAAACGACCGCTCCATTTATGCGATCAATCCCGATGGTTCCAAGAAGTGGCAGGTCGAGACGCTGTCGACCGTCGCGTCTTCCCCTGCGATCGACGTCGACGGTACCATTTACGTGGGTTCGTATGATGGTTTCCTGTACGCACTCGCTCCGGAGGACGGTGCCATTAAATGGAAGTTTAAAACCGGGGGCCAAGTTCAGGCGTCGCCGGCCATCGGTCCGGACCGCACGATATATTTCGGGAGCTTTGATAAAAATTTTTATGCCGTGAATCCGAATGGCACGATGAAGTGGAGTGTGAGTGTGGGCGGCGCGATTTTTTCCAGCGCCGCAGTGCGGAGCGATGGCACGATTATTTTTGGCGCGGACGATGGTCGGGTGCGCGCAGTCTTCCCTGAAACCGGACTGATCAAGTGGGCCTACGACACGGGTGATCTGATCGAGTCGTCCCCGGTCGTGGGGCCCGACGGTGCGGTGTATGTGGGGTCGATCGATGGGAAACTCTATGCGTTCAACGGCTCCGGTGCGCCGGCATCGGCTCAGTCGCGGTGGCCGATGTTCCGACGCGATGCGGTGCGTTCGGGCCAAGTGCCGGCGCCAGCCGACGGTGGCCTGTTGGTCAATCTCGCGACGCGGGCGCAGGCAGGAAATGGGGTGCCCCTGATTGCGGGGTTCGTGACGAAAGGCGAGGGCACCAAGCATTACTTGGTTCGCGCGATCGGGCCGACCTTGGAACCGCTCGGGGTGGCCCATCCGTTGCGCGATCCCACGCTCGTGGTGCAACCGTTGGGTTCGGCGGATGTGTTGTTGGCAAACGATGATTGGGGGAGCGGAAATAACGTGGCACAAATCATGACGACGGCGGCCGCGGTCGGGGCTTTTGTCCTGCCGGCGGGAAGCAAAGATGCCGTGGTGCTCGGTCCGTTTCCGGGCGGCGCCTACACCGCATCCCTCGGCGGGTCTGGCAGTGACTCGGGGGTCGCGTTGCTCGAGGTCTACGATGCAGCCGTGACTGTGCCGGGCTCGCGACTCGTCAATCTTTCGGCGCGTGCGCAGGTCGGGACCGGCGACAAGATGCTCATTCCGGGGCTCGTCATCGGCGGCAGTGATCCGGTCCGCGTGCTCGTGCGGGTGGTCGGGCCGGGCTTGGCAGGCTTCGGTGTGACGGGGGCGCTGGCTCGGCCGAGCATGACGGTTTTTTCCGGACAGGCGCAGCGGCTGACGAATACGGGGTGGTGGGCGGGTGTCCAAAAAGCGGATATCGCGGCGGCCGCTGGGTCAGTCGGAGCCTTCCCTCTGGTGGAAGGGAGCGCGGATTGCGCCGCACTCCTGACCCTCTCCAGCGGGGCCTACACCATCCAAGTTTCCGGAGTCGGCAATACGACCGGGGAGGCGTTGGTGGAAGTCTACGTCGTGCCGTAGTCCCGAGGTCGGTATGGGCTTAGACGTTGGCTGCGATGCGCTCAGCGCTGAGGTTGCGCCACCGTGCGACCACCCGGCGAAACAGGGCATCGGGCGAGAGTCCGTAGGCGGCGCGGAGAATGTCCACGCTGCTGCCGTGTTCGACAAATTTATCGGGCCAACCGAGGCGCTCGACGGCCGCTGGACAATCGGATTCGTGCAGTGCCTCGAGGACGGCGCTGCCAAAACCACCGGCGACGACGTGATCTTCCATGGTGACGAGCAGGGGAATGCAGGCCGCATGACTGAGGAGGAGTGCGCGGTCGAGGGGCTTGACGAAACGCGCGTTGACGACACCGACTGAAATAGTCTCCTCAAGGGCGAGGCGCTCGGCGAGTTTGAGCGCGTCTGGCACCATGCTGCCGAGGGCCCAGATCATGATGTGGGAGCCTTCGCGTAACACCTCGGCATGACCGATGGGCAGTGCCACGGGGTGCGCTTTGATTTTTACGCCGGTGCCGGCACCACGGGGATAGCGGATGAAGCCGGGGCCGGGTAGTTGGAGACTCGTATGGAGCATATCCACAAGTTCGTCCTCGTCCTTCGGCTGCATGATCGTCGCATTGGGCACGCAACGCAGATACGCTAGGTCGAAGAGGCCGTGGTGGGTCGGGCCGTCATTGGGGGACAGTCCCGCCCGGTCCATACAAAAGGTGACGGGGAGGTTTTGGAGCGCGACGTCGTGGATGATTTGATCGTAGGCGCGTTGGAGAAAGGTGGAGTAGATGGCGCACACGGGGCGAAATCCCTTGGTGGCCAATCCGGCGGCGAAGAGGACGGCGTGCTCCTCCGCAATCCCGACATCGAAGAATTGTTTCGGTACGGCGGTGGCGAGGTGCGCCAAACCCGTGCCGCTGGGCATCGCGCCGGTGATCCCCAGAATATGTGGATTCGCTCGGGCAAACCTGACGAGGGCTTCGCCGAAGACGTCTTGGTAATTCGGGGGCGCACCCGTGACCGTTTTCCTGCTCTCGCCGCTGACGGGGTCGAAGGGGGACGCGCCATGGAATTTTTCGGGATGCTCGACGGCGGCTTCGAGGCCTTTGCCTTTTTTTGTCAGGACGTGGATGAGGACGGGCACGTCGCAATGCTTCGCGAATTCGAGATTCTTTTGGAGCGCGTCGAGATCGTGGCCGTCAACGGGGCCGAGGTAGCGGAGACCAAACTTCTCGAAGAGCGAAGACTCGACGAAGAAGTCCTTGGTCTCGCGCTTCCATTTGGTGTAAACGCGGTTCATTTCAACCCCGGTCGGGAAGCTCTTGAAGAAGGCCTCGACGTCGTGATGGAGCTTGTTGTAGATCGGGTTGGTGCTGATGCGGTTCAGGTAACTGGAAATGGCGCCGACATTTTTTGCGATCGACCACTCATTGTCGTTGAGGATCACGATCAAGCGTTTCGTGGAGGAGACGACGTTGTTGAGGGCTTCGAGGGTAATGCCGCAGGTGAAGGCCGCATCGCCGCAGACCGCGACCACGTGTTCTCGTGAGCCGCGCAAGTCGCGGGCCGTAGCCATACCGAGCGCGGCGGAAAGCGCGGTGCCGGCGTGCCCGGCGCCGAACGAATCATGCGGGCTCTCGCTGCGGTAGAGAAAACCGCTGGCGCCACCAGTTTGGCGCAGTTTTCTGAAGAAGTCGCCGCCGCGGCCAGTCAGGAGCTTGTGGACATAGCCCTGATGGGCGACGTCGAACACGAACTGGTCTTCGGGTGTGCTGAACGCGCGGTGGAGGGCGATCGTCAGTTCGACGACGCCGAGGTTGGGGCCGATGTGACCGCCGTTTTTCGCGGTCACGGCGATGAGCTCGGCGCGGATTTCCTCAGCGAGCTGCGGGAGCTGGGCGGCGGCGAGGGCTTTGACGCCCTCAGGGCCGTGGATGGCGTCCAAGAGGCGAGGGCGGAGGGGGGCGGCGGGTGCGGTCATCGTGGCTTAGTCTTCTCGGGTGGTCTCGAATTTTTCGAAGGCGATCTTGCCGTCCTTTTGTTTTTTGAGCTGCTCAATCTTGAGCTCGGCGTCCTTGAGCCGTGCCTCGCACACTGTGAGCAGCTTATTGCCTTCCTCAAATCGGGCGAGCAACTCGGCGAGCGGCACATCGCCAGACTCCATCGATTCGACGATGGACTCGAGTTTTCCGAGGGCGTCCTCGAACGATAATTTGGTTTCTTTGGCTTCCACGCGGTGGAAGATGCGGCGGAGAGTCGGCATTTCAAACAATCTTTGGGCTGGCGGCCGCGACAGTTTCGCATGGATTGATCGTCATGCTGTTAGTCCTTTCGATTACTGCGGTGCTTATGGTGTTACGGCTCGCCGGCGAACTCGCCCTGTCGGCCCTCAATCGCGGGGAAGTACGCCGCCACGCGGAAGCCCCGCCTGCGGCCGCCTCGGCCATGATGGATTTGGCGACCTATCGGAAATCCGTGGCCTACACCTTGGCGAAATCGCGCTTGGGCGTGATCACCGGGATTTTTGACACGGTGGTGATGGCGCTGGTGCTGTTTGGCGGGGTGTTGCCGTGGCTGTTCGCGTGGACGGTTGGTGGGGGCGCGGCGCAGGCCGTCTGGAGCCACGCCGTGTTTGTCTTGCTGGCGATGCTGCTGCTGTCGGTGCCCTCGCTGCCGTTTGAGTGGTGGGAGCAGTTTCGCCTCGAGGAAAAATTTGGATTTAACAAGAGTACGGTGGGACTTTGGGTGATGGACAAAATCAAGGGCACAGTGCTGATGTTCGCGATCGGGTTTCCGCTGCTCTGGGCCTTGCTTTCGTTAGTGAAGTGGACGGGCCCTTCGTGGTGGATCTGGGGCTTCGGCTTAATGTTTGGTTTTCAGCTGCTGATGCTCGTGTTGTATCCCAAGGTGATCTTGCCGCTGTTTAACAAGCTCACCCCGCTGCCGGAGGGCGCCTTGCGCGGGCGGCTCTTGGCGCTCGGCGATCGCACGGGATTTCGGGCTTCGACGATTGAGGTCATCGACGGATCGAAGCGCTCGGGCCATTCCAACGCCTACTTCACTGGTTTCGGGCGGTTTCGGCGGATCGTTCTCTTTGACACGCTCATCGCGCAGCTGACGGCGGAAGAACTTGAAGCCGTCCTGGCGCATGAGATTGGGCACTATCGCCGCGGACACATTCCGAAGATGATCGCGATGTCAGCGGCCATGATGTTCGGCGGCTTCGGGGCCATCGCTTGGCTTGCGCAGAGTTCGTGGTTTAACCGCTCGTTCGGTTTTCCGGAGGGCGAGCTCGCTCCTTCTTTTCTACTCTTCGGACTCTTGAGCGGCCTCGTAACATTTTGGTTTTCGCCGCTTACGAATGCGCTTTCGCGCCAGCACGAGTATGAGGCGGATGCGTTCGCCAGCCAAGCCGTGGGCGGGCCGGCCGCGATGGTCGGTGCGTTGCGCAAACTGGCCCAGAAAAATTTGAGCAACCTGACACCACATCCGTGGTTCAGCGCGTTTCACTACTCTCACCCCACGCTGGTCGAACGCGAAGGCGCGCTGGCCAAGCTCTGAACCGCCGCTTCGCGGGAGCTCATGAAGCCAAGCGGGACCACGCGCCTTTGTTTGGTCGGATGGCTGCTGAGCGGGTTTTTCGCTGGAGTCCGGCTACAGGCTGCGGCGCTGACCATGGCCACGTACAACATTGAGAATTACGTCTCAACCAACCGGATGACGGAGGCGGGCTATCGCAAAGATTATCCGAAGCCGGAGTCAGAAAAACGCGCTCTGCGGACCGTGATGCGCGCACTCGATGCTGATGTGCTCGTGCTCCAGGAAATGGGTCCGCGTGCTTATCTGGACGAACTGCAGCGAGACTTGAAGGCCGAGGGGCTCGACTACCCCCATGTGGCGCTCGCGGAGGCGGCCGACGCGGATCGCCATGTGGCGCTGCTCTCTCGCCGTCCGCTGAAGGCGGTGACCACGCACTCCGACCTTGAATTTGCCTACTTCGGCGCGAAGGAGATCGTTAAGCGCGGGCTCTTGGAAGTGACGATCGCCACGGCGGAGGGGGATGTGACGATTTTTGCGGTGCACTTGAAAAGTCGCTTCACGGATCGGCCCGACGATGCTCTCTCGACCATCCGCCGCACCGGGGAAGCTACGGCGGTGCGGGACCGGGTGCTCCAGCGTTTTCCGGTGCCGGCGAAGGCTCGTTTTGTCATTCTCGGTGACTGCAATGACAGCAAGGCAAGTAAGCCGCTCGAAAGGCTCCATGTGAGGGGCAGGACGGTGATCACCGAGCTGCTGCCGGCAGCGGATTCGCGAGGCGAGACGTGGACCCACGCGTTTCGTCGCGATGATACTTATACGAGAGTTGACTATGTATTCGTCTCGCCGGGCCTGCGATCTGCGGTCCAGGGCGGCGTTGCGAGAATTTTTGACGGCGACGGTGTGCGTGCGGCCAGCGATCATCGGCCGGTGACGCTGACGTTGCAGTTTGGGCAAAAAAAATAGGGCAGGCCTTGCGACCCGCCCCACAGAGAGGAGTGCGATGATGGCGGGTCTTATTTCGCGGTGACGCTCACCGCCACGTTGACCTCGCCCGAACCAAAGCCCTTGAGAAACAGACTGCCATTTCCGGGCTTTCCGCCTTCTACGGTCACAGTGACGCTGGTCTGGCCCTGGGCAACAATCACTTCAGGCATGATGATGCTGTCCGGTACGTTGGTCGCGATATCGAGCAAGGTGCCACCGGGTGGTGCGGCGTTCGGAATACTAAAAGTCAGGGTTTGCTTGGACCCCGTCCGCAGCGTGAGCGAAGACGGCGTAACCGAAATACTGCTCGCATCAATGCGGAAGGAACCGATCGGCGAATTGCCGGCGGCACTATTGAGTGTGATCTGATAATTGCGTCCGCTCTCCAGCGGCGGGACGAAAAAGCTGAGGGCGTTCGGGGATTCGCACACTGTGCGGGCCGGCGAGCCATTGAAGTTGACCGTATCTTGGGGGGTGAAGCCCCGACCCAAAACACTGACGCGTGAACCGACAGGACCACGGTTAACTTCCAGCGAGAGGACGTAGCGACGGACGATCTGCGTGCGCGTGAGGTCGGTGTAGACCTCGAGCGGGGTCTGCATATTGTTTCCCTCGACGAGGTAATTAACGAGAAAATAGTAGGCCAGCGCGTCGCGCCCCGAGGGGACTTGATATTCGAATTCAAAAATGCCTTCGCCAATCGGGCTTCTCTTCATATCGAAACTCTTGCCGTCGACGATGACGTGAGGCGCGATCGAGGTGAGGGGGACGGTATTCGTCCGCGGAGTCACCCGCAGAGTGAACGTGTAGATTTGTGACGGATTCTCCGGCATCGATCCAGGCGTCAGGTTCGTCAGCGTGACCGTGTCGCAGCCTGAAAGGAGCGCGAAAACGGCGAGGGCGGCGAGCCAGGCGAGGATTTTTCTCGCGGGAGAAATTCGGTTGGTGTGCATTGGGTCCTAGAGTGAAAAAATCTTGGCGAATTAAAACGCGTTACTAATGAGCGGCCTCGTCCCAGCGCAAGCCAAAGCTTCCTCAGCGCACGCCCCGCTGGGATTTTACGTGCACGTGCCATTCTGTGCCTCGACCTGTGATTTCTGTGCATTCTACCAAACGCAACCGACCGCCGGGAGCATCGAGCGTTACTTGGATTGCGTCGCGACGGAGGCTTCGCTGGTTGCTTGGAAGCGTCCCGTCACGACCGTGTTTTGGGGCGGCGGCACGCCGGGTCTACTGGCGGCGCGAGATTTGGAGAAGCTTGGGGCGATCGTCCGGGCGCGGTGCGGTGGTGCCCCGCTGGAGTGGACGGTCGAGCTCGCCCCGGGTTCGGTTACCGAAGAGCGACTGACGGTGCTGCGGGCCATCGGGGTTACCCGCGTGTCGATGGGCGTCCAGAGTTTTCAGCCGGCGCTCCTAGATGCCCTCGGACGGCAGCATTCCGTCCAACAGATCGATCGAGCTTATGACCGTGTGCGCGCAGCGGGTTTTCCCAGTGTGAACTTGGATCTTATGTTCGCTTTGCCCGGGCAGACAGCCGTGGAGTGGGCGGCGGATGTGCGCGAGGCGGTTTCGCGGGCACCCGATCATCTCTCGACCTATTGTCTCACCTTTGAGGAGGACACCAAATTATGGGTTAAGCTATCGCAAGGGCGGGTGAAATTGGATCCGGATCATGAAGTCCGGCTCTACGAGCAGACGTGGGCGCAACTCGGGGCGGCAGGTTATGCGCAGTATGAGGTTTCCAACTTCGCCCGCCCGGGCCAAGCCTGTCTCCATAACCTGAACACATGGCACATGCACGAGTGGGTAGGCCTCGGACCATCCGCTGCGTCACAACACGGTGGTTGGCGGGGTGGGAATATCGCTGACTTGGAGAAATGGCAGACGAACGTCGCTCACGGTGACCGAGTGACGGAAGACCGGGTCGCGCTGACGCCGGCGCTGTTGACCGAAGACGCGTTGATTTTTGGTCTGCGGATGAACGCCGGAGTAGATGTCGACCAATGGCGAGCGCGCTGTCCAAATGCTCCCTGGGAGGCGGTCGATGCATTGCTACGCAGATTGGTAAATGAACAGTTGGCCACCAAGGATGATGCGATCGTCTGCTTAACGGATCGCGGCCGATTACTTGCTGACGCGGTTGGGGCGGAGCTGATGGCTGCGTTTGAGAGGGAGGAGTGCGTCGCATGAAAACGGAGGCGATGCTTGGCCGATGCTCTCCGGCGACGGCCAGTGGGTTGGGCCTCGGTCGGAAATTTTTCAATTCCGATTTTGGTCATGACTTTGGAGACGTCGCTCGCATCCGGACCGCCGCTGTAGCGCTGGGCTCACGGCTGCCTTATTTACACGGTCCCCTCGACGGCTGCTTGGCTCCGGATGGCGATAATTTTCCGGAAAGACAGCGGATCAAAGACGATGGGACGGGGACTTTCTGGATGGGCAATTAACACCATGATCAAAGCGACCATCAGTTTACTTGGCCTTCTGCTTACGCTCGCGGGCTGTAAGTCACCCACCTCGGTGGACTACACGCCGACCGTGGCGCGGTTTTTCCTCGAGGAAGCCGCGGCGCGTACCGTGAGCGCCACCCTACCGCAGAGTGGAGTGCGCGTAATGATAGGGCCCAAGCCTGTGCTCACCGAGGGTGACATTGTGAACGTCGAGTTGATGCAGGTGGAGCTGGGTAAGTGCCTGATGTTTCAGCTCACCGCGGCGGCTGCACGGGATCTTTACCGAGTCAGCGGCTCGAACCAAGGTCGCCGTCTGGTGCTGTTCCTGAACGATGTCGCGGTGGGCGCACGGCGGATGGAAGGGCCGCTGGCCGAAGGCCGGGTGTTCGTTTTTGTTGAAATGGCGGACGCTGCTCTCCCTGCCCTCGTGGAAAATATCAAAAAAACCTCCGTCGCGCTGCAGCGAGCGGCGGCGCGCAAATAATGAAGATAAATTTTGTGATGGTCGTCGTGGTTGCGATCGGTGCGGCGGCGTCCGCAGCCGAGCGCCTTGACCTCACGTGGCCGACTCCCAACCCGGCGTGGTCGGAAGGAAAATCCATCGGGGACTTTGTGCAGCATGCCGGTTCGGGCGATCCGGTGTCCGGGACGTTTGGGGGCGTGCGCAACGGTGGAGTGAAATTTCACGAAGGGCTCGATATTAGCGCTCTCGTCCGGGACCGCCGCGGTGAACCTGTTGACCAGGTCATGGCCGTGATGGCGGGCGTCGTCCGCCATATCAGTGCGAATCCTGGTGGGAGCGGCTACGGTCGCTACGTCATCTTGGAGCACCCGGAGGTGTCGCCGGCAGTCTACACGCTCTACGCGCACCTCGCGCGGATTGCTCCGGGTTTGAGCGTCGGTGGCCGGATCAACCGCAGTCAGCCGCTCGGCACGATGGGGCACAGTTCCGGGGCGACCCCTATCCCGGTCAGTCGGTCGCATGTCCATTTTGAAATCGGCGTTATGATAACGAACGATTTTCAGGCGTGGTATCAGCGAAAGAAGTTCGGCAGCCACAATGACCACGGCGTCTGGAATGGGATGAACCTCATGGGCATCGATCCGCTCGACTTTTTTAATCAGTGGCGCACGCGGAAGATCAACAACGTACAGGATTATTTTTCCAATATGGAGACCGCCGTGCGGGTGCGGATCGCGACGAGACGGACGCCGGATTTTGTCCTGCGCTATCCCGCGCTCGTAACCAAGGCATTGCCGATGGGGCCGGTGGCCGGGTGGGATATTCAGTTCAACTGGACAGGCGTTCCGTTTGCGTGGACGCCGCTCACTGCGACGGACGTAGTCGCTTTGCCGTATGAGCAACCGCGTTTGACGGAAGTGAACGTCGAATTAGAGAAACGGCAGCGCAGTCGGTCGCTGGCGGTGAATCGACGGGGCAGCTTGATCGTCGGCAAGGATCTCGAAATGGTCCTGCAGCAGTTGTTTGGACTGAAGTAACGCTCGTCACTGAAGTAACGCTCGGCGAGCTTGCGGTCACAACCGATCCGAGCGGTCGGCATCTTGTAGCGGAACGTAACCGAACGCGCTACCCCGTGTAACGAAATTTTGACGCGTTCGTAAACGTAATCAGAGATTCCGTCCGGCCGTTTCCCCTGGTTTTACTTCTGAAAAAGCTGGTGCGAGTGCCCGGAGTCGAACCGGGATCAATAGCTTCGGAGGCTACTACACTATCCATTGTGCTACACTCGCAATTGCTATCAAAAAATTCGCGCTGCCGCCGCGGTCTGTCGAGCGTAAAGACTCTCCGAAATACTTTCCGGTGCCGCAGAGCTACCGTGTCCCTCAGGCAGATTTTTTATTTTCCCGCCAAGCGCGCCAGCCCTCGATGACCATGGGGAGCACGGACAAGACAATGATTCCGAGGATAACGAGTTTGAAGTTTTTCTGGACCAGCGGGTGGTTGCCGAAAGCATAACCAGCGTAAGTAAGAGAGTAGATCCAGAGGAATCCGCCGATGACGTTATAGGCTAGAAACTGGCGGTAATTCATCTGCCCGACGCCCGCCACGAAAGGCACAAAGGTGCGCACGATGGGAGCGAACCGCGCGAGGATGATTGCTCGGCCACCATATTTTTCAAAAAAAACGTGGGCCCTCTCCAAGTTTTTTTTGCGGAAGAAAAACGAATCTTCGCGCTTGAAGACTGCCGGACCGAACTTTCCGCCGATCCAGTAATTAAGTGTGTCACCGATCACCGCGGCGATGAATAGGAGCAGCGCCATCAGATGGACATTGAGCCCGGAATCGGCGCGGGCGCAGAGGGTGCCGGTGGCAAAAAGGAGCGAGTCCCCGGGCAAGAAGGGCGTCACGACGAGCCCGGTTTCCGCAAAGATGATCAGGAAAAGAACGGCATAGGTCCAAATGCCGTACTCGCGCGTGATCTCGACCAAGTGAACATCGATATGCACAATGAAATCGATGAGTGTCTTCGCGAGGTCGATCATGGGAGCGGGACTGAGCGATGCGGGATCAGGGTACAAAAAAGGCAGGCAGCGGAAAACTGCCTGCCAAGAAAAACAGAGGGAGTGAATTAGACGTCCGGCTTGGTCTTGCGCAGGCCCTGCACGCGGTCGCCGGCTTTCCATTGGCCACGTTTTTTCAGAATATCAACGCGCTCAAAGCGCTTCAAAACATTGCGTTTGACGACGAGACCGGAGGCGCCTTGGAGGCTTTTGTGCTGGGACATGGTGGTTAAAGTGGTGGTTGAGACGAATGAAAGGGTGGGAACGTGGCGTTCGCCTCCGCCCATGACAAGTATTTTTCTCCCACATGTTCGGCCCGCACGACCAGCCATTCGGGCGTGTCGTAGGGGTGGCCGGAGAGGACCTGCGCTTCAAGGGCGGCGAGTTGGGCAGGTCGGCACTTAAAACAGAGGCGAAATTCTTCGGACCGCGCGGCACGGCCCTGCCAAGAGAAGTGCGACACGATGGGGCCGTCAATTTGGACGCAGACGGCCAAACCGCAGGCGACGGAATCCGTTGCCAGGCGTTCAGCCTCGGCGTGGGTGGCGACAGTGGTCCAGGCGATCAACATAGCGGAGGTTTTCTCCGCGCGACGGGCGGGCGCAAGCGGGGATTTTGAGGAGGGAATTCACCCTTGACGGGTGGCGGGGCGGGCAGTGTTCTCGCGTTTTTCAAATCATCCATCCGCCAATCATGAGAGACGATTACATCACCAACGCCCTCAAGGCCATTCCTGATCCCAATATCCTGATCAACGTGGTTTCCCGTCGCGTTAAACAGCTCAAGCGGGGCAATCGCCCGCTCGTCGAGTCGCTCGAGCAACTCACCCCCGAGGACACCGCGCTGCGTGAGGTGATCGAAGGCAAGATCAGCTACGAGTTGGCCTGAGTTCACAGGGCGATTGCACCTTTGGGCGGCTCGCTGATTGTCGAGGCCGCCTTTTTTTGTGCAGAAATCTTCCTATTCCAATTTAACCTGAACCATGGCCGCCAAGAAGAAAGACGGCCCTCGTCATACGGAAATCCGCAACTCGAAGGCTCTGCGTGATTATTTCGTGGACGAGCGGTTCGAGGCCGGTATCCAGCTTCGGGGTGCCGAAGTGAAGTCAGTGCGAGCGGGCAAGGCTCAGATCAGCGACGCGTTTGGCCGGGTGGAGAAGGGGGAAATTTGGATGCATGGCGCGCACATCGAGCAATATGCGTGGGGTAATATTTTCAACCACGACTCCAAGCGTATCCGGAAACTGCTGCTGCATCGCCGCCACATCGACAAGATCCAGCATGCGCTGGAGGCGGGCGGGCGGGCTCTGGTGCCGTTGCGGATGTATTTCAAGGAGGCACTCGTGAAAGTCGAGGTGGCCTTGTGCACCGGAAAGAAAAATTTCGACAAGCGTGACGACCTCAAGACGCGGGCTGAAATGATGGAGCTCAACAAAGAGCTCAAGGCTCGTCGCTGAAACTGAACGTCAATCCGTGAGCGCGCTTGATTCGCGCAGGCGGCCAGCGACGATCAGGGGATGATTCATGTCGTGCTCTTTCAGCCCGAGATCGCGCCCAATACCGGTAATATTGGCCGGATGTGTGCTTTGACGTGTTCGCGGCTCCACTTGATTCATCCGCTCGGCTTTGTGATCAACGACCGGAATCTGCGTCGCGCCGGGATGGACTATTGGAAATCGCTCGATGTCCATGAGCATGCCGATTGGGCGGCATTTCGTACGAGTCCCCAGGCGCCGAAGCGGCTCTGGCTTTTCACGACAAAAACGCAGCAAAGTTTTTGGGATGTGCGCTACGCGGACGATGACGGATTGGTCTTTGGAAATGAGAGCGCGGGTGCTCCCGACTGGTTGCACGACGAGCTTGGCGCGGGCCAGCGAGTGACCATACCCCATGCGAATCCTGCGTTGCGATCGCTCAACCTCAGCACCGCTGCCGGAATTGCGACTTACGAAGCGATTCGTCAATTCAGCCACGTCGCTTCGTAACCCGTCGATCCTGCGTTTGTGACCCCAGGGCAGGTTTCCACAGAAAATAAAATAGGGGCAGGCACGATATCGCGATCAGGTTCCATGATGAGCCCAAAAAAAGATCGCCGCCCCCGTGCTTACGGAACGTTTCGCCGAAATACCGCGCGACCCTCGATCCACGTTTCCAGCACGCGCGTCTCTTTCCACTCGTCGAGCGGGCAGGCGAGCAGGTCGCGGTCAATCACGATGAAGTCCGCGCGTTTGCCCGGCTCGAGGGAGCCGAGTTCTTTTTCCCAAAACAACAGGTGGGCGTTGTTGCGCGTGTAGAACTCGATCGCCTGCCGCCGGGTGAGCGCTTCCTCGGGGTGCAATTGGCCTTCATACCACTTCGCCCGCCGCGAGATCGTCGTCCACATGGCGAGGAAGGGATTATAGGGGTTGATCGCCCGTTGATCGCCGATCTTCAGCATGTGGTCCGAGCCTCCTCCGGTCATGCCGCCCGCTGCCAGAATGCTTTTCAGAGGCTGAAACCAGCGCAGACGGTCGTAGCCGAACTGTTGCACGAGCGTGCGGGTGTCGAGATGTAACCAGATCGGTTGGACGTCGAGCACTACGCCGAGCCGGGCCGAGCGCGCGATGCTTTCGCGCGTCATGAAATTCGAGTGGGTGATGCCCATGCGCAGTTCACGGATCGGTTTCTCCCGGTTCACCGTGTCGTAGGCATCGAGCAAGACATCGCCCGCCGCATCACCGACCGCGTGCGCGGTAAATTGCAGGCCGTGTTGCGCCACCCGCCGAACCATCGCGAGCAGCCGGTCCGGCGGGACGTTGAGTACGCCGCGGTAAGTGTCGTCGCGGATACCGTAATTTTCGTTCCGGCCCCACGGTTGATGCAGGTAGGCGCTGCCCGTGAGCATGCCGCCATCGAGCCAGATCTTGGTGCCGATGAGCCGCAGCCACGCGTCGGGTGCTCGCAGCGGGCTCGTCGCGATGCCGTCGATGGCGGCGAGGATGGAGGCCATCGAACCCACCGTGGGAAAGGTCTGCGACATCGCCACGCGGAGCGTCAAGGCACCGTCTGCCCGCAATTCCTCGTAACGCTTGATCGACTCCGGCGTCGCCCCGCGGTCACACACCGCAGTGAAGCCCGTCTGGTTGTAGTCGTGGAACAGCGCCTGCAACCGCTCGCGGCTTTGCGCCGGGGTCGGCACGCGCCCGGTAGCTGACATTTTAATATACCGAGCCAGCCCGCGGACGAGGCCGGTGGGATCGCCTGCGGCGTCTTTTTCGAGATAACCGGGTCCACCGTCCTGCACCGTCCACGTGCGGTCGAACGCGCATTTTTTCAACGCCAGCGTGTTGAGCATATTGTCCGGCCCGGTGCGGAAATTCACCGCGTGGTGGGGGGCCACTGCATCGAGTTCTGCTCGTGTCGGGAAGCGCGCTTCCTGCAACCGCGTGATGAACACCTGTTGCAGCGAGATCCATCCGCCTGCCGGTACCACGCGCACCCGAGCTGCGATGTAGTCCAACACCTCGCGAATCGTTTCCATGTTGGGAATCTCGTGATCGAACTCGAACACCGCCGCTGCTGGCGGGTGCACGTGTGAGTCAATGAGCCCCGGCAGCACCGTGCGCCCACCGAGATCGCGCACCGCCGTGAAGCCGTCCCGCGCGAGCGCGCGGATCTCGCGCGAGCTTCCGACCGCCATAATTTTCCCGCCGCGCACTGCGAACGCTTCCCGCACCGTGAACGCGGCGTCGACCGTGAGGACGTGACCGCCGAAAAAAACCGCGTCGGGCGCCGGTTCCTGCGTACGGCCCAGAGCGAAGAAGGCACAAAACAAACCGAGGATTAATTTGAGACGCATGGGGTGAAATAGATATCGAGAAAGACCGGGGAGTACTCCGGAGCGTCCGCGCTTTCCGGCTCTCTTTCAATTCCTCAGTTTTGGTGGCCGGTCACCGACGCTGCCTCGCGCACGAAAAGGGGTGTAACTGAAAGTGAAGTCAGTACGGTCGGAGTGAGCGTGGCCCGGGCGTAGCGCCCGCAGACGAGCGGGGGCACCTTGACCGGGCGTTTCCGAACCCATGGGCGGGACGTCGATGCCGCTTAAACCACTCACTTCAATTCCAGTTAAACCCCACACAATGCATAATCAGCCCGTTCAGCCGACGATGATCGTCACTCCCTCAATGAAGATACCCGCTCGTATTCTCGCTGCCGTCGTCGCCCTGGTGCTGAGCCCGTGGGCCGAGCTCTCGGCCGCGTCACCGCCAGTCCGGCCAAACATCGTTTTTATTATGGCTGACGATCTCGGTTGGGCGGACGTGGCGTTTCATCGAGGCAACGTGCCGACGCCGAACCTCGACCGGCTCGCCGCTTCCGGGGTGGAATTGACGCAGCATTACGTCTATCCTGTTTGCAGTCCGACGCGCGCGGCGCTGTTGAGTGGCCGCTATGCGACGCGTTTCGGAGTGACCACTCCGCAAAACGAGCGCGCGTATCGGTGGGACACCGTCACGCTCGCGGGGGCGCTCAAGTCGGTGGGGTACGCTACGGCGCTGATCGGTAAGTGGCATCTCGGCTCGCTGCCGGAACAGGGGCCCAACCACTTTGGCTTCGATCATAGCTACGGTTCGCTCGCCGGCGGGGTGAGTCCGTGGAGTCATCGTTACAAGCAGGGTGAGTTTGGCCGCACCTGGCATCGCAATGAAACGTTTGTCGAGGAGACGGGGCACGTCACCGACCTCATCGCCGCCGAAGCCATCAAGTGGATTGAGGCGCTCGGCGCAGCCCCGTTTTTCCTCTACCTGCCGTTCACGGCGGTCCATCTGCCGCTCAAGGAACCGGCGGA
>CAMCHO010000063.1 GCA_945874455.1 Opitutus sp. GAS368 | reverse complement strand
GGGAAGACTAACCGAGACCTTTCAGGACCGCTCCTCTGAGCAAGTCGACAAATCGTTCCAGATCGGCCGGGGTCGTGTAGAGGTTGGGGGTCACCCGAATGCCTTGGAATTCCGGGTGGATGACCGGCCGGACCAGCGTCCGATGACGTTCCCAGAGCCACGCAGCGAGCTTGGTCGGGGGCAGGCCCGCGCACTCCACGGTCGCCAAAGCGCCCGCCAACTCCGGCTGGCGCGGGGTGTGGATCTTTAACCACGGTTCGTCGGCCAACGGCGCCAGCCAACGCTCACGGAGCCAACGCAACCGGGCTGCTTTGCGTTCGGCACCGATGCTCGCCCAAAAAACCAACGCCTCACGGATCGCCAGATAAGGTGCCGCCGGGGCGGTGCCGATGCTCTCAAACTTCCGGATATTGCCCCGCAGTTCCGCCGGCGCCGGGAAGAGAGGCCAGATCTCCGCAATCCGCTCCCGTCGTACATAAAGAAAGCCCGTGCCGTGCGGGGCACCGAGCCACTTGTGCAGCGACGTCGCATAGATATCGCACTCCAACGCATCGCGGTTGAGCGGCACATGAGCGAACCCGTGCGCGCCATCCACCACGACCAGCACACCACGGGCCCTGGCCATCAGCACGATTTCGCGCACGGGCAGGAATTGACCGGTCAGGTTGATCACGTGGCTGATCAGGAGCGCACGCGTCCGAGGCGTGATCGCCGCGGCGAAACGCGCCACGATCTCGTCAACCGACGCCGGCACGGGCAGCGTGATGGGAAGGAAGACGATCCCGTCGCGGTCCGCGCGCTGGCGCAGCGTGTTGTGAAAACGCCAGTAGTCTTGCGTGGTCGTGACGACCTCGTCGCCCGCTGTCCAACGCAGCCCGAGCAACACCGTCTCGATACCCTCGGTCGTGTTGCGCGTGAGCGCCAGCTCCTCGGAGTCACACCCAAAGGCTGCTGCAAGATGGGCGCGCACGCCCTCGACTTGCGGCCACAGGACGCGGTTGAGCGAGTGGGCCGGGGCGTCGTGCGACGCCAACCACGCTTGAAGGTAGGCGTGATTGACGACCGCCGGCGAGGGCTGCACTCCGCCGTTTTCCAAATTGAGAATCGTGCGGTCCACCGCCCAGGACGCCTGCACCGCGGCCCAGCGCGGCTCATCCGCCGCCACGACGGCCGGATCCGACGATGCCCCGGCCATGGCTGCGGCGATCCGACCCGCCGCGTCGACCGCCGCTGCAAGACCGGGCGCAAATGCTGCAACCGGCGCCCCGGGCTCGGCGCCGCGGCTCGCCGACGAAAGCCAGGCCGGAGCGACGACTCCGGCGGTGGCAAGTTGCGTGAGGAAACTGCGGCGCGTCGGCGGCATAGGCGGCGCTCAGAACGACGCGTTGACGCGCAGATACCAGCGGCCGCCATCCGCGTCGTAGGGCGCGTTGCGGGAGTAGAGCAATCCGTTGGCCGCATTGAACGTCGCCTTGTCCGGATAGCGGTTGAACACGTTTTCGACGCCGGCCGTGGCGCTGACCTCGCGGGTGAATTTCCAGCTGACCGCCACATCGCAGAGCACCTGCCGGCTGAAGTCCTGCACGATCGTCGAGTTGGCCTGTGCATCGGTCCACTCTCCGAAATAGCGGACGCGGCCCATCAGACCGAGCGACCCGAGCGCATAATTAACCGCGACATTTCCAGCGTTCTGCGGGATCCGGTTTTCGAGGTTGATCCGGCCATCGCGGGAAACGACACGGGGATCGAAGCGGGTTACGCGCGTGGCGTTGTGGTTGTAGGCCGCGGTGAGCGTGATGTTCTCCTGCTTGGAGCGGGTCCACCGGTGGGAGGCGACGACGTCCACACCTTCGGTCCGAGTGTCGAAGGCGTTCGTGAGGAAATTCAGCGAGTTTAAGTTCTGCGCGTCGGTGACTCCGGAGGCGACCAACTGCGCCCGCTGGGCGGCGGTGAGCGTGAAGCCCTGGGAGAGGCCCAAGCGGTCCCGCACTGCGACGCGGTAGAGATCGACGGCGACGGTAAATCCTGGGCGTGGGGCAAACACCACACCGAGGCTGAGATTGTCCGATTCCTCGGGCTGCAAAGCCCGCGCCCCGAAGAACACGGCCACCGGATTGGTCACGCTGATCTGACCCGAGGTGAACAAGGTGGACGTGCCGGGCAGCAACCCTTGGTTGGTGCGCGTGTAGTAGGACAAGCCAGGCGTCGGCGCGTGGAAGCCCGTGCTGGCCGCGCCCCGCAATGCGAGCGTCGGAGTGGTCTGGTAGCGGAAAGAAATCTTGCCGTCCGCGGTGGAACCGAAATCCGAGTAATCCTCGGCGCGACCCGAGAGGCCGAAGCTGAGATCCTTGAGCGGCTGGATATCGAGATCGAGGTAGCCGGCATTGCTATCGCGATCGGCGTCGACGACCTGCGAGGGGCTCCAGCCGGGAAAGCCGTTGGCGCCCACCGCGAGATCAGCGAACGGTCCGACGTCCCACGAGTAGCGGTCGCCCACCCGGATCTTGAAGCGTTCGCGGCGGTTTTCCGCGCCGAACGCGACATTCACCGGCTTGGCAAAGAGTCCCGTCTGCCAGTTGTAGACGAAGTCCGCGTTAAGGTTGCGCTCGTCCTGGCGGAGTCCGCCCACATCGAACGCCGTCGGCGACTCGGGGCCGAAGGACGCGTTGATCGAATTCGTGAGACGATAGTCGATACGGTTGCGACCGAGGGCGGCGCTGAAATCGTAAGTGAGACCGAAGGTCGTGATGCCCTTCGCCCCTCCCACGGCGTGGAAATCGTCATCCGCGCTGGCGAAAAAGGGCGCGAAGCCACCCGGGTAACGGCTCAGCAGCGAGTAGGTAGGGGCGATCGACGTGGGGGCATTTTGAAACGACGACCGGCGGAACGCGGCGTTGGTATCGGGATTGCGCCAGTTGAAGTCGTCCAGTCCCTCGCCGTCACCGGCGACGACGAAGGCGTAGGTCTTGATCGCGGGGGTGAGCGGGAGCGCAGCGTTGAGCATGAAGCGGCGCGACTCGCGCTCGGGCTGACCCCACCGCTGGACGGGCTTCGGCACGTCCGCAGCGCGGTCGGGATGGGCCGCGATGTAGGCGAGCGCATCGGCGCGCTGTACCGAGCGGGACGTGCGGCCGGCTTTGGCATACTCGAGCGCGACGTTGAGGAATCCGCCCGCGGGCAACGCGTATCCCGCGTCGAAGCCGGCTTGGCGGTTGAAGCCATCGCCGCCAAAATACTGGCTCACCTGAGCAAAACCCTCGTAGCCGACCCGATCCTTGAGGATCAGGTTGATCACGCCGGCGATCGCATCCGAGCCGTATTGGGCGGACGCCCCGTCGCGCAATACCTCGACCCGTTGCAGGCCGAAGGCCGGGATCTGCCCGAGATCCGCGCCTTGGGAAAATCCGCCCGTGATGAGCGCCGAGCGGTGCTGCCGTTTACCGTTAATGAGAACCAGCGTTTGGTCGGGCGAGAGACCGCGCAGGCGGGCCGGTCGCACAAACGCGGCGCCTTCGCCGATGGTCAGCCGCTGCACGTTGAACGAGGGCACCGCCTGCACGAGTTTGTCGGTGAGTTCGGCCGAGACCGATGTTTGCAACGCCTCCGTGCCGACGATGTCGACGGGCACCATGGATTCAACCACGGTGCGGTCGAGCCGGCGCGTACCGGTGACGGTCAGGGCATCGAGTTTCAGCGGTCCGGAACCGGCACTGGTTTGGGCGGCGACCGGAGTCAGGCCCGACAACAGAATGGCGGCAGCCATGAAGGCGACCTTGGAACGGAGTGTTTGCAACATTGGTAAATGAGTTGTGACGGTGGTCCAGAGGTCGATGCGAACACCCCGCCCGCAAGTTAAGCCCCAAAGCGTCGCGTCACTCAAAAGTAACGCCCCGCCTGAAAACGCCATGAATCGTCCTCGAAGACGCCCCATCGCGCCTCGCCCTGCCTCCACGTAGTTCGCCGCGTCCCCTGCTTGGTTAGACGTCATCAGGTGCCGGTCGACCAGGGCCTCGCGGTGGGCGCAAAGGAAAAGCCTTTGAAGCCATTGAGACAGGGAAGAAGGGCGTGGGTTGGCGATTGAAAGAAGCCGGTGGACGATCGGCCCCGATTTTCCACCGTTCGAAAACCCAGGATCCTGGCGACATCTCAGGGCCGCCACGCCCGCACGTTGAGGAATAGAGCCGCCGGCACCGCGATTCTTCCAGGGGGATAGCGCCCGCTATTTAATCACGAATGGTGTCAGCCCGTGGTTTTTAATCATGTCGCTGACCAGCAGGGTTGCTTCGGGGCGGCGAGTCGCGCGACAGTGGGATCAAAGCATACCCCCATGAAACGATCTGCACTTTGGCTGATGGCGTCGACGAGTTGGCTGGCCGCGCAAACGGAAGACGCGGCGGTGCGGGCGAAACTGCCGGAGTTTCGCACGATCCCCGCGGCGACGCGCGAGGAGTTGACGCCGACGACCGGACAGCCGGCGGCAGCGACGTTTACGACGTGGACGCGTTCCCAAGGGGACAATGGCGCGCGGCGCTATTCCGCGCTGCGGCAAATCACGCGCGAGAACGTGAGTGAACTCGCGATGGCGTGGACGTTTCGAACCGGCGACGGCGCGGCGAATGTGCAATGTACGCCGGTTATCGTGGACGGCGTCATGTTTGCGCCGACACCGGGGCGAGCGATCGTGGCCATCGACGCGGCGACGGGGGTGGAAAAATGGCGGCGGAAAACCCCCGATTTGCGCAATGGCCTGCAGGACTCGCCGGCCCGGCGCGGGTTGGTGTATTGGCCGGGTGACCGTGCGCACGCGGGGCGATTGCTCTTCGGCGCGGGTGATTGGATCTACGCGCTGGATCCGAAGAACGGCGAGCCGGTGGCGGAGTTTGGCGTCGCGGGACGTGTGCCGATTGCCACAGGAGCAACGGCGGCGGGTGCGGTGTATCAGCACGTATTTGTGACGACGGGACTGTCCGGGGATGTCTACGGTTTCGATGTGCGGAGTGGTCGCGAGCTGTGGCGTTTTCACTCGGTCGCACGCGGCGGAGAGTGGGGTGCCGAGACGTGGGACGGGCCGCAAGCGGGCGCGAATGGCTGGAGCGGGCTCTCGATTGACGATGCGCGTGGGATGGTGTTCGTGGCGCTGGGCGCGCCTCGGCCCGACATGGTCGGCGTCAGGCGGCTGGGGGATAATCTGTTCAGCAATTGTGTGCTCGCGCTTGATGTACTGACGGGGAAACGGCTCTGGCATTTTCAAGATGTGCGGCACGATATTTGGGACCTCGATGTGTGCGCGCCACCGAATCTCGTGACGATCACGCGCGAGGGAAAACGCGTCGATGTGGTCACGTGCATGGGGAAGTCGGGGCACCTGTTCGTGCTGGATCGCGTGAGCGGCAAGCCGGTGTTTCCGGTGCGCCTGCGGCGCGCGCCGATCTCGAAGTTACCGGGTGAACGCACGGCGGAGTATCAGCCGGACCCGGAGTGGCCGGAGCCGATCTCGCGCAGCGAATTTCATCCAGACATGATCACGAATCGTTCGCCGGAAGCGCGGGCGTTTGTCGAGCCCGTGGTCGCACGATCCAACTATGGTTTCTTCGCGCCATTCGAAGAAGGTAAGCCGACGCTGTTTATCGGATCGCGCGGCGGAGCGGAGTGGTCGGGTGCGGCGGTGGATGTGCCGACCGGTCGGCTTTACGTGACGTCGAACCGCTGGGTTTCAAAAATCACGGTGATGGCCAATGACGAGCAAGAGCGCGATCCGCGCCACGCGGCCTCGGCTGGAGAGAAAATTTATGCCGAGCACTGCGCGTCGTGTCATGGGCCGAACCGCGTCGGTCTGGGGATGGTGCCGCCCTTGATCGCTTTGAAGTCACGCGCGAAAGATGCGGACGTGTTGGCCCTGTTGGCGACCGGGCGCGGTGCGATGCCGCCGAATTTGGTGCTTACGGATGCGCAGAAAAAAGACCTGCTCGACTATCTGTTTCGACGGAACCAGCCGCCGACGCGCCGCGCGGGCGATCCGACGGACGCGTCAGGCCGGCCCAACTACGTGTTCGATGGCTTTGGGTTCTTGGTCGACCACGAAGGCTACCCGGGGATCAAGCCACCGTGGGGCCTGCTGAATTGTTACGACCTCAGCACGGGCAAGGCCTTGTGGCGGGTGCCACTCGGAGAATTGGAGGAGCTGACGAAACAAGGCGTGCCGAAAACGGGTTCGCAGAATTTGGGCGGGGCGAGCGTGACGGCGGGTGGATTAGTTTTTGTGGCGGGCACCGCGGACGAAAAACTGCGCGCGTTTGATGTGGATACGGGCGCGGAGCTGTGGGCGGCGAAACTGCCGTTTGCGGGCACGGCGGCGCCGGCGATCTACGAGGCGGGTGGGCGGCAGTTTGTCGTGATCACGGCGACCGGGGGTGGGCGCGTCGGCGGGAAGTCGGGTGCGGGCGACGCGTATGTGGCCTTTGCGCTGAAGAGAAAGTGACGTGACGATTAATTATTGGCTGTTCGCGTGCGCTGGAGCGGGCACATTGCGCCTGCGTTTCTCGTTCTCGTCGTCCCTTTTAATTTTCCCCATGAAACTCCCGCTCCTCACAACCCTCCTGCTGGTCGTCGCCCTGGTGTTGCCCGCGTTCGCCGCGCCCAAGAAAATCCTCGTCGTCACCGTGACGACGGGCTTCCGCCACTCGTCGATCCCGACGGCGGAAAAAATCCTCGCGCAGCTCGCGGCGGAGAGCGGCGGCACGTTCAGCGTGGACTTCGTGCGGCAGCCGGCGGGGGAGCCGAAAAAGCCGGCCCAGCCGCGGCCGGGCAAAGACGGCGACAAGACGGCGGCTCATCTTTTGGCGCTCGAAACATTCAAGCAGGAGACCAAGACCTACGAAGCGGCGATGGCGCAGTGGCGGCCGAAAGTGGCGGAAGCGCTGCGGTCGCTCAGCCCGGCGAATCTCAGGAATTACGACGCCGTGCTTTTCGCGAACACGACCGGGGACGAACTGCCACTGCCAGACCGCCAAGGGTTCGTGGACTGGGTGGCATCCGGCAAGGCGTTCATCGGCGTGCATGCCGCCGCCGACACGTTCAAGACGTTTCCGGGTTACGTCGGGATGATCGGCGCCGCCTTCAAGACCCATGGCCCGCAAGTCACTGTTGAGTGCGTCAATCATGATCAGGCGCATGCGGCGTGCGCGCCGCTGGCCAAGACGTGGACGGTCTTCGACGAGATTTACCAGATGAAGAATTTTGAGCGCTCGAAGGTCCACGGCCTGCTGTCGCTGGAAAGCCTGATGCTCTCGGCGGACGACGTGAAAAATCGGCGGACGACGGCGGGCGATTATCCGGTCGCATGGTGCAAGACGCACGGCCAAGGACGCGTCTTCTACACCTCGCTCGGCCATCGCGACGATATGTGGGATCCGACGTACACCGAAAAAGACGGACGGAAGAATCCGCCCGAGGTGGCGCGCCAGTTTCAGCAGCATCTGATCGGCGGCATCCTGTGGGCGCTCGACCTCGCGCCGGGCAGCGGGACGCCGCAGGGTGGGGCGAAGTAAGTCCTATTTCCCAAACAACGGCGTGAGCACTTTGCTGACGACCTCGGCGGGGGCTTTCGAGTTGGGGGTGGGCTGGTAGTACCGCCCATCGGCGAGCTTTTTGTTGGTGCGGGCGGTGCGGACGGTGACGTTGAATTCGATCAGGTAGGTTTTGAAATCCCATTCCCAGCGATCCTCGTACGTGAGCACAGCGTCGGTGTTTTCCGGGAGCATGGTGAGGGGCCCGTGTGACGCCTGATAACCGAGGCGCGTGAGCTCCTTGACGATCATTTCGTCGACGTGGCGGTCATCGGTAAGTTTATGTTCGACGTAGATTTTTTTGAAACGGGAGAGGTCGACGACGGTGCGGGTGGCGACGGACGCACAGCCGGAAAACCCGAGGAAGCAGCAGGCGAGGAAAGCGAGCAGCGGGCGGAACCGGCGCCCGTGTGGAGAGGGAAAGATGCGCACGCCGGGAATGACGCAGCAATGGATGGAGGGTGCAAGGCGGACGATGGAAACGCGCTGCGGGCCTTGCGGATACCCGAGCTTGCCATTGAACCGGTCGGTGTTGCCGTAAAGCGAACTGTGACGTCTACCCGCGCACCCACTGTTCGTTCGATCGCGAGAAGCCTCGGGCTCTCGCACACCACGGTTTCGGATGCCTTGCGGGGCAAGGGGCGGGTCGATCCCGCGACGGAGGACCGGATTCGGAAAGCGGCGCAGGAGGTGGGCTACAAACGGAATCCACTCGCGGCGGCAGTGATGTCGGAATTGCGGCGGTCGCGGGGAGGAACCTTTCGTGGCGTGCTCGCGGCGGTGGATATTATTGAACCGGACCGGCGGGATCCGCACGGGGTGTTTCACCAAGAGTTATTGCGCGGTGGGCGGGAGCGGGCCAGCGAGCTCGGTTTTAAACTGGAGGAATTTGTGCTGAATGCGGCGGCGATGACTCTGCCGCGGCTCGATGGAATTTTGAAATCTCGCGGGATTCACGGCGTGTTGGTGTTGCCGTCGTGGTATGCGCCGGACTGGTCGGAACTGGATTGGTCGCACTATGCGGGCGTTTACACGGACACCATTATCGAGCGCCCTGCGCTGCATTGTGTGTGCTGCAACCACTATCGGTCGATGATCGGGGTGTTGGCGAAACTGGCGGAACGGGGCTATCGGCGGCCGGGCTTCTTTGTGGAAACGGGCCGAGATGAGCGAACGCAGCACCGGTTCAGTGCGGGGTTTCGCTCGTTTCAGGAGACGCGGCCCGGCATTGAAAAAATTCCGATGCTCATGACGCCAACGAAAAACCAAGCGGAGTTCACCGCGTGGTTTCGGAAGTACAAACCGGATGTCGTGCTGAGTCATTTTACTGAGGTGATCAACTGGATGGAAGCGTGCGGGGCGAGGGTGCCCCAGACCCACGGGTTTGTGAGTTTGAATCTGCTCTATAAAACCCGGGCCTGCGCGGGGCTCGATCAGCAACCGAAGGAGCTGGGCGCGCGGGCGGTGGAATTGCTCATCGCGCAGCTTCAGCGCAATGAGCTCGGGGTGCCGGCGTGGCCCACGACGACGACCGTGCCGGCGAGATGGGTCGAGGGGCCGACGGTGCGGCAGCAGACGTGAGCGTAAAAAAGGCGCGGCCGCTGGGGCCGCGCCGGAGTGAGCAATGAGAACGAGAACGATTACGAGAACGAGGAACGATTGGCTCAGTCGTGGAGGTAGGTGTTCAGGAGGTTTTCGAGATACTCCTGCTTGCCAGACTTAGGCTTGGGTTCGCCGAGTTTGCCGAGGACGAGTTTGTTGAGCTCTTTGAAGCCGATGCGGCGTTGCTCGATGTCCTGGCCGAAGCCCGTATCGAAAGAAGCATAACGATCGGCTACGAAGCTCTCGAATTTTCCGTCGGCGAGGATTTTCCGCGCGAGTTTGAAGGCGAGGGCGTAGGCATCCATCCCGCCGATGTGGGCGTGGAAGAGGTCGTCGGCATCGATACTCGGCCGGCGGAGTTTGGCGTCGAAGTTGAAACCGCCGGAGCCCAGTCCGCCGGCGCGCAGGATCGAGGTCATGGCGAGGGTGAGCTCCTTGACGTCGGTGTTGAACTGATCGGTATCCCAGCCGAGGAGGAGGTCGCCCGCGTTGGCGTCGATGGAGCCCAGCATGTTTTGCGCGGCGGCGACTTCGATTTCGTGCTGGAAGGTGTGGCCGGCGAGAGTCGCGTGGTTGGTCTCGATGTTGAACTTAAAATGGCTTTCGAGTCCGTAGGTGCGGAGGAAGGCGATGCCGCTAGCGACGTCGAAGTCGTATTGGTGCTTGGTGGGCTCCTTTGGCTTGGGCTCGATGAGGAACTGGCCCTTGAAACCGATGCTCTTGGCGTAATCGACCGCCATGTGGAGAAACGCGGCGAGGTGGTCCTGTTCGCGTTTGAGGTTGGTGTTGAGGAGGGTTTCGTAGCCCTCACGACCGCCCCAGAAGACGTAGTTCTCACCGCCGAGCAGTTTGGTCACGTCGATCGCTTGCTTCACCTGCGCCGCAGCGTAGGCGAAGACGTGGGCATCGGGATTCGTCGAGGCGCCGCACATGAAGCGCGGATTGGAGAAGAGGTTGGCCGTGCCCCAGAGGAGCTTCACGCCGGTCGCTTTCTGGAGGTCTTTCGCGTGGGCGACGATGGCATCCAAGTTCTTGTTGGATTGGGCGAGCGTGCTGCCCTCGGGGGCGATGTCCCGATCATGGAAACACCAGAACGGCGCGCGGATTTTCTGGAAAAATTCAAAGGCGGCGTCCATGCGGACTTTGGCGATGGAGACGGCGTCGGTGCCCTTTTCCCAAGGACGAAGAATCGTGCCGGGGCCAAACGGATCGGAGCCGGTGCCGCGGAAGGAGTGCCAATAGGCGATGGAGAAACGCATGTGCGCGGACATGGTTTTTCCATCGATGAGTTCGTCGGGATTGTAGTGCCGGAAGGCGAGCGCGTTGGTCGCGCCGGGACCTTCATAGGCGATGGTGGGAACAGACCAGTGGGAGCGGGTTTTTTTCATGGAGAAATGGAGCGGGCGTGAGCGGGAGACATTGCGCAGGAAGACACAGCGTAGCGAAGCTGAACCGTCGAGCGGTAGCAAAAATCAATATTATTTTTGGTTTCAAACACGGGGGCGCTGGCCGCAGCAAATGAAAACTAACGGTAGGCGGAGGGTTAACCACGGAAGGACACGGATGAACACGGATGAGCAGTGCACGACCGGACCACAGGGAGAGTCCGTAGGCGTAGCGGGTGAAGCACCGCACCGATCTCACTCCAGGGTCACCAAAATAGCGCGCCAACGAGCGGCGGCCCGCCGTTCGGCGTCATCGTTGCGCCTCAGCGAGTGGGTAAACGGCCGACGGGGGTGAGTTGAGCCCAGTCGAGCGGGTCGACCTCGAAGGCAGCACCGAAGCCGATGACGACCCGACCGCGGAGCGGGATCAGGCGCATAAACTGAAAATCGGGGAGCGCGGCGATGACTGCAATGGTCGCTCCGAACTTGGCGCGGAAGGCGGCGACGAGTGTGGCGTGGGCGACGGATTCTCGGGCGACGGGCTCCGCGGCGCAGGAGAATCCGAGGCGGCGGCGGGCGAGGGCATTGGTGGCGGCGGACTCCGGTTCCGCGAGGAGCACGCTGGCGCGGGGATTCTCGCGGAGGTTCCGCGTGTGGGCGGCGAGGCCGCTGACGAAGATCACGAACGCACCGTTATTGTCTAAGAGTGTGGCGGCGACGGAGGCTTCGGGCAGGCCATCCGCCGAAGCGGTGCCGAGGCAGACGGTAGAGAGATTGGCGCGAAAATGGGCGACGACGTCGCGGGCCAGTGGCAAGGGATCGGACATGAGGAAGAGCGTGCTCCGAGGGTGGGACGCGGGACAAGGGTGTTCCGGTGCGCCGAGATATTTTGCGAACGCGGTTGACGGAGCCGACCGCAAGGCATCTGTATGACTAGAGGAGCGTATGTCACCCCAACCCTTGGCCCCCGAATTCGATCAACGTTTGCCGCGCTATCATCGCGTGAGGGAAGCGCTGAGCGCGGAGATTGCCGCGCGCCGCTGGAAACCAGAGGAGGCGATTCCGAGCGAAGCGGAGATCGCGGAGACGCATCAGGTGTCGATCGGCACGGTACGGAAAGCGATCGATTCGTTGGTGGCGGACGGCGTATTGGAGCGTTTTCAAGGCAAGGGTACGTTTGTGCGGCGGCCGGATTTTCAGTCGTCGTTCTTTCGCTTTTTTCGATTTGCGAGTGCGGGCGGGGCGGCGCGTGTGCCGGTGAGTCGAATCTTGAAACGTGAAGAGACGATGATGACGGTAGTCGTCGCCGAGGCGCTCGGGCTGAAGGCTGGGGCTCCGGCGATTCGGTTTTCCCGGCTCCGGTTGATCGACGACCGGCCGCTCGTGTTGGAAGATATTTGGCTGCCGCACGACCGATTTAAGGCGCTCCTCACGATCGATACCCGGGAGTTCGGCGATTTGTTGTATCCGCTCTATGAGCAATATTGCGGCGTGATGGTGGCGTCGGCGCAGGAGACCTTGAGTGCCGAAGCGGTGTCGGCGAAGAATGCCCGACTGCTCGAACTCGAGGCCGGTGAACCGGTGATCGTGATCGAACGGGTGGCGCTGAGTGCGGATCGCCAGCCGCTGGAGTGGCGGCAGTCACGGGGGCCGGCGAGTGAGTTCCGCTACCAAGTTGAAATCCGGTAGCCGCACACCCCACCGCGCCGGCCAATCTGGGGAACGCCTCCACGCAATCCCGACCAATTTTCCCAACCCATCACCCCATGTTTCGCTGGTATCGTGAAATCAACCCGCCCGAGCGCCGGACCTTTTGGTCCTGCTTCGGGGGGTGGGGGCTGGATGCGATGGATGTGCAGATGTTCAGCATCGCCTTACCCGCGCTGATCGTGGCCTTCGGCTTGGATAATTCTGAGGCCGGTGCGATCGGCAGTGTCACGCTGGTGACGTCGGCCCTGGGCGGCTGGATCGCCGGCGCGTTGTCGGACCGTTACGGGCGCGTGCGCATTTTGCAGGCGACGATTGTCTGGTTTTCTGTGTGCACGTTTCTGTGTGCCTTCGCGCAAAATGGGACGCAGCTTTTTGTGCTGCGGGCGCTGCAAGGATTCGGTTTCGGTGGGGAATGGGCGGCCGGCGCGGTGTTGATGGCGGAGACGATCCGGCCGGAGCATCGCGGGAAAGTTCTGGCGACGGTGCAGAGCGCGTGGGCGGTCGGGTGGGGCGGGGCGGTGCTGATTTATTCTTTACTCGTGTGGGGGCTGCCGGGGGAGGCCGCATGGCGCGTGATGTTTGGGGTCGGTCTGTTGCCCGCGCTATTTATTATTTATGTGCGGCGGGCGATCCCCGAGACCCGAGTGAGGGAAGGTTTCTTGCCAACGCCGAATCAGCGGGCGGGAGGTCTGTTTGGGATTTTTTCTTCGGGCTTGTGGCGGGTGACGCTTGTGGGAGCGCTCCTCGGCGTGGGCGCCCACGGTGGCTACTACGCGCTGATGACGTGGCTGCCGACGTTTCTGAAAACGGAGCGACAACTCTCCGTAGTGAGCACGGGTGGTTATCTCGCGGTGATCATCGTGGCGTTTTGGTGCGGCTGTATGGTGAGCGCCCAGTTGCTTGATCGGATTGGCCGGAGGAAAAATATTCTGCTGTTTGCGGTCTGCTGCGTCGCCACGGTGATCGTCTATTTGTTTTTGCCGCTGACGAACGGGCAGATGCTGGTGCTGGGGTTTCCGCTCGGTTTTTTTGCCGCCGGAATTCCCGCGAGCTTGGGCGCATTGTTTAATGAACTCTACCCCGCCGGGATTCGCGGCACCGGGGTGGGCTTCTGCTACAATTTCGGGCGCATCGCGTCGGCCGGGTTTCCGTGGCTCGTCGGGCACATGAGCGAATCCATGCCGCTGGGTCGCGCGATCGGCATCGACGCGGCGCTGGCGTATTCGCTCGTGATCGTGGCCGTGTGTTTGTTGCCCGAGACCACGGGCCGGCGACTCGACGTCGACTCAGGTGGGGCGGTGAACGTGGACGCAACCGGGTATCCAACCGCGCCGCTCCGGTGCGCCTGCGCATGATTTCGCGCGCGGCAATTTCTGCTCGCATCTTGGCTGCGGCTCTCCTGCTTGCTGCCAGCGGGCGCGGCGTAGACCGCGTGACGGTGCTCTCTTCTTCAAACCTCATCGCCGTGGACACACACGCTCATATTTTCCAACGCGCTTCCGCCCCGGTGGCAGGTGCACGTTACGTGCCCAATTACGACGCGACGCTGGCGGAGCTGTTTCAACAGTTCGCCACGCACGGTATTTCCCATGGGGTGCTGGTGCAGCCGAGCTTTCTGGGGACCGACAACACGCTGCTGCTGGCTGCACTCCGCGCCCACCCGGGGCGGTTGCGCGGGGTCGTGGTGGTGGACCCAGGCATCGGGTCGGCGCAACTCGCGGAGTTGGCCGCGGCGGGTGTCGTGGGTATCCGACTCAATCTCGTCGGACAGCCGCTGCCGAACGTTCGGCTGGAGCCGTGGCCGGTGTTGCTGGGGGAGTTGCAGAAACTAGGCTGGCTCGTCGAGGTGCAGCGCGAGGCTCGCGACCTGCCGAGCTCGGTTGGACCCCTGCTGGCGGCGGGCCTCAACGTCGTGGTCGATCACTTTGGCCGCCCCGATCCGACACTCGGCGTCGAAGATCCGGGCTTCAAGTATTTGCTGGCGCAGGCCTCGACGCGGCGGCTCTGGGTGAAACTCTCCGGTGCGTATCGCAACGGCCCCGACGGTATTGGCGATGCGATCGCGGATGCGGCGGCGCCGCTGCTGCTGCGGGCCTTTGGTCCGGAACGGCTGTTGTGGGGCAGCGACTGGCCGCACACGCAGTTCGAGCACGCGGAGGAATACGCCGACGCCCGCGGGCAACTCGACCGCTGGATCACAGATCCCGCCGCTCGTCGGACGGTGTTGGAGGCCACGCCCCAAGCACTTTTCCGATTTCAAACCGTGGCGGACCACGCCCGCTGATCCTTTCCCTGACCCTGCAATCCACCCTTAGAACCTATGAACCCGATTAAGAACACCCTGCTCAATTCCATTCCGACTTCACGGCTGGCGCGTGCCCGCCTGGTCCTGGCCGCACTGTGTGCCGGCCTCGTGACGATCACCGACGCCCAGACTGCAGCCACTCCGAACCCCGCGCCCGCGGCCTCGGGCGAAGTCCTCAAGCTCGAGGCCTTCAGCGTCTCCGGCTCGCACATCAAGGGGGCGAGCACGTTTACCGCGCCGACGCCCGTCTTGGTCATCGATCACGTCGCGCTCTTGGCCGTGGCGCCGATCAATCTGGCGGAGGGTCTGAAACAGCTTCCTGCGATCGCGCCGGGTGGCGGGCAGACGAATGGCGGTGGCACGGGGAACAGCAGCGCCAATTTCCTCAATCTCCGCGCACTGGGGGTAACCCGCACGCTGACGCTGCTCGATGGACGGCGCTTTACGCCCAGTGGCCCAACCGGCCAGATCGACGCGAATCTCATTCCGCAAGGACTCGTTGATCGCGTGGACGTCGTGAACGGCGGCGCGTCCGCCGCCTACGGCTCGGATGCGGTGGGTGGGGTCGTGAATTTTGTGCTCAACAAAGAGTTTACTGGTTTCAAATCCGATGTGGTCGTGGGCCAGTCCCAGAAAGGCGACAACAAGGAATACAAAGGATCGGTCACGTTCGGCACCGACTATCTGAAGGGCCGTGGCCATCTTATCTTCAATGCGGAGTATGCGGTCAGCAAAGGGGTGAACGGCGACGGGCGAGCCTCCCGCCGGGAAGAAACCAACCAGATCCCCGAGCCCGGTAACACGACCAAAACCGTTCGCGCGACGGACATCCGATCGCCGTTTACGACGGGCGGTCACATCATCAATGGGGCCGGCGGCACGGCGGCCAACAACGCGCTCATTCGCGGCATTAAGTTTGGACCTGGTGGCGTGCAGAGTCCTTACGACTACGGCAAACTCTCGACCACGGTCGGCACCACCAACGGATTCCAGAGTGGGGGCGACGGCTTCCGCATCGGCACGTCGCAAGAGATCGTCCGGCCACTTACGCGGAAGAACCTGTTTCTGCGGTCCGACTTCAAGCTGCTCGATCACCTCACCGTTTTCGCGGAGGGATCCTATAGCGAAACCATGGCGGATCAGCAAAACAGCCCGACGACTCACCTGCTCACGATCCAGCGGGGCAACGCGTTTCTCGCGCAGATCGCACCCGATTTGGTGGCGCGGATGACTGCGCTCGGGGTGACCTCGTTTACCATGAACCGCCTCACGCTGGAGCGCGGGCTGACCGAGTCGCACGTCAACGATAAGAACCGCCGTCTCTTGGTCGGGTTCAACGCCAAGCTCGGCGAATGGAATTGGGAAACGTCCTATCAATGGGGCACGAACGATATCAGCATCCCGATCACCAATAACTTGATCCTCGCCCGCATGGCGGTGGCTGCTGATGCGGTCTTGGTGGGCGGTCAAATTGTCCCGCGGGCCTTGGCGGCCAATCCTGGGGCCGTCGCCTTCAATCCTTTTGGCGCGGGTTCGCCGTCTCAGGCGGCGCTGGACTACGTGATGGGCACGACGAGTTTTGACGAGACCACCACGCAGGACGTCGCGGACACCAAGATCACCGGCAATCTGTTCACATTGCCCGCCGGACCTCTCGCGGTGGCCGTTGGCGCGCAATGGCGGAGTCTCAAATCCACGACGCGGTCAGATGCGACCTCGGCGGCTGCGGGCTATCGTTTGGCCAACACCCAACCCTTCTCCGGTGACTACACCATCATCGAGGAGTTCGCTGAATTCCAGATCCCGATCATCAAGGATCTCCCCTTCGCCAAACAGGTGACAGCCAATCTGGCCGCCCGGCATGCGAACTACTCCACGAGCGGCGATGCCGAGAGCTGGAAAGCGGGGATGGTCTGGCAGCTCCAATCCGATCTTCGCCTTCGCGCGTCGCGTTCCCGCGATATCCGCGCACCCAACATCAGCGAGCTGTTTACCGCCGGGACCCAGCAGAACTCGAATATCGACGATACCTTTCCCGGTGGCACCGGCCTGACGTTTCAGGGCGTGCCGAGAGTCACGAGCGGCAACCCCAATCTAAAGCCCGAGGTGGCTAATTCTGCGGTCGTGGGCTTCGTCTATCAACCGTCGTGGCTCAAGGGCGCAAATTTCGCGGTGGATTTTTATACCACGAAGATCAGCGACGCCATTTTCCTCGCCGGAGGGCAAGACGCGGTGCGCGAGTGTTCGCTTAATCCAGCCTCGCCGCTCTGCTCCTTCGTGACGCGCGGCCCCACTTCCGCCAGCCCGCGGGCCGTCATTCGCACGCAGATTTCGTCGGTCAACCTCAACTCCGAGTTTTCCCGCGGGGTGGATTTTGAAGCGAGCTACCGTTTGCCGCTCAACACCTGGTTTGCCAACGCCCAGCCCGGCGATTTGACGGTACGGGCGGTCGCGGGCTATATCGACGAGTACTCTCGTGTTTCGCCGCTCGCCCCGACGATCAATTTCGCCGGCAACGGTCTGGCAAATGCCGGGAGCGGCTCCTCGGCGATGCCGCACGTGCGAGGCACGCTCTCGTTGAACCATTCGCGCAGGGCGATCTCGAGTTTCCTCCAGATGCGCTACATTGGCCGGATGACGTGGGACAAGACGCGCGTCCTCGGCGTGACGACTGACTACAACGACGTGCCCTCGACCGCCTATTTCGACGGCCAAGTCGCCTATCGCCTCCCCACGATGCGCCAGCGCTGGCAGACGGAGATCTATCTGAACATCGCCAACCTCCTCGACCGCGATCCGACGTATGCGCCGCGCAGCGGCGGGGCGACGCCGATGCCCACGGATCCGGGCCTGTTTGACCAGGTCGGCCGGATGTTCCGCGTGGGCGTGCGCACGCGGTTCTAACGTGCCGTTGGTCGCTCACATCCCGGTGGTGTGAGCGGCCGCGTTTATGCGTCGTCTCGTCTCCAACGTCGTCTCTTTCCTCGCCGCGGCGGTCCTGCTTGGGCTGGGTCATGGCGCGGCTCCGTCGTGGGCGGCGGAGCCGCGCGTTGGACTGCCGGTCGAGCTGACGGGCCGCCCTGTGCTCGGGGTGAATACGGCGCCGGTGTTGGTGGTGGAGATCTCGAATTTCAAATGCGCCCAGTGCCGAAAGTTCCACGAGAACGTGTTCCCGACGCTGCGTAAGGACTATATTGATACGGGCAAAATCCAATGGGTCGTGGTCAACGCTTCGGACGATGAGTCCGAGCAGTATGGCAAGATTTTCTCGATTGCGCGCTGTGCGCAGCGGCAGGGGAAGTATTGGGAATTGCTAGACGGTCTGTTCTCCGTGGCTCACCGCGCGCCGAGCGTGCTTGAGGCGCTGGTGGCGAAGAGCCCGCTGCTCGACCGGAGCGAGTTGGAGATTTGCCTGCAAGACCGCGGAGTGCGCTCCGCTGTGGCGAAGGATTTTGAGCTGGCGGCGCGCTTGAAAATCAGGGGCACGCCGACCTTTGTGATTTCGAAATGGAGCGCCGACGGAAAACGAACTGAATCGACGATCGCGGGTGCCCAGCCGCTGGCGTATTTCCAGCGCGCCTTTGACGACCTGCTCAAGAAACCCTGACCCTTATGTCCTCGCCTGCTCATCGTTCCGACACTCGTGGCTGGGGGGAGCGCGCGTGGCGCGCCTTGCGCGGGATCTCGCTCGCGCAGTGGATGCTGCTCGCGGCCGTGGGCGGAATCGTGTTCGGGCTGGCCGCGCCCGGCCTCGCGCCGCACCTGAAGTTTATCAGCGATATTTTTCTACGGCTCATTCGCGCAATCATTGCGCCCGTGCTTTTCGGGGTGTTGGTGCGCGCGGTCGGCGGCGTGAGTGGCATGAAGGATCTGGGTCGGCTGGGATGGAAGGCGCTCCTCTACTTCGAAGTGGCGACGACGCTGGCGCTGCTGCTCGGCTGGTGTGCGGCGGTGATGGTGCGGCCCGGGGATGGCGTCGCGCTGGTCGCCAAGGCGACGGTGGGCGCGCCAGCGATGTCGTTCATGGACGTGCTCGTGAATGCGTTTCCCACGAGCATCGTGGATGCGATGGCGCGGGGCGACGTGCTGCAGATTGTCGTCTTTTGTTTTCTGTTCGGCGTCGCGTGTTTGTCGGTCGGGGAGAAAGCGCGGCCGGTGCTCGAACTGGCGGATGCCGTGGTGACGATCGCGTTTCGTTTTACGCACTTCATCATGTATCTGGCGCCGGCGGCGGTGTTCGCCGCGATGGCCGGCACGGTGGCGTCGGGAGGGGTGGATGTGCTGACCGGCTTGGCCCGCCTGTTTGCGGCGGCGTGGGGCGCCGAGCTGCTTTTCCTGGTGGCGGTCTTGGGTGGGTCGCTCGTCGCGTTTGGTCTGCCGCTGCGCCGCTTCATTCATTTTGTGCGCGAGCCCTTTCTCATCGCTTTTGCCACGACGTCGAGTGCGGCGGCGCTCCCGCAGACGTTGGAAAATATGGAGCGCTTCGGCGTGCCTCAGCGCATTCTCGGCGTGGTGGCGCCGCTCAGCATCAGTCTGAACCTCTGCGGCAGCACGCTGTTCCTCGGGCTGGCGACGCTGTTCGTCGCGCAGGCGGCGAATGTCCCGCTGTCGTTTGATCAGCAGTTACTGATTTTGCTCACGCTGAAACTGACGAGTAAAGGCGTGGCGGGAATTCCCCGCGCGAACTTCGTCGTGCTCACGGCGCTCTTTCAAAGCTTCGGCCTGCCGTTGGAGGGGCTGGGGTTGCTCCTCGGCATTGATGCGTTGATCGACCCGATTCGCACGAGCGTGAATGTGATTGGCCATTGCGCCGCGCCGGCGGTCGTGGCGCGGTGGGAGGGTGTGCAGTTTCCCTGTCACCTCGAACCTGTTCAGAGTATGGCGGAGTAATCGTGCTCGAAGTCTCCAGTCTGTTGGCTAAACCCACGTTTATGTCCCTCCTGCCCCTCTTTGACCTTTCGTTGATTGCCCGCGCCACGCGGCCGGCACTAGAGTTTGAAGGCGGGGACGGACGGCGGAGTGCGTTTACTTTTGGGGATTTGGAGAATCGCAGCAATCGGCTCGCGTACCTGCTCCGAGCGCGCGGAACCAAGGCCGGTGATCGCGTCGCATTCTTTCTGCAAAATCGGGTCGAGGTCATCGATCTCTGGCTCGCGGGGGCCAAGCTCGGCCTGATCATCGTGCCGATCAATGTGCTCTACCGAGAGCGCGAGCTCACGCACATCCTGCGCGACGCCGAGCCGACGGCGGTCGTCACATCGCGCGATTTGGCGCCGCTGATCCCGACCGATGTTGTCGTGTGGGACGTGGACGCGCTGGTCGCGGAGGCGGCGGCTCAACCCGCCACGCGGATCGCGGTGCCCGCGGACGCGGATACCCCGATGGCGCTGATCTACACGTCGGGCACGACCGGTGCGTCGAAAGGGGCGGTGCTCACCCAGGGAAACTTTGCGACCAATGCGCTGACGCTGGTGACGGCGTGGGATATCACGGCAGCGGATCGCTACCTCGCGACGTTACCGCTCTTTCACGTGCACGGCCTCGCGAATGGGCTGCACTGCTGGCTCTTCAGTGGCTGCCACCTGCGCCTGCTCGAACGATTCGAGCACGCGAAGGCGGCCGAGTGGTTCGAAGATTACCGGCCCACGGTTTTCTTCGGCGTGCCGGCGATGTTCATCCGTTTGCTCGAGCTGCCTCCGGTCGTGGCGCGGCAGATCGGTGCACGGTTGCGGCTCGCGGTTTCCGGCTCGGCTCCGTTGCCGACGGAGGTGCACGAAAAATTCCGGCAGCTCTATGGCTCGGTTATTCTGGAGCGCTATGGGATGACGGAGACGTTGATGAACATTGGAAATCCGTACGCCGGCGAGCGACGCCCCGGCACGGTCGGACTGCCGCTGGCGCACGTCGCGGTACGGATTTGTGATGAAGCCAATGCCGTCGTGCCCGATGGGACGACGGGTGAGGTCTGGGTGAAAGGTCCGAATGTGTGTGCGGGTTACTGGCGGCGTCCTGAGGCGACGGCGGCGGCGTGGAGCGAAGGCTGGTTTCGCACGGGCGACATCGGGGTGCGCGCGGCGGACGGCTACATCACGCTCCAGGGCCGCCGTAGCGATCTCATCATCTCCGGCGGCTTTAATATTTATCCCCGAGAGATTGAGGAGTTGATTCTTGAGCAGCCTGGCGTGCGCGAAGCGACCGTCGTGGGCGTTGCCGATCCGGTGCGGGGCGAAGTGCCGGTGGCCTACGTGGTGGTGGACGCGGGGACCTTCGACGAGGCCGCCACGGTAGTGCACCTACGCACGCAGCTCGCATCGTTCAAGCAACCACGCGCGTTTGTACGGGTGGTGGTGATTCCGCGCACGGCGTTGGGCAAGGTGCAGAAGCATTTGCTGAAGTCTACGCCACTCGCGCCATGAATCCCGCCACGCTCTCCTTGTGCGCGCTGCTGGCGGTGATTTTCCTCAGCCTGACGTCGCGGATCAACGTCGGTATCCTCGCGGTGGCGTTGGCATTTCCGGTGGGGATTTATTCCGCCGGATGGAAAGCCGATGCGGTGCTCGGGCTTTTCCCCTCGTCGCTGTTTCTGACTCTCGCCGGCGTGACGCTGCTGTTTGGCATCGCCCAGATCAACGGCACGCTGGGGGTGCTCGCGCGACGCGGCGTGCGACTCTGCGGCGGGACGCCTGCGCTGCTGCCACCGTTGTTTTTTGGACTGGCTGGTGTGCTTTCGATGATCGGCCCGGGCGCGATTGCTGCCAGCGCCCTGGTCGCGCCGCTAGCGATGACGGCCGGGATTACGGCGGGCGTTTCGCCGTTTCTGATGGCGCTGATGGTCGCCAATGGCGCGAATGCCGGCAACCTGTCGCCCTTCAGCGCGGTGGGGGTGATTGTGCAGGCGCAGATGCACAAGGCCGGATTGCCGCACAACGACTGGAGTATTTTTGCGGCGAACTTCGTCGCGCATGCGCTGGTCGCGGGAGCTGCGTATTTTCTGTTTGGCGGACTTAAACTCCTGCGGGCACCGCGGGTGGCGGCAGTCACTGCGGATCAGGCGATACTCACGACCCGGCAGTGGTTTACTTTGGGGGTATTGGCGCTGTGGATCGCGGGCGTCGTGGCGTTCAAGATCAACCCGGGGCTTTCGGCCTTTGCGGCGGCGGCGGTGCTGATCATGGCGCGCACGGTGGAAGACCAAGAGGCGGTGGCGGCCATCCCCTGGTCGGTGTTGCTCATGGTTTCGGGGGTGAGCGTATTGGTCGGCGTTTTGGAGAAAACAGGCGGGATGGATCTGTTTTCATCGCTCCTCGCGCAGATTGCCACGCCTGGGACTGTCAACGGCGCGATGGCGTTTGTGACCGGCTTGATCTCCACCTACAGCTCCACGTCTGGCGTCGTCTATCCAGCGTTTCTGCCGATGGTCCCGGGATTGGTCGCGAAGCTCGGCGGCGGAAATCCGCTGGAGATTGCGCTCAGTATCAATGTCGGCGCGGCCATCGTGGATGTGTCGCCGCTGTCGACGATCGGCGCCCTCTGTATCGCCGGGTTGCCGGCCGGCGGCGATGCGAAGAAACTTTTCCGGCAGATGTTGCTGTGGGGGTTGGCCATGATTGTGGTCGGCGCGCTGTTCTGCCAATTTTTCATTCGTTTTTTTGCACTATGAAATCCCACTCCCTGCGCCTGCTGATCCTGTTCTTGATCTTGCCGTGCCTCGTCCGCGCGGCCGACGATGCAGATAAACGGTGGACGCAATATGAGCCTTCGTTCACTGCGTTTGCCGAGGCAGATCGTGCGCAGCCCCCGGTCAAAGGCGGTATCCTCTTCGTCGGCAGCAGCATTTTTCGCCAATGGAAAGACGTGGCCGAACACATGGCACCGCTGCCCGTGTTGAATCGCGCGTTTGGCGGCTCGCGCACCGGTGACCAGCTTGCGCGCTTCGAACAAGTCGTGCCGCCCTATGCGCCGAAAGTCATCGTCTACTATTGCGGGAGCAACGACCTCAAAGCCAAGCCGACCGATGCGCCGGAGATGATCTTCGCGCGCTTCCGAGAATTCTC
>CAMCHO010000062.1 GCA_945874455.1 Opitutus sp. GAS368 | reverse complement strand
CGGTCGCGGCCGCGTCGACGGTGGCAGCGGTCTCGGTGGCGAGGGCGGCATCGAGGAGACGTTGGGAGTAATCGCGGGTGGGCCCGAGGATCTGGCCGCCGGGGATCTCGCGGAAGGCGGACGAAATCCGGCGTTCGACGAACATGCCGGTGGTGTCGATCACCGCCGAGGTGTAACGGCGCACGAGGATGGTGCGAAACGCCCGCAGAATCACGACGGCCTCGTGGGTATCGCCCTCGGCTTGGGCCAGAGCGAGCGCGGCGTGCTCGGAAGCGTAGAGCCCCGCCTCGCCCATGACCTGGTCGATGACGGCGCGAAACTGGCCGCGCAGGGAGGCGATGGCGATAGGAGGGGTGCCGCGGCGCAGTCGCTCAAACCGGGCGACGCGTTCGGCGGCGGCAATGACCTTCCGAGTAAATTGCACGGGGGCGGGAGGCGGAGTGGTGAACATGGCTCTAGACTAAACGAGGCGTGTAAAGAAACGGCGGGGCGGATGGTGAAGATTGGGTTAAGGCGAAGGGACGGGGGCGCGCGCGGCGTAAAAAGGAAGAGCCCGGTCGCACTGCGCGACCGGGCTGGTTTCCAAACGATGGCCTAACCCAAAAGGTGCGATTGCAGTGGCGACTCAGAAGCGGGCTTTGAGGCCGAAGCTGATGCGCATCTTGTGCCAATAGCTGTCCTCGGGGTAGTCGTTTTTGACCGGCGACTGGGTCGAGTAGTTGGTGTACTCGCCCAAGTTGGAGATGTTGCAGAATACCTTGAGCTTGTCGGTCATGCGGACGCTTGTCTCCAGATTCCAGTACTTCTCGGGGCCCCACCAGTCGTCGCCGGAGTCGGGTGGGAAGCCGAGCTCGCGATTCTGTTGGTCCACGGATTCGAGACCCTCGAGGTAGTCGCTGCGGTAGCGGTAGGAGAGGAGGGCAGCGAACCGACCTTTCTCGTAGCCGAGACCGGCGAAGTAGAGCCACTCGGAAGCGCCGTAGGTGGGCAGATCTTCACCGGGGCGGTCGGCGTACTTACCATTGGAGTTCGTGTAGGTCACAGAGCCGTCAACGTAGAAGCCGTCGAACGGGGAGGGCAGGGTGACGAATCGGTAGCGCCCGGCAATCTCCACGCCGCGATTGATGGCATCGTGCTGATTCGAGAACGTGGCCAGCGTGTAGGTTTCTCCGGGGGTCAACGTGAGCCCGGGGAAGCCGGCCGAGCCGTCGATGGTCTCGCCGAGCTCGAGCACGAAATTCGTCACCTTCTTTTGGAAGAGGGCGAGTTGGAGGTAGGAGGCTCGCTTGCCGAAGTATTCGATCGAGAAATCCCAGTTTTCGGAGTTGTAGGGATTCAGGTTCGGATTGCCGGTGCTGATGGTGTTGTTCACGTCATCGAAGCTGGTGACCGCGATGGATTCGCGGAACGCTGGTCGGCCGTAAGTGTGGGTGTAGGCCGCGCGGGCGACGATGTTGTTGCGGGCCTCGTAGCGCAGATGCAGGCCGGGAAGGACGACCGTGTAGTCGTTCTTGTTCTTGAGGGTCTTCGAGGCGCGGCGGGCCAGCGGGAGATTGAGGGGGTCGTAGACCGGGGTAGTCGCCTCGAACGTGGTGTGCTCCACGCGGACACCGCTGGTGAGCTTGAGCTTCGGGCCCACTGCGAACACACCCATGGCGTAGCCCTCGATGGAATCTTCGCTCGCCTCGTAGTCCGTGTTGAGGGAGTTGAGCCGGCGGGCGATGCTGGTATCGGCAGTGAAGTTCGCGTTGCCGCCGGTGGCTTCCGCGATGATGCGGCCGGTGCTGGGGGTGTAGCCCATCGGGAAGTCGGAGACCGTCCGGCCGCCGGCCGGCGTCAGGTAGTTCGCGAAGTCGAACGTGGCGAAATTGGTCAGACGCCAAAAGTCCTGATCGCGGTCGGATTCGCGGGACATGAAGCGCAGTTTGCCGCCGGTCTTGAAATCGCCCTTGATGCCGGTGCCGGCAAAGAAAGGCACGGTGACGTCAGCCTTGAGCATCGTCACCGTCTCTTCGGTCGTGCGCAGGGCCCGGGTGATGTTGGACGAGCTTGGATTGATGAAGAAATCGACGGCACCGCGGGTAGGAATCGCGAGAGGATCGATTCCGTTTACGACGCGGTAGTCGGGGCGGAGGATATCGGGCCGGTCGTAGGCCCATTGCAGGCCGTTGCGGTCGAAGCGCACGCTGTCCAAGACCTCGTCCTTGTTCGAGGTCGAGTTGAAGAGCGTCCACTTCAGGGAGCCCCAGGCGAGCTCGTGGGCGCCGCCGAAATCGAGGGAGTAGAAGGTCAGGTCGCGCTGGTTGAGCGATTGGCGGTAGCCGACCGAGCCGCGACCGGTGCCATTGGGCAGCAGGGAAGTGCGGCCGGCGCCGGTCGAGACCGAGGTATACGTGCGGTAAGCGCCGCGACCGGGGGCGGCCACGATGGCTTGGCCGAGGGTGCCGGTGTAGACGGTGCCGACGGCGGCACCGGCGGGAGGAGCCGACGCGGTGCGACCGTGCTGATTGTCCATGATCTTATGGTAACGGATGTCGTTCTCGGTGCGGTCTTCGAACGTGTAAACCGGACGGAAGTGGAGCGTGACGGAATCGTTATATTTGTAGTCGAAGGCGGAGGCGATGCCGTAGCGGTCACGCTCGATGAAGAAGTTGTTGTATTCCGTGTCCTCGTGGGCGAAGACCGGGGTGCCGGAAGCGGGCAGGTTCAGGTATTTATTGAAGCCAATTTGCGGGACAAGCGGGAGTGAGTCGTAGTCGATGTTGTCGAAGCCCTCATCGCCCTTAAAGTAGCTGAGGTCGATGCGGACGCCGAGCTTGCCGCCTTGGACGACGTCGCTGTAGCCGAGGGTGAAATTGGGCACGAACTTTTCGCGTAGTTTCACGTAGTCGGCGCCGGCGGAGAACTCGATCGAACGACCGCCACGGTCGAAGGCCGACTTAGTGATGAGGTTGACGATGCCGCCGACGGTATCGCCGTCGAGGTCGGGCGTCGGAGCCTTGATGACCTCGATGGTGGTGATGGCGTTGGCCGGGAGATCGTCGAGCGCGAAGGCGCGGGCGGTGTCACCGTAAACCGTGCCCTGACCTGTGCCGGAGGTGGGGAGGCGGGCGCCGTTGAGCTGCACGCTGTTGAGAGAACCGTCGAAACCGCGGATGTTGACGTAACGCGGAACCTCGGTGCCGCCGTCGGAATTGGCGGAGATGCCGGGGATGCGTTGAAGCGCCTTGGCGACGTTGTTGTCGGTCATCTCGCCGAACAATTCCTCGGAGGTGACGTTCTTCATCGATTCGGCGACGCGCTGTTGATTGATCGCGCGGGCCTGGCCGAGGACATCGGCCTCGACCCTGACGGCTTCGAGTTGGACGGCGTCGGAGCCGAGAAGGAAATTGAGCGATGCGGGGCGACCGGCGATGATCTCGACCGAAGCGCGCTTCGTATCGAGACCGAAGTACGAGACCTCGACTTCGTAGCGACCGGCGGGAACGGCGCGCAGGTCGAAACTGCCATCGCGGGCAGTGTCGGCACGGAGTTCGGTACCGACCACGCGCACGATGGCGCCTTGCAGTGACTGGCCGGAGGCCGAATTGCTGACGCGGCCGCTGAGGGCCCCGGTTAATGTCTGGGCGGCGGCCGTGCCGATGAGGGCGAAGGCCAAGGCCAGTCTTGCGACGATGCGCAGAGTGGAGTGGAGGTGGGCAGGATTCATGAGCGCTGGTGGATGCATTTGCGGTTGAAGGGTCGGTTCGGCTGAAGAGGCCGAGTTCATGCGCAAGTTAGAATCCGCTCGTTAATGTTGGATGAAGAGCCGGTGAAGTTTCGGCGGCGAAAAGGGGCCGCAGCCCCTCGTTAGGGGGTAATTCGGGCGAGGTTAAATTGAGGTTACGGGAGCGTCGTGAGCGCGATGCCCCAGCGGGACTCGTCCAACTACTGCGGGAAACGACTGGTCCAAACAATCCCCTCAGCACGCGGGAGCCGGCGAAGGGGATTCTATTGGGTTCGGCACGAATCGGTAGCCCACGCCGCGAGCGGTATCGATCATGGCCGCGTGGTGCCCGAACTTGCGACGGAGAGCCCGGACGTGCACATCAATGTTACGCCCCGTGAGATGCGCACGTTGCTCACCGACCTGAGCCAACATTTGCTGTCGATTGAAAATCCTTCCCGGTTGGCTCATTAAAAGGTGAAGGAGACGATACTCGGTGGCCGTGAGTTGAATCGGGATCTTCTCAAGATGCACTTCGTGGCTGGCCGTGCTCAGGGAAAGTGGCGGGTGAGAAATGATCTCGTCGGGGTTGCGGTGCGTGGTTCCGGCGGGGACTCGCCGCAACACGGTGCGGATGCGGGCAACAATTTCCTTTAGACTGAAAGGTTTTCCAACGTAGTCGTCCGCGCCGAGCTCGAGCCCGCGGAGGATATCCTCCTCCTGCTTGCGGGCGGACACGATAATGACGTGGACTCCATAGCTGGCTTGCGCGCGGAGTTTTCGACACACTTCTAGCCCGTCCATGGTCGGCAGCATCAGGTCTAGGAGCACCACATCGGGCTTCTCGCGCTGGGCGATCAGGAGCGACTCCCAGCCGTCCCCCGAGGCATACACTGTGAATCCCTCTCGTTTCAGGTTGTAGATGAGAATCTCCCTGAGATCAGGCTCGTCCTCCACCACAAGAACTTTTCCGGCAGTCATCACCATAGTGAGGTGACAATGGGTCAATCGTGCTACGAAAAGATTAACGCCGCAAAAATTTTCTGCGAAGAATGTGTGACGAAGCCGCCTCCGCTGTTCGGTAACCGCATCCGCGGCGCTTTGATCGTCGTGTGTCAGCGCGAGGGCTCCACTCGCATCCGAACGATCTCGGATGGGCCGGGCTGGGCATGATGGCCGTCGGCGAAACGCGCCGGAGCAGGCGTTCGCGACTCAGTAAGTTTCAGGATCTCGCCGAGGAACGAAGAACGGGAGTATTTTGGTGCTTGTTCCTGAGAGGTTTCGTCGTCGGAAGATAACCCGATTTTTTGCCCAGTTATGTGCGTAGTAGGCTGCGTGATCTCCGGTGTCGTAGGCTTCGAGCGCGTGGCCTTTCAAAACCGCTACCGAGCATGGCAACGGCGCTGGGTTTCGTCTGCTAAAATTTGGTTTTTTAGTTTACCGACTCCATCGAGGGGCCCGGCGAACACCACTCGCTGGCGCTCGCGGCTACCGAAAAGTCCACATTTCAAAGGACGTCGGTAGAAGCCGGTCTTTAGAGCGACCACCGCGACGAATGAAAAAAAAGAAAACTCCGGTGCTCCGCAAAGATAGCCGGCGAGTTCAACGCGCAGTCTTCACGAGAAGAGCTGAAAGGAATCAGGGGGATTGGATCCGGGCGGAGTTTTAGAATCCGTACGTCGCGCGCAACGTCCACGAGTGCCGCACCCGGGGCAGTAGGTAGCGGAGAATGACGCCTGGGGCGGTGGCGGAATACGGGAGACGGTCTTCCTGACCGAAGATGTTTTCGACGTTGAGCTGGAGGTCTAGCGACTGCCCGCGGCCCAGGGCGAAACGTTTGCCGAGCATCCCGCTCCACGTGATGGCGCTGTGACCGGGGATGACGGCATCGCCGTTAGCCGCGTCGTAGCCGATCACGGCGGGGCCGCGGTGATTGGCCCCAAGGCCGGCGCGTACGCCGCGGGCGAAACGCGGGGCGTCGTTGGCGAAGCGGTAGCTCGTGAAGGCGTTGAAGGTCTGCTCGACGTGGGCGAAGGGCGACTTGCCCGTGCCGCGCAGAAACGGATCGGCGACGGCGAGGCTGTAGGCGTAAACGTCGGCAAACGTCGCGGGGTTGGTCACGAAGTCACGCTGCGGCGTGCCGTCGCGCGTGCGCACAAACGTCGCGACGACGGCGGGCGTGTCGTCGAGCCGCGTGGTGCTCTTTTCCCAATCGGACTTCACGGTGGCGAGGAATGCCATCGAGTCGGAGAGGATGTTAGCCTGCTTGAGCTGGTTACGGGCGAGGTTGAGGGTGATGCTCAAGCCGGGCGCGAGGCGGCCGGTGATCTCGATCTCGGAGCCGCGGCCCGCGAGGTCGGAGCTGTCGCGCGCTTGCGACTCGGAGTTGAGGAGCGTAATGCCCGCGGCGGTGACGGACGCAGGGAGCGGCTGGCCGCGGGCGCGGAGCGTGGTGAGCGCGGCGTTCGCGGCGGTGGAGATATTGTTTTTGGGTGCGTTGAGCGCGGGCTGGAACTGGTTGACGCCGTCGGCGCGATAGACGTTTAGGTTGGCCGAGAGGCGGCCGCCGAGGACCATCAGGCGTACGCCGTAGTCCTGGCCGTCGCCCTCAATCGGCGGCAGGACCTGGGCGAAGATGTCCTTAAAGGCGCCTTGCGGAAACACGCTCTGCGACTGGTTGTAGGACAGGCCCAGCCACGGCAGCGCGGTGACGACGACGCCGAGCGTCTTCGTCGCTCCGGTGTTGGCGGTGAGCGTGGCTCCCTCGAACCGATACGGACGCACGAGCCACGCGTTGGTGGAATTGGGCACGCGCTCACCGCCGGCATTGGCGTCCATGACCTCGGCGCGGTCGCGACGGTACCCTCCGGTGAGCACCACGCGGTCGCCGGCCCAGCGACTCTGCAACGCGAGCATGCCGCTCGTGTTTCGCTGCGCGACCCACGGGTAGAGGGTGTTGAAGGCAAACCCGGCTTTCATGCCGGGCGACTCAGGGATTGGGTTGGCCCACGGATCGAGGCCGCCGCGGACGCCGCCGGGCCGGTTGAATTCGAGGTAGGTGCGGCGAAAAATGATGTTGGTCGCCGAGTCGATGGGCTGCGTGTTACCGGGCGCGAGGTTGTATTCGGCGATGACGCCGTTGCCGAAATAGCTGCGCTCCTTCTGCCACGCTGCGGCGAGGCTGTGGCGCCCGAGCCACGCGCGGCGACGCGAGAGATCGAGTTCGTAGCCGACGGTGGCGCGCCACGTCTCGGAGCGCTGATCGAAGAGCTGGCGTTGCGCCTGCCCCTGCACGTAGGGCAGGCCGACGAAGGCGTTGGTGCGAGCGATGTCGGGCAGCAGCGTGCCAGGCAGGCGGCCGGCGGCGATGACCGAGTCGCCGTCGGCGAAGTAGGCGCCGGGCAGCACGGGATTGGGATCGCCGACGGCGTTGAGGTTAGCCTGCGTGAAACCGCGGAAATAGTTCGTACGCGCATAGCCGAGCTCGATGTTCACCGGGCCGACGCGCTGATCGATGAAGACGGAGGCGAGCGTGTAATCGTTGTTCGTGCTGCGGCCGGGCCCGGGCAGGTAGGCGTTGGCGGGGAACGCCTGGCCCCAAAACGGATCGTCGATCGTGCCGCCGGAAGGCGCGGCGCCGGCGCTGATCGTCTCGAAAAATCCCGGGGCCTGCGTGCCCGCGAGATCGGGGCGCAGGTCGGCGCCGGTCGTGGAAAGTCGAAACGGCTGCGCGCGGATCTGCGGGGCATAGACGGCCTGCAGCGTGTTGATGACGCGCAGCAACGCCGGCGCGGGATTGGTGGCGGGCTGGAGCGGATTGGGGGCGCGCGGCGCACCGTTCAACACCCAACGCGAATAGCCGAAGTCAGAGTGCGGGAAATTGCCCGGCGTCACTTGCTCCCGCACCATGCGCTCCACGCCGGCACGCACCTGTGTGGTCTTGAACGGCTGCCACGTCGTCGCGACTGCGACGCCCTTGGCCTTGAGCTTCTCGAACTCGAACCAGCCGCCGCGATCCTCCCACATGGCGTTGGTGCGGAGGGCGAGCTTGTCCTTGATGAGCGGAAACGCGAAGTCGGCCTCACTGCGTTTTTTCGCGAAGCGGCCGACGAGGAACTGGACGGACTTCTGGCGGCCGTTGAGCACGGCGCGCTTGGAGTTGAGGTTGAACGCACCGCCCGGCCGGCTCGCGCCGTAGAGGATGGAGTTGGGGCCGCGGCTGACGTCGGCCCGATCGACGTTGAAGCGGTCGTTGGCGAGGATGCCGCGGCCCTGGACCATGTTGGGCAGATAGTCGCGCGTGATGACGGACTCGGTGAAGCCACGGATGGTGGCGCGCACGTCCCACGCCTGCGCGAGGTTGCCGGAGTCGGTGCGGTCGTTGTCGGAACTCGTGGCGAACTTCAGCATGTCGGCGACGTTCTCCGCGCCGATGTCGTCGAGAAATTCGCGCGTCAGCACGGAAATCGCGGCGGGCGTGTGAAAGAGCGACGCGTTCATGCGCGTGCCCGAGAGCGTATTCGCCGCGCGATAGCCCTCATCGCCCTCAGTAGAGACGAGGAACGGCGAGAGCTGCACCGCGTCGGAGGAGGGCGGACGCGGCACCTCGGCGGCAAACGCAACCGAGGCCAGCCTAAGAACAAAGCCAACGGCCACGGCCGATCGCAAACAGAAGGAGAAACGCCGGTGATGGGTCATGGAAAAATCGGGTAAGGCAAACGAGGGGAAATCGGGACGAGATGGACCGGTGAGGATCCATCGCGCCGGGGCAAGGGCGGACAATGGAAGGTGAAGGAAACAGTCTCTGCCATCGTGGCGAACGCAAAAATGGAGCGGCACCTCATGAAGTGCACCCTGGGCTTCCGACTCATCTCGGAACCATGGGAAACGGTGGCCGTGCCTTCGACGTACGCCTGAAGTGCATTCCGTTGGTGAAACCCTTTTGCGCCGCCCGGCCCGACACGCCCACCGCGCTGGTTGCGGCTGCTGAAGCGGGCTGGAAGGAAACGGGATTTTCACGTGGATCGGATTCGCTGAAAGGCCCCGTCCATGACCCAGCGTTGAGTTTCAGTGAGGCTGTTGAGGTGGAAGCGCAGTTCCAGCCGACCACCGGCTAACTCGCGGGCTCGCGGTGTCGCGTGCCAAAATCGCCCGCGGATCTGCGCCGCGCGGTGGATGTGACGTGGATGATCATCGGGTATTATATCATCGGGTGTTCGCCGTTGCCGACCAAGGCCCCTCAGGATTTCGCGTGAGACGTTTCCGGCGAAAGCTCGCGCGGCTTCGTAAACGACCGATCTGAAATATTTATATTATGGATACGTATCACCGGAAAGGTCCTCAGGGCTTCACGCTGAGCGTAGTAGCGTATGCGATACGTGGGGTTTGTCTGGATCGCGAGGTGGTCTGGCTGCATCCGGCGCGCGTCTGCCGTTGTGCCCTGCAGTTTCAGCGTGGGGAACGCGATCTCCGAGGATTTCAGTGCCGCACGGCTGATCCGCTCAAGAATTCGCAAGTCCGCTTTGCTCGGGCCGAACGGGTGGCAGGATCCACTGGCGAGATTGCCCGCTGGGGTAAAACTCCCCTGGGTCGTGAACCCAGCGGAGTCTTTTTCGAAGGCGTTCGCGAGGGGGGCGTGGGACGGCGTTCCCCGGTAATACTCAAGGGCCTTTGGGCGACGAACAGCGCGAGCAGTGAGCACTCGCTCACCTGCGTGGTGGGGGGGATTTTCGCTGGGTGAGCCTACCGCCACGCCTAGATTTGAGCGTCGTGTGTGAGCGGTAGCCCCAGGTGTCGTCCTCGCGTCGTAATAGCTCCTAGGATACGTCCGCCAAAGGCTGGGGCGCCAAGAATATCCGACGAGAGGATGTCAGCCCGGACTATTTTCCTCTGAAAAAGGGCAGATTGGTACAGCCGCGAGCGGGGAACGTCGGTCGCGAGCAGGCCGAGAAACTGCTCAGGGTTGCAAAATGACCTTCATGTATTTGCCGCCGTCCTTGGCGCTCAGTTTTTCGAACCACGCGGCGCCGTCGTCGAGCGGCGCCACGGTTTCGATCATGGGCTTAACGTCGATCACGCCGCGCGCGATCAGATCGAGGCACAAGGGATATTCGCCGGCACTGGAGCACGTGCCCGTCACGGTGATCTCCTTCGTTACGACAGCCTGAAGCGGAAAGTCCTGCGTTTTCGGCGAGAGGTTGCCGACGAGTACGCAGGAACCGCTCCGTTTGAGGACGGCAATCGCGAGGTTGACGGTCGGGGTCAGGCCCACGACCTCGAACGCGGCATCGGCACCGAGTCCCTCGGTGAGTCGGGCCACCTCGGCGGCGACGTCGCTCGTCGACGGATTGAACGTGTGCGTCGCGCCGAGCCGGCGGGCGAGCGTGAGGCGATTCTCGGCGAGATCCACGGCGACGATGCGTTTCGCTCCCGCCCAGCGCAGGGCCTGGACAATGAGCAATCCGATCATGCCGCTGCCGACGACCACGACGGTATCCGTGGCGGCAATGGTGATCCGCTGCACGGCGTGGACGGCGATGGAGACCGGCTCGATCATCGCGGCTTGATCGAAAGGTAGCGTGTCGGGCAGGCGGTAAAGAATTCTCGAGGGCACGGCGACAAATTCGGCGAAGGCGCCGTGTTGTTTATACTCAGTGGGCGAGACGCCCACGACGCGGCGATTTTCGCAGAGGTTAATCTGGCCTTGGCAGCAGAAGTGGCAGACGCCGCAATAAATCGTGGAGTCAAACGTCACGCGATCGCCGGCGCGCCACTTTTCAACGCGGGGACCGGTCGCGACGATTTCTCCCGCGGCCTCATGGCCCATGATCAGCGGCGCTTGGCGTCGACCAGAAGAGCCATCCCACCCGTGAAAATCGCTGCCGCAGATACCGCAGGCGTGGATACGCACCAACACCTCGTCGTCGGCGATGGCTGGCGTGGGAAAATCGACGATGGCGAGCGTGCTCGGAGCAGTGAGAAGGAGGGCTTTCATGAGTGGTGTGCAGAAGGGACGTGGGGAGTGGTCACGCAGATTGTATTGAAAGACCCGGCGGCAAAATCAAGGGCGCAACCGCTCAGCGAGGAAAGGAAACCGATCATGATTGGCGGTCCTGCGGGGTTCGACGATCTACGTTAATCATCGCGGCACCGTCGCAAAACTGCTTGCCACCCCTCAGGGGAGCTGCGGACATCGCGTTTTGATTACGAACGGCCACGCACCAATTAGCTACTAACACACGTCCCGCTCCGGCGGGATTTCGGACTACATGGACGACAACGCCCCCAAAGAAAATCCGCCCGCGGATTTCAACAAACTCGATCTGAACCAACTTCAGGGGTTCAGCTTCGGTACGCAATGGACGCAAGAAAAAGCGTCCCCCTCTGACCGTCGCGAACGCGATCCGGGCGCTGACCGACCTCGTCGAGACGACCGTCGTGATGGGCCTGGTGGTGGTGCGCCCGTGAATCGCGATCGTCGCGCCTTTCGCAAACCGGCCGGTCCCGGCGGTCCTGGTGAAGGCGCGCCCAGTGCTCCGTCCGGCCCAAGTGGCGGCGCGCCCGAGCGCCGCGAGTATTCCGGCGGCGGCGGCCCTCGCCGCGATGCCGGCGGCGGTGGTGACTACCGTGGCGGCGGAGGTGGCGGTGACTACCGTGGCGGCGGCGGTGGTGGTGACTACCGTGGCGGTGGTCAGCGCTACGGTGGTGGCCGCGGAGAACCGCAGGAGCGCGTTCAATACGGCCCCTACGAGAGCCCGTTTTTCAGTGCGACGTTTTACCCCGAGGACACGAGCTTCAACACGCTCGTGCAGACCATTCGAAAGACGTGCCGCACGATCGAGCTTTTTGAAATTGCTCGCACCGTTGTGGCGAAGACCGACCGATTTGTGGTCGTGGTGACCCGTCGGCCCACCGCTGAATCGGCTGCTCCCGCGGCGGACGAGGCGGCGAAGTCAGCCAAGGCCGCGTTTTACATTTCCGTGCCAGACACGTTGCCCTTTGAGAGCGACGCTGCGGCCGTGGCTCATGTGTTAGCCAATCACCTTGATAAATTTTTTGAAAAGGCCGAGGTCGAGGTCGATCCACCGAAAGGGAATTATCAGGTCATTAACAAGTGCACCATCACGGGTGAGCTGCTCGGGCCGCCCAACTACCACCGTTACGCGCAGATCGTCCAGCAGCACCATGCCGCGAAAGTAGCGGGCATGTCGTTCGAGGCATTCCGCGGGCGCATCGAGACCATCCGCGACCCCGAGGTCGTGAATCAGTGGCTCGAGAAGATGAAGAAAACCACCCGTTACACGTGGAAACTTTCCGGCGCTGCCGCGAAACCGGCGGCGGTTTCCGTGCCCGCTGCGGAGGCTGCACCTGCGGCTGACGGCGTAACCGTGGCAGATTCGGCGTCGGCTTCGGCTACCGAAGCTGCACCGAGCGCGCCGAGCTTCGATTCGCTGGAGGATGCACGCGTCTTCTTGCTGACCGAGGCCCGCGACAAAGTCGTTCGTACGACTGAGGCCGCTCGTTTCCACGGTAAAATTGCCGAGACGTTACCGCCGGGAGAGATCCGTCGTGCTGTCGAAGGCGCGCTCGAGAGCCAACGGAAGTTCCCGCTCGATACCGCCAATGCGCTGCGCGGTCGCCTGCGCCGTGAGCATTTCACGATCTTTAAAAAGGGCTCGAAGGGCGTTTCCTACGTTTGCGCGGTCAAGCGCAAGTTCCGGGTGCCCGGTCAGACCTTTGCCGACAGCATCGGTGCGCTCATCTCGTTCATCGAGGGTCATGCGATGATTCGCGCGAGCGAACTGGCTAAGAAGTTTCTCGGCATCACGGTGCCGGTCAAGGCGACCGAGGTCACGCCGGTGCCAGTGCCCGCCGCGACTGAAGGAGCGCAGGCCGCGGAGGCGATCCCGGTCGCAACACCGGTCGAGCCAACGCTGACGGCTGAGGAGCGCGCCAAGATCGTCCGCCTGCAAGGCGATCTGATGTGGCTCGTGCGTGAAGGCTACGTGACTGAGTTTATCGACGGACGGCTCTTTGCGCCGCCGCCGGTGGCCGAGGCCCGCAAGAAAGAAGTCGAGGTAGAAGAGCATGATCCGGAGAACTTCCCAGAGGTTCCTGTTTCCGCTCCCGAGCCTGCTCCCGTGCGTGCGGCGGTCATCGAAACTGCGCCCGTGGCTGAAGCGTCGGTGGCTGCATCGGTTGGGCTGGACGCTCCCGTGCCGGTTGCTCCGGTTGCGGATACACCGGTTGCGGAAGAGCCGAAGCCGGTCGAGCCTTCAGCGTGAGCGTGCGCGCGCTAAAATTAGCGCGCTTTTGAGGAGCCTACCTTCCAACTCAGCGCGTTAAAATCAACGCGCTGAGGTGACGATGTCACCCGAGGTTGACCTCTTCCGGTATCGCACATTCCGGTTTTTTCGGCAGGGGGCGAGCCGTGCTGGGGTGCAAGCACCCCACGCGCTCTTGCCGGTACCGCTTTGGCGCTGAATCGCAATCGTCGCGCAACAGCCTGTGGTGGCAACGTGCGGCAGGCAAAACTCACGATCGTTAGCGGGAGGAAGTGGCACTGTGGCGCTGACGTTGGACACGGCTCCGACCTCAATCCATGTTGCTTTTAAGATGGGCTTAACCGGCTTGGGGGAAGGAGCCTGCTGGCAGGCGATTTTTGCATCGTGGATCGCCCGCAAGCGGGCTCGTACCAAAGGCCGTCATTAGGCTCATCGTGAGCGCAACGGGGAATGGATCGCCCGCAAGCAGGCTCCTACCAAAGGCCGTCATTGGGCTCATCGTGAGAGCGATGTGGCCTAACGCAGGCGTAACGTGTGCCGCTCGTCAGCGGCAATCCCGAGGTCCAAGTGGAGGGTTGTCGGCGGGAGCCATGCCGCGATGTTCTCGGGCCACTCGACTGCAAGGCAGTAAGGCGGGGTGAGAAAATCTTCGAGCATGAGCGAGTCGAGTTGGGCGGCACGGTCGAGGCGGTAGGCGTCGAGGTGAACCAGGGTGCGCGTTCCGCGATGAAGCGTGAAGATCGTAAAGGTGGGGCTCGTGACTTGCCCGATGATGCCGAAACCGCGAGCGAGACCCTGGATAAATGTGGTCTTGCCGACGCCCAAGTCACCGTGCAGCGCGAGCGTCGCGTCGGGTGGGAGTGCCGCGGCGAACTCCCGGGCGAGGGCCTGCGTCTCCTCGGCGGAGGACGTGATCACACCGGAACGAAGTTGGGCGAAAATGGACGACATCGGATTTTTAAAACGCGGATGACGCGGAGAGCGCGGAGGTTCAGACGGGAGGTGAGGGACGTTTGCTCCGCGCTTTTTGCGGGCGCCGCGTTGCCTTAATTTCAGTGCGGAGGTGCTCGTAACCCCGGTAGTCCGCGAGGTTGACGGCCGACGCGGGCAGTGCGGATTCCGTGACGAATATCCCGATACGCGAAAGACGGACACGGGGAAAAGCGCGGTGCCAAGCGTGAGCGAATTGTTCGCGGTCGGTGCGGGCGGCGAGAGCGAAGACCAGCTCGTAGTCTTCTCCGTCGGTGAGGGCACCGCGGAAGTCGGCTCCGCGGCGGAGCGGCAGGGCGGCGGCCTCGAGGGAGGGCGCGGCGCGGCGCGGCGTGAGGGCGCGGAGATCTTTCGCGAGGCCGTCGCTGAGATCCATCATGGCGCGGACCGCAGAGTGTCTGGCGAGCCACGCGCCCTCGGCGAGCCGGGGCTTAAACGTGACGTGATGCCGGGTAGGCAGACTGGCGCCGAGTTCGCCGGTGACGTAAATCTCATCGCCGACGCGCGCGCCGGTGCGCGTGACGACGCGGGGGCCAGCGGCCGCGCCGAGGAGAGTGAGACTGGCGGCGACGATGCCATCGGCCTGCGCGATGTCGCCGCCGACGATGGGTACGTGGTAATGACGAGAACAAGCGGCGAGGCCGCGGTAGAACTCCTCGAGCCAAGTGAGGCTCGTGCGGGCGTCGAGGGTGAGTGCGAGGACGGCGGCGGTGGGGTGTCCGCCCATGGCAGCGAGATCGCTGAGGTTGCGCTTGAGGAGTTTTGCGCCGACGTCGCGTGGGGCGACGGTGTCGTCGAAATGGCGAGGGTAGATCACGGGGTCGACCGTAATAAGTTGGCGGAGACGCGAGGCGGGGAGCACGGCGCAATCGTCACCGATCCCAAAGGGTGCGCGTGGTGAGGCCGAGCCGAGCCACTGACGGATGGCGGAGATGAGTTTCTCCTCGCCGAGGGTGGAGACGGAGTCGGCGGATTTGATCGCAAACGGATGCATGGCTCAGGTGGCGGTCGGATCTATGAAGATGCGCAGAACGCTATAGGAGTTAAACAGCGCGTGGGCCACGATGGCGGTGCCGATGCGACCGGTGCGTTCGTAGGCGAGGGAGAAAACGATGCCCAGTGCGACGAGCGGAGCAAAGCTCGGGAGGTGCGCAGGGAGGGCACCGAAGAGCACTGCGGGGAAGAGGAGCGCCGCCCAGCGCGGCAACCGCGTGCGGGCGTAGCGAAAAATCCCGGCCCGGAAAACCAGCTCCTCCGTCAAGGGTGCGACGAGCGCCGCAAGCGCGATCATGGTCGCGAGCAGAGAGGGGGGCTGGGCTTTTTTGAAAAACGCGACGGCGTCCTGAGGCTCGACGGGAAGACCGCACAGTTTCAGCAGGCCAGTCCACAGGAGCCCGACGACGACGATGAGCGGTAAGGAGATGAGAAACGTCGCGATGCCGGGCAGTATCGAGGCTGTGAATCCGAAGGACGGACGTGAACGGCTGCGATTAAAGCAGAGCAGGTAGATACCGACGCCGGCGAGCATGCCGCCCTGGAAGCCGGCGTTGACGAGGATGAGCTTAGTCTGCGCGGAGAGAGCCAAGGCGCGGGCGGTCTGCTGCGCGACAACAGGGAAAACGAGCCCGCCGCAGATGACTATCCAAAGAAAAAGAAAGAAGTCGCTCAGCGAGATGTCCCATGCGACCAGTAACGGCGTGCGGGTGTGCGCGCGGGCGGTGGGGGAGAAAACGTAACGCCACAGCAGCACGACGCCACTGAACACGAGGGCGAGCTCGAAGTTGGTCGCGAAGGCGTTGATGGGCGCGGGCATGGCGGACGAGTGCGGAGGAAAATAGGCGGGCGCGCAACGCCTGGGATGAAAATCGGGCGCGCGAGCGAGGCGAAACGGTCGTGGCGGGAGCGGGTGAATCCGTGGCGCGAGGGAGGTGGGCGGGAAAGCGTTGCCCTCGGCGGGGGCGGGGGCACGGTAGCGCACTTTGGATGAATTCACGTGCGTTGCCCATTTACGAACTTGAGTCCGCGGTTGTCGCCTCGTTGCGCACGCAGGGGCGGCTGATCGTGCAGGCGCCGACGGGTTCCGGGAAATCGACGCAGATTCCGCAGATGCTGCTGCGGCACGGAGTGCTCGACGCGCTCGGTGGGCGGGCGGTGAAAGGCGAAGTCGTGGTGTTGCAGCCGCGACGGCTCGCGGCGCGGATGTTGGCGAGACGCGTGGCGGAGGAGGTTGGCACGAATCTCGGTGATGTCGTGGGTTATCAGATACGGCTGGAGTCGCGGGTGAGTGAGCGGACGCGGATTCGTTTCGTGACCGAGGGGATTCTGCTGCGGCAAATGTCGTTTGACGCGACGCTGCGCGGAATCAGCGCGATCGTGTTCGATGAGTTTCACGAGCGGCATCTTTATGGCGATATCTCGCTGGCGCGCGCGGTCCAAATCCAGCAATCGACGCGGCCCGACCTGAAAATCATCGTGATGTCGGCGACGTTGGATGCAGGGATTCTGAAAAACTATTTGGCACCGTCGGACGTGTTGGTTTCGCAGGGGCGGAGTTTTCCGGTGCGGATCGAGTATCTGCCGAAGGCGGTGAATTTTGAGAACGACGCGATGTGGGACGTGGCGGCGGCGGAGTGCGAGCGGGTGGCGGATGTGTCGGCGGGCGGCGACATGCTGGTGTTCATGCCCGGGGCGTATGAGATCAACCGCACGGTGCAGGCGATCCAAGGTGCGCGCGGACTGCGGGATTTTGTGTGCTATCCGCTGCACGGGGAGTTGCCGCCGGAGCAGCAGGATCGCGCGGTGCAGAAGTATGCGACGCGGAAGATCATTGTTTCAACGAATGTGGCGGAGACCTCGCTGACGATCGACGGAGTGACGATGGTGATCGACTGCGGGTTGGCGCGCATGGCGCGGTTCGATCCGCACCGTGGGATCAACACGCTGATGATCGAGAAGATTTCGGTGGCGAGCGCAGACCAGCGTGCGGGCCGCGCGGGGCGTACCGCGCCGGGTGTGTGTGTGCGGCTGTGGGCTGAGCGGGAACATGCGAACCGCGCGCCGCAGGAACTGCCGGAGGTGAAGCGGTTGGATTTGTCGGAGGTCGTGCTGACGCTCAAGGCGAGCGGGATTGACGATGTGATGAGTTTCCCGTGGCTGGAAAAACCGGACGCGGTGGGGCTGGTGCGGGCGGAGAATCTGCTGGTGGACTTGGGCGCGTTGGCCGGAGAGCGGAAAACGATCACGGCGGTCGGGCGGAAGATGCTGCGCTTCCCGGTGCATCCGCGCTATGCGCGGATGTTGCTCGCGGCGGAAGAGCGCGGCTGCGTGCGGACGGTGGCCTTGATGGCGGCACTGACGCAGGGGCGAAATTTTTTGATCCGAGGAGTGGCCCGCGACGTGGAGCAGGCGCGCGAGGATGCGCTGGGCGAAGAGCACGAGAGCGATTTTTTTCTGATGATGCGGGCGTGGCGTTATGCGGACCAAGCGAACTACGGGATCGAGGCGTGCCGCCGGCTCGGCATTCACGCGCAGGGGGCTCGGCAGGTCGGGCCCTTGTTCGAACAGTTTTTGGAGATCGCGGCGAAAGAAGGGCTCGATGTGAGCGAACGGAAGATCGATGGCGCGGCGGTGCGGAAGTGCGTGTTGGCGGGATTTTCCGACCAGCTGGCGCGACGGCTCGATGGGGGGACGTTGCGCTGCGAGCTCGTGCACAATCGTCGCGGCGTGCTTGCGCGGGAGAGCGTGATCCAGCAGGCGAAGCTGCTCGTCGCGGCTGAGATTAGCGAGATCGGGCGCGGCGACGGCGAGGTGAACACGTTGCTCACGCTGGCGACGGCGGTGGAGGAAGCGTGGTTGCAGGAGATTTTCCCGGACGATTATCGCGAGGTGAAAGGTGTGAGCTACGACGCGACGATCAAGCGGGTGGTAGCGCGGCGCGAGCGGCGGTTTCGCGATCTCGTGCTGGAGGCGAAGGTCAGCAGCGATGACGCGTCGTTGAACGAGGCGGCGGCATTGCTGACGAAAGAGGTGATGGCGGGGCGGCTGAAACTGGAGGCGTGGGACGACACGGTGGAGCAGTGGATTCTGCGCGTGAACCGATTGGCGGAGTGGTTTCCCGAACTGGAGGTGAATCCGATCACGGAGGCGGACCGCGCGACCCTCATCGAGCAGATTTGCTACGGCGAACTCGGCTACCGCGACATCAAGGACAAGCCGGTGATGCCCGTGCTGAAGGATTGGCTGACGGCAGAGCAGTTTGCGGTGCTCGATGATTATTTGCCCGAGAAACTCGTGATGGGGAACGGGCGAAAGGCGCGGCTCACCTATGCGAAGGAAGGCCCGCCGATTATGAGCGCGCGGATCCAAGAACTGTATGGCATCGAGGGGAAATTCACGATCGGCCACGGACGCGTGACGGTGAAGTTCGAGGTGCTGGCGCCGAATCACCGGCCGATCCAAGTGACCGATGATCTGACGAATTTCTGGCGCGAGCAGTATCCGAAAGTGAAGGCGGAGCTGTCGCGACGGTATCCGCGGCACGAGTGGCGGTAGCCGAGGAAAATCGCCCGCAAGCAGGCTCCTACCGTCGATCCATCGCCCGCAAGCAGGCTCCTACCGCGTAAGAGGCGGCGGGAACTCAGAGTGAGAATGTCGCGGTTAGTCCAAGCCCGAGCCCGAAACCGCCACGAAGCCGGCGAAGCGATCGATCGCGAGGTGATGGAGACGATGCTGGCAACCCTCAGCCAAAAGCTAAACCTGCTGCTGCGGCTGAAACTGGAGGTGGAACTAGGACAACGCGTGGCCGAAAAAAATATGGCTGAAATCAGTGGGGAAGGCGGCGTGATTATTGATGAATTCCGCGAAGTGGTGAACGCGAAGACTGCGAATTTTCGGCCGGATGTGACAACGCGAAAGTAAAACCGAAGCCGCGAACACCCGCGTAAGTGTTGTCAGATTCATTGTCAGTCGGCTCACTTCAGACCGTAAGGTTTGGCATTTCTCAAAGGTGAAAACCTAGACTCGGAGGGACTCGAACCCCCGACCTATTGGTTCGAAGCCAATCGCTCTATCCAGCTGAGCTACGAGTCCAAGTTTTCGCGGTGGGACGGCAGAGCGTGCGGGGAAGTTGCCGTTGGTCGAGCACGGATGCGGAAATGTGGGGAGAAAGGGGCGTGCACCCACTTGACGGAAAAGAGTTCGGCGAAACCTCGGAAACAGTCGCGCCGACGGCGCATGCGGGCATCATCGTCGATTTCGCCGGTGGAAACGGGCGGGGCGGATGCGACGCGGTCGACTGCGGCGGTGGGGGAGTTTTTCTTCCCGGAGACTACGTACCCACTCTTCGACCAAGGATTTCTGAGGCTCGCTGCGGTTGGCGATTTTTTTGACGAGTGAATGCGGCGCGAGGCCGAATTCTTTCGCCATCGCGAGGGCGGCGTCGGAGAGACGGCAGCGACGCGGGGCGTCGGTCCATTCCTTCGCGCGGACAGCGATCACGCGAGGGACCAAGCGGTGATCTGGCGGCTGGTGAATTCGATGTCGCCGATGCGGAGGGCGAGCGTTTCGCGGCGATCGAAAGGGACTGCGGGGGCGCGGGCGAGTTCGAGGCGTCCGCGGAGTTCGGAGAATTGGTGGCCAGTCAGGTCAACGCGGATGAGTTGGCCGACGGGGATTTGCCAGAGCGCGGCGATAGCAGCGTAGAGATTGGAACGTGGGTCGGGGAGGTGGAGCTCGGGGGTGGGCCCGTCGGCGAAGAGGAAATCTTGTTGGGATTCCATGTGAGGGTCCTCAGTGGCGCAGTGGGAAACCGTTACGCGGTGCGGACAATCGGTTGGGTGGGCTTACTCATCGGGAAGCACGGACGATTGAAACCGGTCTCGCGAGCAAGTCTGGGGCTTGGGGCAAAATGCGCACGCGTGGGCGCGGCCCTACGGGTCAGAGTTTCGGCCGGGTTTTCAAGGCGAGTGCGAGAATGGCTTGGGCGTTGGCGAGTTCGGCGCCTACGAGCGGCAGGCGAGGCGGGCGAACGGTTGCGGTGCCGCAGTTCAGCTCGGCCTGTATCCACTTAATGTATTGCACAAATTTTGGCACCGTATCGAGGCGCAGGAGCGGGAGAAACCACTCGTAGATCGCGCGGGCTTTGGTGTGATCGCCGGCGCGGGCGGCGTCCACGAGCACCACGGACTCACGCGGGAACGCATTGACGAGACCGGCGATCCAGCCCTGCGCACCGGCGGCGATGCCTTCGACAATCGCATCGTCCATGCCCACGAGGAGCGTGAGTCGGTCGCCGACGAGAGCGCGAATCGCGGTGACGCGGCGGATATCGCCGCTGGATTCTTTTACGGCGTGCAAGGTGGGAAACTCGGCGGCGAGCTCAGCGATTTGCGCGGGGAGGTAGTCGGTTTTGTAGGCCGGAGGATTGTTGTAGAGCATGCACGAGAGCTTGGTCGCGCGGAACACGGCGGTGAGGTGGGCCTTCATCTCGCGCCAGTCGGTCGTGTAGGTGTAGGGCGGGAGCACCATCAGACCTGAGGCACCCGCTTTCGCGGCGGCTTTGGCGAGGGCGACGGCTTCGGCAGTGGAGAGCGAAGCGATGCCGAGCACCACCGGCGCGCGACCGGCGGCGGCTTTGACGGCGGTGGTGACGACGGAAATTTTCTCCGCGAAGCTGAGGGTGGCGGCTTCGCCGAGCGAACCACAGCACACGAGGCCGGTGCAACCGCTGTCGAGCATCCAGCGGCAGTGGCGGAGGAGCGCCGGGTGATCGATCGCGCCGTTGGCGCGCAGGTTGGTGGTGAGGGCAGGAAGGACGCCGGTCCAAGTCATTTTCATCGGAGGAAGAGGTTAGTTGAAACGATCAGGTGAAAGGGCGGAAAGGTCGATGGACGATTTTTCGCCGGAAAGGAGCTCGGCGATGAGTTGGCCGGTGATCGGGGCGAGACTCAGGCCCATCATGGCGTGACCGGTGGCGGCGGTGAGATTGGCGTGGCGCGCGAAGCGGCCGATGTAGGGCAGACCGTCAGGCGCGCAGGGTCGGAGGCCGCGCCACACGGGGAGATTGCGGAAATCTTCGGGAGTGAAATCCGGAAAGTAGCGCGGGACGGATGCGGTGATGCCGGCAACGCGTTCGCGTTGGATCGATTCGTCCATGCCGCTGAGCTCCATCGTGCCGCCGATGCGCAGGGTGTCGCCCATGGGGGTGACGGCGACGCGGGCCTCGGTAAAAATCGAACAGAGCTGCGGCAACTGGCGGGGCTGGGTGAGTGTGACGCTGTAACCCTTACCGGCTTGCAGCGGAAGCTTGAGGCCGAGACCGCGCACCATGGCGGGCGACCATGAACCGCCGGCGAGGATGAATTCGTCGGCAGGGATGTCGCCGCGCGCAGTGTGGGCGGCGGCGAGTTTATTTCCGGTAGCGCGCCAGCCGGTGATCGCAGTGGACCAGTGAAACTTTACGCCGGCGGCGCGCGTGAGGCGGAGCAGCGTCGCCATGAGGCGCTGCGGGGAGAGGTGGCAATCGAGCGGGAAATAGATCCCACCAGCGATGGCCATGCGCACGGCGGGATCGAGCTCAGCGGCGCGGGCTGAAGAAATGACTTCGGCGGGCAGGCCGAGCTCGCGGGCACGCGTGGCGACGTGGGCTTCGTCGTCGAGCGTGTGCTGGGTTTTGCACAACATGAGCAGCCCGCGACGGATGAGACCGAAGTCGTTTTGGGTGGCGTCGGCGAGTTGTTCGTAGAGCGCGCGGCTCGCGAGCGAGAGATCGCGGATGAGAGGCGCGGAGCGCGTTACGTGGTCGGCGTTGGCGGCGCGCATGAAGCGCAGGCCCCACGTGATGAGGTCGACGCTGAGGCGCGGCCGGATATAGAACGGGCTCTTGGAATCGAACATCCATTTGAGCGCCAGCTTCGTCATGCCGGGCGCGGCGAGCGGGATAAAATGACTCGGGACGATCATGCCCGCGTTGCCGAAGGAGCAGCCGTCTCGGTCTTCGGATGAACGGTCGACCACGGTGACGTCGTAGCCGCGTTGGCGTAGGGCGTAGGCGCAGTTGAGGCCAATGATGCCCGCGCCGCAGACGACGACGTGGCGGGAGTCGCGGCGTTTCATCCGCGAATACCCCAACAAAATGGATCGCGATCATCAAGGAGCAGCGTGGTCTCCGCGATGACGTGCGCGGTGCCGGTGACCGTGGGAGTGATGCGAGCGTTTGCTTGATCGAGCCAACGGTAGCTCCCGGTGAAACGACTGCCGATGATGCTTTCCTGGATCCACGGTGCGCCCGCGGCGAGTTTTCCCTCGGCGGCGAGACAGGCGAGTTTGGCGCTGGTGCCGGTGCCGCAAGGCGAGCGGTCGTAGGCCTTGCCCGGGCAGAGGACGAAATTCCGGCTATCGGCGCCAGGAGAGGGCGAGGGGGCAAAGAGCTCGACGTGATCGACCTCGGGGAAACCCTGCGCGTTGACGGCTTGGCGCACGCGCCACGTGAATTCGGTGAGGGTTTCCAAGGACACGAGGTCGAGGTGTAAGGCGTGTTCTCCTACAAGGAAAAACCAGTTGCCACCCCACGCGACATCGCCGCGCACGACGCCGTGGCCGGGGACAGCGATATCCACGGCGTGAGCGTGGCGGTAAGAGGCGACATTCTCGACGGAGACGGAGCCGTCGGCGTGCAGCTCGGCGCTTACGGCGCCCACGGGCGTGTCAATTTTAATGATACCGGGTGCGATGCGGCCGAGGTACGCAAGAGCAACCACGAGACCGATGGTGCCGTGGCCGCACATACCCAGCACGCCGATGTTATTGAAGAAGATGACGCCGAAGTCGCAGCCTGCACGATGCGGTGGCACGAGCAAAGCACCGACGACCGTATCGGAGCCGCGGGGTTCATTGACGATCGCGGAACGGTAGGCGTCGAAATCGCGCCGGAAGCGCGCGGCGCGTTCATCGAGCGGACCGGTGCCGAGCTCGGGCCCGCCGTCGAGGACGAGGCGAGTGGGCTCGCCGCCAGTGTGGGAATCGAGGACGCGGATGGATTTCATGGCTGGGTCGGAAAACGGACGAGGCGGATAATTGAACCGCTCGCGAAGTCTAGACACGATTTAAATACGCAAATCATGCTGGCGGAAAAGGTCGAAGCGTTCGTGGCGGAGCAGGTGCGAGCGGGCATGAGCTCGAATGCGGTGGATTTGGTCAATGATGCGTGGCGGGCGTGGAGTCTACAGGGCCAAAAACCCTGTGAGATGAATGGAGAATTGGAAGCAGGGT
>CAMCHO010000061.1 GCA_945874455.1 Opitutus sp. GAS368 | reverse complement strand
TTTTGGTAGAACGAAATTTTTTCGCCCTCGGGGATGTCGGCGAGACGGCCGAGTTTGTAGCGCTCCTGGCCGCGCGAGGTGATGATCGCGACAGCCTCCTCGCGGGAGACTTCCTTACGGTCGAAGCGCTGGTTTTCGTCGGCGACCTTCTTCATCTCGGCCTCGAGCTTTACGAGGTCATCGGCGGTGAGTTTGTGATCGAGATCGATGTCGTAGTAGAACCCGGTGTCTGTGGGCGGACCGATGTCGAGCTTGGCATCGGGGAAGATGCGGAGAATGGCGGTCGCGAGGATGTGCGAGGCCGAGTGGCGGAGTTCTTCGAGAGGAGACATCATGGTTAAATTGGTGACTAGCGAGTCGTAGGAGGGTGTTTGGTGGTCGGGGGTGGTTGTCAAGGAAGGGGATTTGCAGACCTAAGGAGCTGGGGTGTCTGATGCGGGGCGGTTGATTGCCTGGAGCGATAGCCGACCGTCAACGCATGTTCGCACCAGATCCAGTCAAAGCCTTCCTTGGCCATACCGAGCGCGATGATGATGTCCACGTGGTCGCGGTTTAATTTCTGCGCTGAGTCCTTCAACGCGGCGGAAACCTTGTCGCGCTTGGCCGGGGCGTCGTCCACCAGATCGGCGACCTTGAGGATCGTGCCGTCGGCGAGTTTGACGAGTTGGAAGCCGGTTTTCGGATCGGTGCCCTGCCACTCGCCCAGTTCCTCGAGGATGTGCTCCACCTCGCGAATCTTGTCCTTCGTGCTCTCGCGCGCGTTCACGTTGGGGATGTGGACGATGGTTTTTTCCTTCGGCTTCAGCACCTGGATGATTTTGTCGGTGTAGGCGGCCGCGTAGAAGACGTAGCCGATATCGAGCTGCTTGAATTATGAGCCGTTTCATTTTTGCCGGCTGATTGCAGATGGCGACAATTGGAACGGTGACGCCGGAATTATGGCTGGCGAGGTTCGCCCACTTGAAGCTCGTGTGGGCGAAGTGGATGACGTGGCCGGTTTCGAAAACGAGCGGCCAGAGAATGGCTACTTGTTGGCCTTGGCAGATTGAGTTGGTCGAGACGAACGCAGCGGCAGATGGGGTCTGCGTGCCGAAGTCGGCGGCTTTCATGAACCAGCCCGCTACGTAATCGAGCGACTTCCAACTTTTGGTGCGGCCGTCGAAGATCCGTTTCCGGTCGGACTTCTGTTCGTCGGATTGCCACGTCGATCCGAGATACGGTGGATTTCCGCAGATATACGTCTCCCCGCCCTCGTTTTTGAAATCGATGCCGGCGGGAGGGGCCCCGGGAGCGCCGCCGTCCCCGTCGGCATTTCCGGATGCCGACGGGGACGGCCGCGCTCCCAGGTCGAACAACTCGTCGCCACGTATTTTTACCGCCTTGCCTGTTGGCGGGCAGACGCTGAGCCAGTCGCTGCGGAGGGCGTTGTCACAGGTGATCCAGTTGGTGGTCTCGAGCGGGCGGAATTCCAGCAGGGCGAGTTTTTGACCGCGATAGAGCACGTCGCATTGGTATTCCGCGATGATGAGGGCGAGGTGGGCGATCTCGCAGGAGAAGTGGCGCAGCTCGATGCCTCGAAAATTGGTGACCGGGATGTCGGAGGGGCGCCCGGCGTCGCCGCGCAGGCAGTTGATCTCGGCCTCGATGGCCCGCAGCTCTTTGTAGGCGATGACGAGAAAATTGCCGGAGCCGCAGGCGGGATCGAAGACGCGGATGCGGGCGAGGCGCTGGCGCAGGTGGAGCAGTTTGCGTGGGTTGTCGCTGGCCTCAGCGAGGCGGGCCCGCAGCTCGTCGAGTAAGAGCGGGTTGAGTACCTTCAGGATATTCGACACCCTGGTGTAGTACAGGCCGAGGGAGCCGCGCTCCTCGTCGTCGGCCACGGCCTGAATCATGGAGCCGAAGATGTCGGGATTGATTTTCTTCCAATCAAGATTGCCGGCGTGGAGCAGGTAAGAGCGGGCGATCTTGCTGAAGCGGGGGACGCTGGGAGCGCCGACGTCCTCGTCGGCCTTTTTCGGAGTGCCGACGGGGACGTCGGCGCTCCCGGGGCGGCCGAACAGGCCGCCGTTCACGTAGGGAAAGCCGTGGGCCCAGCTGCGAATGTTGGCCGCCTCGCTCTCGGCGAGCCGGGTATTCATCGCGCGGAACAGCGCGGAGAGCACCAGGTGGGTGTCAGAGGAATCGCGCGCGCGGTCATCTGCTCGATCGTGCCGGTGAAGAGACGGTCGCCGTGGAAGATGGCGGTGTCTTCGGCGAAGAAGCAGAAAATCAACCGGGTCATGAAATGATTGAGGTCCTCGCGGCGGGCGGCGGTGGCCCACTCCGGGTTGTCCTTCAGCAGTTCGATGTAGAGCCGGTTGAGGCGGCTGGGGGCCTTGATATCGAAGGCGTTTTCGCGGATCTGTTTGACCGTGGTGATACCAGCCAACGGCAAAAAGAAGCCGAAGTGATCGTGGAAATCCGCATAGGCGCAGACGACCGTCTCGCCATCAGCCAAATTCTCGGCCTCGAAGCTCTGACCATCGGTGGCGAGGATGAACTTGGCTTTTTGCCGCGTGGTCGCGGAGCTCTGGCGCAGGATGGCGAGCGTCACGGGCACCTCGCCCTGGGCGCAGACGCGAAGGTGGATGTTATTGCGCTGAAGAACCCCGCTGGGGAGATCGGATTGGTTGGAGTCGCCACTGCGCAGGCGGCGGAGGGTGGTCTCCTTATTGCCGAAAGCTTCGAGGAAGGCGTAAGGGAAAACCGCCGCGTCAAAGGGCGCGGCGGCGAGATTGGAAACGGCTTCTTCGATCTCAACGGCGTTCATGGTGGGGGATCGTGTGGGCCGTCAAGAAAGGGCGGATGGGTGTTTGAGGCAGCAAGGCGTGCGCGTGCGGAGCCGCGGCGACTACTTTTTGAGGGGTTCGAGTTTGTAATCGGTTTTACTGTCGAGCATCGACCAGCCGGCGGCGGTGAGTTCCTTGCGGAGGGCGTCGGCGGTGGCGAAGTCCTTGGCTTGTTTCGCGGTCCAGCGCGTGGCGGCGAGGGCGGTGATGGCGGCGGGGACTTCGACTTTCGGTGCGGTGGGAGCGGTGAGGTCGAAGCCGAGCGCGAATATCGCTCGATCAAACAGCGCCGCATTTACATCGCTGGGTTTGCTATGATTGATCGCCGTGAACAACGCGCCCAACGCGGCGGGCGTGTTGAGGTCGTCATGGAGTGCTGCGACGGCCGAAGCGTAGACATTCACCGTGCCGGTAGAGTCACCCATGGCGGCGCGAAACGTGCGCAGGGTGGCCAGCGCGCTCTCCGCCGCGCGCAGCGAATCGAGCATAAAGTTGAGCTGCTTGCGTGGGTGCCCCATGAGCAGCGCATAACGGACGGCCATCGGTGAGTATCCTTTCTCGACGAGGTCGGTGAGCGTGTAGTAGTTCCCCTTGCTCTTGCTCATTGTGGTACCCTCAACGAGGAGGTGCTCGCTGTGATACCAATGGTGCGCGAAGGTCGTGCCGTTGCAGCATTCGCTTTGGGCGATTTCGTTTTCGTGGTGAGGGAAGAGCAGATCCACGCCGCCGGAGTGGAGGTCGATGGTGTCGCCAAGGAGAGACTTGCTCATCGCACTACACTCGATGTGCCAGCCGGGGCGGCCGGCACTCGCGCCGCGCGGGCCGGGCCATTTGACGTCGCCGTCTTCCTCGGGCTTGTACGCTTTCCAGAGCGCAAAATCGGACACGGAGTCTTTGTGGTCGGCGTCGGCGACGATGTTGGTGATCTTGAGCTCGCGCTCTTTGATGCGCGAAAGGGCACCGTAGCCGGGGAACGACTCGAGTTTGAAGTAGACGGAGCCGTCGGCGGCGCGGTAGGCGTTACCTTTTTTCATTAACACCTCGATCATGTTCACCTGTTCCTTGATGTAGCCGGTGGCGGTGGGTTCGGCGTGGGGGCGCAGACAGTTGAGTGCGTCGCAGTCGGCGTGGAATTTGGCGGTCCACTTTTGGGTGATTTCCGCGAGCGGTCGTTTTTCCTTTTGGGTCTGGCCGATGGTGCGGTCGTCGACGTCGGTGAGGTTGCGGACGTGTTTTACTTTGTCGGCGCCGAATTCAAGTTCGAGGAGGCGACGGAGGACGTCGTTGACGACGAAGGTCCGGAAGTTGCCGATGTGGGCGGGGGCGTAGACCGTCGGGCCGCAGTTGTAGAAACGGAAGACGCCGTCAGGCTGAGCTGGGGTGAGCGGCTTGAGGGTGCGCTCGAGAGAATCGAAAAGATGAATAGGCATGAACCAGATTTGAAACCGTTGATCTTCGTCAATTGGCACTAAGAAAGAAAGGGCTGGCTACATTTTTTTGAAGATTAGCGTGAATTAGCGGGGATTAGCGGTTAACTCCGTGACTTCACTCCACGCACCATGCCCGACCCCTTCAAGCTCGAGTTGTCTCATCGTCCGCGGCGACTGCGTCGCACGGCCAGTTTGCGCGCGATGGTCGAGGAAACTGTGCTGCGCCCGGCGGATTTTATCGCGCCGCTGTTTGTGGTGGAAGGCAAAGGCCCGCCCGAGGCGATCGCGTCGATGCCGGATGTCTTTCGGCTGAATATCCAGGACCTGGTGAAAGAGTGTCGCGCGCTCGCGAAGCTCGGGGTGCCGGCCGTGGCGCTGTTTCCGAAACTCGACGCGAGTCTGAAGGACGATGTGGGCACGCAGGCGCTGAATGAGGAAACGCTCGTGCTGCGAGCGGTCCGGGCGGTCAAAAAGGCGTTGCCGCAGATGACGGTGATCACCGATGTTGCGCTCGATCCGTACACGAGCCACGGGCATGACGGCGTGCTCACGGCGGCTCGTGATGACGTCGCGAACGATCGGACCGTCGGCATTTTGGCGAAAATGGCGGTGCTGCAAGCGCATGCGGGCGTCGATCTGGTGGCGCCGAGCGACATGATGGACGGGCGGGTGGGGGCGATTCGCCGGGCGCTCGATGCGGCGGACTTCACGGGCGTGGGCATTATGGCGTATTCGGTGAAATTTGCCTCGGCGTATTACGGGCCGTTTCGCGATGCGGTCGGCAGCGCGAAGGCGGCGGGTACAAATTTACTGAGCAAGGCTACCTATCAGATGAATCCGGCGAACCGCCGTGAGGCGCTGGTCGAGGCCGCGCTCGATGTGGCCGAAGGTGCGGACATTATTATGGTGAAACCGGCGGGACCCTATCTCGACATCATCCGCGACGTGCGTAACGCGACCCAGAAGCCGATCGCGGCGTATCAGGTTTCCGGAGAATACGCGCAGCTGCACGCGGCGGCAAAAATGGGCTGGCTGGATCTGCCGCGCACGCGCCATGAGTCGTTGCTCGCGATCAAGCGCGCGGGAGCGGACATGATTTTGACGTATTTCGCGAAGGCGATGGCGGCGGAACTGCGCTAATTGGCGCGAGCTCTCCAGCCTGGCTGATGGCCAGCGCCTTCTCTGGAGGATGGGATAGCCAGCGCGATAATATTGGCTGATCTTGTCGCGAACGCCTGGTCGGTGCTCACCACCACGGGTAGTGGGGTTGGCTGTCCGGGGAATCGGCATGGCCAGCAGGCTGGCATGATTGAGACAACCGGGGATACGCGGAGAAGGCGACCGCGAGCCAAGGGAAACTTAGTCAGGAATCACTCCGGGGGGATTTCGGAGACGTATTGTCGTATAAATACAAAACCCGCCAAGCCTTGCGGCAGAGCGGGTTAAGGATGGTGGCCAGACTCGGAATCGAACCGAGGACACGAGGATTTTCAGTCCTCTGCTCTACCAACTGAGCTATCTGGCCCCAAGCGGAAGTGCGAACAAACGCGGAGGTATCCGGCGCGTCAACGGGAATTTCCGGTTGAATGTGCGCCTGGGTTAGCGGCGAGAGAAACCGAGCTACCTGCTCACGTGACGGGCGCGAAGCGATCCGCAGGGGCGCGGCTTCCGCAGAGTTTCCGTTGAGTAAAATCTCCGACCGCGACGCCCTAGGTTGCTTAGCGTGATTATGATGGCACTGGCACGAAAACGGCGCAGACCGGCTGCGGTACTTCGAGGGGCGGGCCGGTTGGGGTGAGCCGGCCGGATTTTGGGTCGATGCGGAAAACAGCGACCGTGTGGCTGTCTTGATTCTCGGCGAGGAGCCACGTGCCCGTGGGGTCGATGGCGAAGTGGCGCGGGGTTTTGCCGAGGGTGGAGTGATGGTCAATCACGGTGAGTTTCCCTGAGGTCGCGTCGATGGCATAGGCGACGATGGTGTTGTGGCCGCGGTTGGAGCCGTAGAGGAACTGGCCACTGGGGTGGATTTGGACCTCGGCGGTGCTGGTGCCTTTCGCGACGGATTCGCCCGGCGGTAGCGTCGAGATGGTTTGGAAATCGGTGAGGGTGCCGAGCGCCGCATCGTAGCGGAAGGCGGTCATCGTGCAGAGCATTTCGCTGATGACGTAGGCGAATTTTCCAGTCGGATGAAACGCGAGGTGGCGCGGGCCCGAGCCAGGTCGGAGCGAGGCGAACGCGGGGGTGTGCGCGGTGAGTTTTGCGGTGGCGGGATCCAGGGCGTAGAGGAGGACGCGGTCGAGGCCGAGGTCGGGGACGAGGGCGAAACGGTTGTCGGGGGAGACGACGATCTGGTGGGCGTGCGGGGCGGCTTGGCGGGCGCGATTCACGCTGGAGCCGGTGTGTTGGCTGACGGACCCGAGGGCACCGAGGCGGCCGTCCGGTTGTAGGGAGATTCCGGAGACGCTACCACCACCGTAGTTGGCCACCAGCAGCGTGCGGCCGGTGGCATCGATGGAGAGGTGGCACGCGCCGGAACTCCCGTGAGTTTGTTGGTTGACGAGGGTGAGGGCGCCGGTGGCGGCGTTGAGGGCGTAGGCGCTCAGGCCGGTGCCGGGGGTGCGGGTGGAGTCGACGCTTTCGTCCAGGGCGTAGAGAAATTTTCCGTTGGGGTGGAGCGCGAGAAAGGCCGGGTCTTTGGTTTCGGCGGCGAGTTCGGCGGGCGAGAGGCGTCCGGTGGCGACGTCGAGGCGGGAGCGGTAGATGCCTTTGCTCGGGCCTTTGGTGTAGGTGCCGAAGTAGACGAAGAATTCTTTTTCGGCAGCGAGGCTGCTGTGAGCGAACGCGAGAGCGGCGAGGCTGGAGGCGAGCGTGCGAGGAAAGCGGAAGGACATGGGAGGGATCGGATGGGGGGAAGCGGGGGCGGGGGAGGGGAAGGGTGGGTGCAATCTCGTCGGTAATAAATGACGGACCTGCTCACCACGTGAGTTCGAGGATACGGCCGGGGTTCAGCGGGCGGCTGCCGTGTTTACCGACGGGGCGGGTGTATTCGAGGATGTAGAGTTTCTTGCCGGCCTGGAGGAAATCGATGGGGCGGGCGAGGGGAGCTAGGAACGTGTTCACCCGGGCTTCGAAGACGCCAGCCGGATTGCGCTGCAGGTCGACCGCGAGGATGTCGTAGCCGTAGCTGTCGTCTTTGAGGAAATTACCGAAACGGCCGATCAAGAATTTGCCACGGAGGTTGGCGGGCCACTCGGGGCCGCAGAACACCATGCCGGCGGGGGATGAATGCGCGTCAAATGTGGCGATTGGTTTTTCGGGCGAGCCGCCGGCGGCGGGGCCGAAGTTGCGGATGGCCGGTGTGACGACGAGCCCAGCCGGAACGTCGGGAGTGTAAGGGTAGGGTTTTTCGGAGGCGGGGGCGTCGGCGTATTGGTAAGGGAACCCGTAGTGTTTGCCCCGTTCGACGAAGTCCAGCTCCTCGGGGTAGTGGGCGTCGGGGCCGTTGCTGACGCTGAAGAGTTCTTGCCGGTCGTTCCAGGCGAAGCTCCAGGCGTTGCGGATACCGCGGGCGAATACTTCGATCTTGGGTACGTCGCTCGTTGGGTCGATACGCCAGATGGCGGCGGTGTAGTCGGTCTCGCCGCCTTTCCAGTAGACGGTGTCGTTTTTAAAAATGCCGCCATCCACTTCACCGCCGTCGGTGCGGGCACCGCTGCTGACGTAAATCATCCCGTCGGGCCCCTCGGCGATGTGACAGACCCCATGGTTGTAATAGCTGAAGCCCCACGGATAGCTGGTGCGGAGCCACGCAGTCATTTTCTGGGGGACGCCGGTGGAACCGAGTGGCTCAGAGCGGAAAATGACGACGCGGTTGATGTGGTGCGGCTGCTCGGAGATGCGCTGGTTGGTGACGAGGTAGAGGCGTTTCTGCGAATCGATCGTCATCCCGAGAACGCTGAGGTTGCCGGCCGCCAGTTCGGCGTAGTCTTTGGCGGCGAGGACGCGGGCAAGGTTTCCGGTGGCGGGTTCGAGGCGGTAAAGATCGCCGGTATTGGTGAGCACGAGAATCCAATCCATGCCGGGTAACGTCGCGAGTTTCAACCCGTGGATGGGCAGGCGGACGACCTCCCGGAGTTGGTAGCCTGCGGGTGCTTTCGGCAGCGGCGCGAAGGGGTCTTTCTGCTCTGAATCGGTGGCTGCGAGGAGGGTGCGGACCTTTTTGACTTCGGCCGCGGTGACGGGTTCGCCGTGATTGCCCCAAGCATTGCGAGCGTAGGTCAGGACGTCGGCGACCTGCTGGTCCTCCATCGCGGCGGGCGCGGGCATCACACCTTGGTATTCGGTGCCGTTGACGACGAGGGGGCCGCTGATGCCTTGGATCGCGATGCGAATGCTGCGCTCTTTGTCGGCCATCAAAAAATCGGACTGAGCGAGTGGAGGGAAAATACCCTTGATGCCTTCGCCATTGACCTGATGACACGCGGCGCAGTTGACGAGGAAGAGGGCCTCGCCAACGCCGGCGGGAGAGGCGGCGAAGACGGCGAGCGGGACTGACAGCGAGGCCGAGAGGGCGAGTCCAAGAGCGAGCGTGCGGGGTAGCATGCGTGCGTGGCTAGGGGAGCGACGGGGTGGGTCAAATCATTACGCGAGATGAGCCTCGTATTGCGGAAGCCTGCCCGCTACTTGACTGGGGATGCCCCCAGACCCCAACGCTTATTTCGACCAAGCCGTCCTCGACCAAATTGAACATAGCCCGATCGGGGCCGTGCCGTTTACGCCGACCTATCAGGACGCGTTGAAGCGCCTTTACGGCTCGCATCAGGCCTACGCTCACGCCGACCACAAGAACGGTCACGTCACCGCGCGGTCACTCGCCAAGCTGCCGCATTTTCAGGCAAAGAATCTTGAGGAGCTCATTGCGGGACGCATCGGGGCCGACGCGCTGGAAACCAACGGGAGTATTTATGACCGCTACGTGCAGTCACTGCCCGCAGCGGTGCGGGTGCGGGCGGAAGGCTTTCGGGTAGCGGTGGCGGGCAAAGTCGCGCACCACCGGACGAAGCATGTCGGTGACGATAAAGTCAGCGTCGCGCACGATCCGATCCACACGCTGTTTCTCGTGCCGGGGACCGGTCCTCATCCCGGTTTGCCGGGTAATTATCTGCATGGAGCGGCGGCCCAACTGCGCGCGAGCGCGGACAGCCCGTGGTCCGTGCACCTGCATGATTCGGACGATGGTGACGCGTTATTTGAGACCGCGACCATGGGCGAGTGTTTGGCGAAGTTGGTCGAGGTGCTGGAGAGCGCGCCGTTTAACATGAACGAGCTCGAAGCGCTGGGGTTCACGCTCAAGTGAGGGGGCTCGCGCGCCAAGCCGAGTGAACGTATGACGCTCGCCGAACTCGGGTGGACCGACACCCTCGCCAACGCCTTTGCGGCTCACGGCCTCGCGGGACTCGAGCCCGCGCGCGTGGTTTGCGAACTCCGGAGGAATTTTTATGCCGTGCACACGGCCTCGGGCGAGGTGCTGGGCGAGTGTGGCGGGGGGTTTTTCCATGTGGCGAGAACACCGGATCAATTTCCGGCGGTAGGAGATTGGGTGGCTGTGAAGCGGCGCGAAGGCGAGCAACGGGCCGATATTCACGCGTTGCTGCCGCGGCGGACAAAGTTTTCGCGCCGGGCTTCGGGCTCCGAGGAGATCGAGCAGATTGTCGCGGCGAACATCGACACCGTCTTCCTCGTCAGTGGGCTGGACCGGAATTTTAATCCGAAACGCATCCAACGATTTTTGGTTGCAGCGCACGACAGCGGTGCGGCGCCGGTAATCATTTTGAACAAGTCCGATGTGTGCGACGACGCGGACGCCGTGAAGCGCGAAGTCGAAGTGCTGGCTCCGGGCGTGCCGGTGCTCATCACGAGCACGGCGACGCGGAAGGGCTTGAAGGCGCTCGCCGTGACGTTTGCGAAGCCGGGGCACACGGTGGCGTTTATCGGTTCATCCGGCGTCGGAAAATCCAGTCTCATCAACGCGCTCGCCCGCGATCCGGACGCGCTGCCGACTGGCGAGGTGCGGGAGAAAGACAGCAAAGGGCGTCACACGACCACTCGGCGCGAACTCGTGCAGACGCCATCTGGTGCGCTCGTGATCGACACGCCGGGGATGCGTGAACTGCAACTTTGGGGTGTGGAAGAAGGGATCGAGGAAGCGTTCGCGGACATCAAGGCGCTCGCCCTGACCTGTCGTTTCACCAACTGCGGTCACACGAACGAGCCTGGCTGCGCGGTGCAGGCGGCGCTGGCAGGCGGCGTGTTAGCGGCGGCGCGTTTCGACGCGTATCGGAAACTCAAAGACGAGAAAACGGCCGGCGCCCCGAAACTGCGTAAGCCCAGCGCGCTCGCCAGCCGACCGAGTTGGAAACAAAAAGCCGAGGGACAAAAACCATTTCGGCACCGGCAGCATCAAGACGATTGAGTCTCGGCCAACGCCGGGCTCGCGGGCGCGGCGGGCGCCGGGCTCGCGGCGGGTAGGGAGGTTTGGTTGGTCACTACGGGAGCAATCACGTAGGGAATGCGGTGCGCGGGCACAGCGGTGATCTCAAGGTAGACTTCCGCGGCGCCCGCGGTCGCGACGAGGTCAATGGCGGCCCCCATCTCGTTTAAGAGCTGCGTTTCGGCCGTGGCCGCGCTGGCGCCGGCCCGGCAAGCGAACTCCCAAAGATCGAAGCCCTCGGGCAGTGTCTTGCGGCGTTCGCGTTTCACGTATTTGCGCACGTCGTGCTTGATGGACTCGACAACACGGGCATCCGCTTTGCCGGGCGCGTGGAGAGAAAACGTCTTTTTCATTTGAGCCGACGACTGTGAAGAAGGTCGCAGCGGGAGAGGAGCCTTAATTGAGGAATATTTTTTCGCGGCCAGATTGTGGCGGCGGAATCACCCTCGGGGGCGTGTGCGTAGGGCGTTATGATCATTACAAGATACGCTCGGAATAAGGAGTTATCGGAGCTGGGCGACGGTGGAAAGAATAGGCGTCGTGTTCCCAGCACGCGAGCGATTGAGTGATTCTCCCATCCAAGAACGAATCCGAAAATCTGACACTGCGATAGGTCCCGCCACTCCGGTGGGTGCCCCGCAAGTTCCTTGGGAGGTATTGCAATCATGAGAGACGATTATCTGCAGGCCGCATTAAAAATGATCGATGACCCGAACATTCTCGTGAACGTCATTTCTCGCCGGGTGAAGCAGCTGAAACGTGGTAACCGCGCGTTGGTGGAATCTCTCGAGAAACTTTCCCCAGAAGACACCGCACTCCGCGAGGTCATGGAGGGCAAGATCAGTTACGAACTAGCGACGAAAGAAACGCTCGTCCACGGCGGTCGTTGAGTTTTGTAAATTAATCATGCCAAGGCGATCAGACGGAATAGCGGTCCGCGCGGATTGCGGTCTGCGCGGATTCCGCCTTGCTTGTTCTTCAGAATCAGAATGAAACACCAGGTGTTGTAGGTGGATCAGTAGCCCAGTATCGCGCCTGGACGCCGTCGTCCGGACCTGAGGTCCCCTTTAGTTAACGACGGTAATCAGTCCTAGATAAATCATATGGCCAAATCACAAAACTCCAAGAAGCAGACCAAAAAAGCCCCGGCGAAAACCCCGGCTCAGAAGAAGGCCGTCAAGGCCGCCAAGAAGACGAAAGCCTAAAGAGTTTCGTTTTTTCGACCGTTTAGTCGGTCCTTTATTAACGGCACAGCTATTCGCTGTGCCGTTTTTTTTGTCTGGTTGAACAGGTCGTGGCGCATCGGTGCGATGGATCTGCCTCCGTTTTTTCGCGACCGGCGAGAAACGCGTTCGTGAATCCCCGTCATCGGTCCAAATTCTGCTTCCCGTGAGGGAGTGCGCTCGCTATAGATGTTTCTTTTTCAATCACCATGACGCTACAGACGCTTCTCCTTGCTAAAGCAGCCAATCAAGCACGCGGCCTCGCGATCGACGCCGTGCATGCTTGTTCCTCCGGCCACCTCGGCCTGCCCCTCGGCTGCGCCGAGATTGGCGCCGTGCTTTTCGGGCACGCGCTTTCACACAACCCGGCGCGACCACGCTGGCTCAACCGCGATCGTTTTGTCCTCTCGGGTGGTCACGGTTCGATGTTTCTCTACAGCTGGCTCCACCTCAGTGGTTACGATCTCCCGATCGAACAGGTGGCGAAATTTCGCGCGCTGCACAGCACGACCCCCGGCCACCCGGAGTTTCACGAGACCCCCGGCGTCGAAGCCACCACCGGTCCACTCGGCCAAGGGATCGGCAACGCGGTCGGCATGGCGTTGGCCGGTCAAATGGCTGCCGCGCGTTTCAACACGCCGGAACACGAGATATTTAATTATCACGTCGTGGCCCTCGCGGGTGACGGCTGTATGCAGGAAGGCGTCGCGATGGAGGCGTGTGCTTTCGCCGGCCACCAGAAACTCGATAACCTGATCCTCATTTACGACTCCAACGACGTCACGCTCGATGCGATGGCGAGCAAGACGCAGAGCGAGAGTGTGGCGCAGCGTTTCAAGGCGATCGCGTGGGATGTGCAAACGATCGATGGGCACGATCTCGCCGCCACCCTCCAGGCCTTCAACCGGGCCAAGCGGAGCCAGAGCGGGAAACCCCAGCTCATCATCGCCAAAACCATTATCGGCAAAGGCATCGCCGAAGTGCAGGGCACCGCCAAGGGCCACGGAGAGGGTGGCGCAAAATTTTCCGCTACCGCCCGCGCGTCGCTCGGCCTCCCCGCCGACCAGCATTTTTTCGTGAGCGAGGATGTCCGCGCTTACTTCGCCGGACACAAGGACCGCCTCGTGCGCTCCTGTAATAAGTGGCACAAAACTTACAAAGCGTGGTGCACGGCCAATCCCGAGAAGTCCGTTCTCCTCGACTCGCGCGATACGACTCCGAGCGCCGCTGTGCTCCTGGAAAAAATCCCACTGTTCCCCAGCGATGCGAAACTCGCAACGCGTGCGGCCGGTCGCGACGTCCTGCAGCCGCTCGCGGCCGCGCTGCCGTTGCTCATCGGCGGCAGCGCGGACCTTTACGGTTCGACGCTCAACTACATCGCTGCCGAGAAGGATTTCGACGACACCAATCGCTCCGGTCGCAACATCCGCTTCGGTATCCGCGAACACGGTATGGCGGCCATCGCCAACGGCGTTGCCTACGACGGTCTCTTTCGTCCGAGCATCGCGACCTTCTTGGTGTTTGCCGATTACTCGCGGCCAGCGATGCGGATCGCGGCGTTGGCGAAGCTCCCGGTCGTCTATATCTACACGCATGATTCCGTCGGCGTGGGCGAAGACGGACCGACGCACCAACCCGTTGAGACCATCTCCGGGCTCCGCGTAATTCCCAATCTCGATGTCATCCGCCCCGGTGATCCCGAAGAAACCGCCGGTGCCTTCGCGGCTGCGCTCGCGCGCACCGACGGCCCGACGCTGCTCGCTCTCACCCGCCAGAATCTCCCGACGCTCAACGAAATCCCGGTGACCTCCCGTCGCGAGGGCGTGCTCAAGGGCGGCTATATTGCCGTGGCAGAATCTGCGCCGCTGACCCACATCCTCATCGCGACCGGCAGCGAACTCCAACTCGCGGTCGCCGCCTCCAAAACCCTCGGTGCCGGCACGCGCGTCGTGTCGCTGCCCTGCACCTCACGCTTCGACCGTCAGTCGGCTCTGTATCGCGAGAGCGTGCTGCCGTCGTCGTGCCGCAAGCGCATCGCGGTCGAAGCAGGCGTCACCGTTCTCTGGCATAAATACGTCGGCTTGGACGGCAAAGTGGTCGGCATCGATCGCTTCGGTCTGAGCGCGCCGGCTCCGACGATCTTCAAAGAGCTCGGCATTACGGCCGAAGCCGTGGTGGCCGCCGCTCAGGCACTCTAGTGCGTCGGCTTTTTCGTCGTAATCTCCAGGCCCGCCTTCGCCGGCGGGCCTTTTCATCGTCTGGTTTGCAGGTATCATCGCAGCGCGGTGCAGCGCGATGCTGCCGACCAAGCATGTCCCCGGGGGAAGCCGGCAAGGTACGTTTATCCGGAAATTTTGCAGGGAAACGCGATGGTCCGTTCAGCGCTTGCAATCATCGTTAGCCTCCTAACTGTCTGCCGCCTTACTTTATTTTCTGATGCCGCTGCTCCTGCTCAAAGACCTTCCTCGTTACGAGTGTTTGCTTGAATCAGCGAAGGAATTTCCGGACCTCGATCCGTCGGCGGCCGAGGCCTATCTCCATTTGCTGCGTGCGGGCGACGACGCGTTTGGTATCTCCCAGCGGAATCTCGATGCCCACGGAATATCCCAAGGACGGTTCTGTGTGTTGATGCTGTTGTGGCGCAGCGTGCATTTGCCGGCGACCGCATCGCCCGGCGTGAAGCCGTGCGGGGGTGGTCCGCGGACTCCGGCCGAGTTGGCCGAAGGAGCGAATGTCACGCGGGCCACGATGACGGGCCTGATCGACACTCTGGAGCGCGACAGCTTCGTGAAACGGGAACCTGACCCCGTCGATCGCCGAATGATGTCCGTCCGCCTCACCGCGAAGGCCGAACGTTTTCTTCAAGATTTTCTGCCCGGCCATTTCCGGACGACAGCCCAGATCATGACCACCTTGAGTGAATCCGAGCGCAAGACGCTCGTCCGGTTGCTCACCAAAATCTCCACCCAAGCCGCTGAAATGGTCGGCGGTCCCGCCCCGGTGGCGGCCGAACCCTGCCTCAACGCTCTCTGATTCTTTACGCTCAAACCTAACTGCCATGATTAAGAAAATTTTTGTCTACATCGCGACCGTCTTCGGTCTGCTCGTTGTGATCGTCGCGCTCGGCGGCACCAAGAAACTGCAATTCGCTGCGATGGGTGCAGCGGGTGCAGCCTTCGATCCTCCGCCCGAAACGGTGACGGCCCAGGCCGCGACCGAAGAAACATGGGAGAATGTCCTGACCGCCAACGGCTCCGTGGCTCCGGTGCAGGGCGTCATGGTCGGCGCCGAAGTGCCCGGAAAAGTGGTCTCGATTAATTTTGAGTCGGGTGCCGATGTGGCTGTAGGTGCTTTGCTCGTACAGCTGGATGTGAGCATGGAAAGTGCCCAATTGCGCGCGGCCGAGTCCGTGGCTGACTTGGCGAAAATCAATCTGGGACGCGCTCGCGAATTGCGCGAGAAGGGCACCAACGCCAGCTCCGATCTCGATGCGGCCGAAGCGCAGGCGAAGCAAGCTGCCGCTGCCGCGGACAATCTTCGCGCGGTGATCGCCAAGAAGAGCATTCGCGCTCCGTTTGCCGGACGACTCGGTATCCGGCTCGTGCAACTGGGCCAAATTCTGAGGGACGGTGAGTCGATCGTCACGCTCCAGACGGTCGACCCGATTTATACCAACTTCGCGCTGCCCCAGCAATTCCTCGCGTCGCTCAAAGTGGGCGAGAACGTGCGCCTCACCACGGATGCCTCGCCGGGTGAGACGTTTCCAGGCAAGATCACGGCGATTGCGCCCGAGATTGATGCGGTCACGCGGAATGTCCGCATTCAGGCGACGTTTGCTAATCCTGCGGCCAAACTCCGCAGCGGCATGTTCGGTTCGGTGGCGGTGCTCCTGCCTCCAACCGGTTCCAGCCTCGTCATTCCATCCACGGCGATTCTCCATGCTCCTTACGGTGATTCGGTGTTTGTGATCACCGAGGGAAAAAACGCGAAGACCGGCGCGCCCGAGAAGACCATTCGCCAACAGTTCATCCGTGTCGGAACCGCCCGCGGCGATTTTGCCACGGTTGTTGCCGGCCTTAAGCCCGGGGAATGGGTCGTCACGACTGGGATCTTTAAGCTCCGTCCCGGGATGTCCGTCATCGTCGATAACGCCCTCGCTCCCAAGGCTGAACTCGCGCCGAAGCCGGCTAATTCCTAAGCGCGTTCGTTGCGCCCTGCCTCTGCCGCGTGTGCCTGCACCGACCATGAAATCTTCCTTCACCGATCTCTTTATCAAGCGTCCTGTCCTCGCGATTGTGGTCAATCTCGTGATCATCATCGCGGGTTTACAGGCCTACCGTTCGCTCAATATCCGCCAGTATCCGCGCAGTGACAACGCCACCGTCACGGTCTCGACGGTGTACGTCGGCGCCAATGCCGAGCTCGTGCGCGGTTTCATCACGACACCGCTCGAGCGGGTCATCGCCGCGGCCGATGGGATCGACTATGTCGAGTCGAAGAGCCTCCAGGGATTTTCGTTCATCAGCGCGCGACTGAAGCTCAACTACGAACCCACGAAAGCACTCGCCGAGATCAGCGCCAAAGTGAATCAGGTCCGCAACGACCTTCCCCCCGAGGCCGAGATTCCTTCGATCAGCGTGCAGTCGGCGGATTCACAATTTGCCTCGGCCTACTTGAGCTTCGCATCGGACATTCTCTCGCAGAGCGAGATCACCGATTACTTGATCCGTGTCGTGCAACCTCGTTTGTCGGCCGTGCCCGGCGTGCAGCGGGCGGAAATCCTCGGCGCGCGCACGTTTGCCATGCGGATTTGGCTGAAGACTGAGCGCATGGCGTCGCTCAATATCAGTCCTTCGCAGGTCCGCGCCGCGTTAGCTTCCAATAATTATCTGGCGGCAATCGGGTCGACCAAGGGTGCTTATGTGCAGGTGAATCTCACGGCCAACACCGATCTGCACTCGGCCGCCGAGTTCAAGCGCCTCGTCATCCGGCAGAGCGGCGACACCACGATTCGGCTCGAAGACATCGCCGATGTGGTGCTCGGATCCGAAGACTACGACACCCAGGTGCGCTATTCTGGCCAGACGGCGGTGTTCATGGGCATCTTCCCATTGCCGCAGGCGAACACCGTCGACGTCGTCAAGCGCGCCCGCGCCGAACTGGAGTCGGTCAAGAAAGATCTTCCGGACGGCCTCCAAGCCCGCATCGGTTACGACGCGTCCAAATACATCAGCAACGCCATTCACGAAGTGACCGTGACGCTCATCGATACGCTGTTGATTGTGGTGGTCGTGATCTTTCTTTTCCTCGGTTCGGTGCGCTCGGTCATTGTACCCATTCTCGCGATTCCTGTTTCGCTCATTGGTGGTCTGTTTCTCATGCAGATTTTTGGTTTCACGATCAATTTGCTGACCCTCTTGGCTATCGTTCTTTCGGTCGGTCTCGTCGTGGACGATGCGATTGTCGTCGTCGAAAATGTCGAACGCCACTTGCGGAACGGGCTCAAACCGCTCGACGCCGCGCTGCTCGGTGCGCGCGAACTCGTCGGACCGGTCATCGCCATGACGCTCACCCTCGCAGCCGTTTACGCGCCCATCGGTCTTCAAGGTGGCCTCACGGGTTCGCTCTTCCGCGAGTTTGCGCTCACGCTGGCTGGGGCTGTGACGATTTCGGGGATCGTGGCACTCACGCTCTCGCCGATGATGGCGGCGAAACTTCTGCGCGGTGGCGATCACGCCGAAAAAGGCTTCCCGGGGTTCGTCAACCGCCGATTCGACGCCGTGCGTCGTGCCTACAGCCGGGTCCTCGATGGCACGCTACGCCACCGTCCTGCCGTCTACTTGGTTTGGTTCGTGGTGACGGCGCTCACGCCAGTCATGTTCATGTTTTCACCCGCCGAGTTGGCCCCGGCCGAGGACCAGGGCGTTATTTTTGGAATTCTGACCGGTTCGGCGAACGCCACGACCGACCAGAAAATGATTTATACCAAGGCGGTCGAGAGCGCTTTTCTCGGGACGAAGGAAGCGGACTTTTCTTTTCTGCTCACGTTTGGAGGCGCGGCGGGCGCGGTCGGTGGGGCCGACGGTTTTGGCGGCATGGTGCTCAAGCCGGGCTCGGAGCGCGAGCGCAGCGTCTTCGAGGTAATGCCGGAAATTCAGCAAAAACTGAGTGCGATTCCCGGTATGCAGGTTTTTGCGACAACCCCGTCCGCCCTGCCGGGCGGCAGTAATTTTCCCGTTGAATTTGTCATTGCATCGACGGCTGATGCGGAGCGTCTCCTCGAATTTGCTCAGCAGATTCAGGCGAAGGCCGCCGCGAGTGGCGTGTTTGCATTCCCTCCGCTGATCGATCTGAAGGTCGATCAACCGCAGGCGGAAATCATTATTGATCGTGAGAAGGTCGCCGCGCTGGGTCTTAACCTCGCGCAAGTCGGTGCCGACCTCGGCTCCGCATTGGGCGGCAATTTCGTCAATCGCTTCAACATCGCCGGTCGGAGCTACAAGGTCATTCCGCAGATCGCGCGGAGTGAGCGCCTCAATCCCGAGCAGCTCCTCGACCTCTATGTGACCGGACCCAATGGACAGGTGGTGCGCTTGAGCAGCATTGCCACGATTCAGAATAAAACGGTGCCTCGTTCGCTCAATCGGCTGCAACAGCTCAATGCCGTGAAGATTTCCGGCGTCACGACCCGTACGCTTGATCAGGCATTACAGGTGCTGGAGGAAGCGGCGCGGGAGGTGCTGCCTCCGGGCTGCGTCATCGACTATACGGGCGAGTCGCGCCAGCTGCGTACCGAGGGCAACAAGTTCCTCCCTGCGTTCATGCTCGCGGTCGTGCTCATTTTCCTCGTGCTCGCGGTCCAGTTTAATTCGTTCCGCGATCCGATGGTGATTCTCGCGGGCTCCGTGCCGCTCGCGATGTTTGGCGCCCTGATTTTCACCGTTCTGAAAATGCCAAATCCCAATATGCCTTTCTGGACGAATGGCTGGACGACCACGATGAACATCTATGCTCAGGTCGGCCTCGTGACGCTCGTCGGCCTGATTGCGAAGAACGGTATCCTCATCGTTGAATTTGCGAACCATCTTCAGGAGCAGGGGAAATCAAAGATCGAAGCAGTCCGTGAGGCCACGCTGACCCGTCTTCGCCCCATCTTGATGACGTCTGTCGCGACTGTCGCCGGTCACTTCCCGCTCACGCTGGTCACAGGCGCCGGCGCCGCCGCGCGCAATAGTATTGGTCTCGTCCTCGTCGGCGGTATGGCGATCGGGACGATCTTCACGCTGTTGATCTTGCCGTCTGTTTATATTCTTCTAGCCCGCGACCATTCGCACGATCGCGCGCCTGCCCCGGTGGGCGCTCCCCGTCTCGATCCCGCAATCTCGGCTCCCGCCGCGTCTCAATAATTTCCATGCAACGCCTCCGTTACTCGCTCACGTTCGCCACTGCGCTCGCCCTCGTCCTCGCTCCGCTGAGCGCGCAGCCGTCCCCGCAATTCCCCGTGCCGCCGCAGCTCGATCTGAAGGGCGCGATGGGCTTCGCGATCGAGAATAACTTCGCGATTCGCCAGGCCAAGGAGCGCATCCGCCAGCAGGACGGGGTGGTCGTGGAAGTGTCGGCCCGGCAGATTCCGACCGTCGCCGCCAACGCCACCTACCAGCAAAACGACCGGGAGATCTCCTCGGCTTTCCCTGCCTCTGACCGAGCGTGGGCGATCAATCTCACCGCCTCCCAGGTGCTCTACGCCGGCGGCGGCGTCAAGGCGTCCGTTCGGAGTTCCCAGCTCGTCCGCGAATCCGCCGTGCTCGACCTTCAGGCGACGATTAACGACGCGCTGCTCGTCGTGCGCACTAATTATTACGGCGTCCTCCTCGCCCGGGAAAAAATCACGGTCCAGGAAAAGAACCTCGAGCTCCTGCAGGAACAGTTGAAGACCGCGACCGATCGCTTCAACGCTGGCACCATTTCGAGTTTCGAGCGCCTCCGCGCCGAGGTCGCTGTCGCCAATGCCAAGTTCCCACTCATCACAGCGAGAAACGATTTCCGACTCGCCGTCGAGTCACTGCGTCAGTCGCTCGGCTTCACCACCAACCTCCCCGACCAGATTGACAAGTTGCCGGTGTTTCTCGGCACGCTTGAATTCTCGCCGACGACGTTTGACTTGATCGCCGCGCTCGAAGCCTCGCGCGCCAAACGTCCCGAGCTGCAACGGCTGGCCAAGCTCGCCGCTTCGCGTGAGCAGACGGTCACGGTGGCGGGCGCGAACGCGCTCCCGAACGTCTCCGCATTTGGAGGCTGGGAATTGCGCAAGGGTTCGGGTGGTGCGTTCCGGGAGTCCCACGACGGCTGGCGGATCGGCGTCCAATCGCAGTGGAATATTTTCGACGGGCGCGCGACTGCCGGTCGCGTGGCGCAGGCGCGCTCCGTGCTGGAGCAAACCAAACTCTCGCTCGCCGAGTTCCAGCTGGCCTCCGACGTGGAGGTGCGTCGCGCGTTTTCCCAATGGCAGCAGGCGGTCGAACTCGCCGACGCCTCGAAAAAAGTGGTCGCGCAAGCCGACGAAGCCGTGCGCCTCGCGACCGCCCGGTACAACGCCGGGACCGCGACGCAACTTGACGTGCTCTCCGCGCAAGTTGATCTGACCACTGCCCGCACGAATCAGTTGCAAGCCTTCTACACCTACAATGTCGCCGTCGCCAGTCTGCGGAAAGCAATGGGGCAGTCCGAAGAATTTGTGACGACGCCGTGACGCTGGGGCGTCGTGGGGCGACGCCAGCGCAATGTGCCGGAATTCCGGCTTCTAATAATTTCTTCGCACCCAATCCGCACTCCCTGCCAGCCTGCGGTGTGATGGTTCCATGCTCATGAAGAAATCGGTCAGGCGTCTCCTCATCGCTGTTGTTCTGCTGGTCGTCGCGCTCCTCGTGGTGGGCGTCCTCGCGCTCAACTCAGGTGTGCAAACCTGGGCCGCCCGCAAGGCACTGGCTGGCCACCCGGGCCTGAAAGGGACGTTGGGAGAAGTGGCTGCGGGTTTCCAGTCCGTGGTCCTGAATAATCTCGAATGGGAACAAGCTGGCGCGGTGATCACGATCCCGTCCCTCAGCGCCGAGCTATCGGTCATGGATGCGGGCTTTAATCAAAAGATTTCTCTACGGCGTCTGGTGGCGAAGGGCTGGACGCTGGATCTGACCGCTTATAAACTCCCTGAGACCGCGGGGAATTCGGCCCCGGCGGTCGCATCCGTTTCCGCCTCGGCGGAGGTTGCCGTGCGCGTTGTTCAAGGTGTGTTTGCACGGGCGCAATTACCTTTTGATCTGTCCCTCGATGGCGTTGAGCTTGAAGGCGATGTCAGGTTGCCACCGGTGCCCGGGATGACTGTTGGTCGCGCGCACGTCGTGCTGAAGGGCGGAGGTTTGGGCGCGGGCCGCGAGGGCACGTTTGTTTTTGATCTCGCCGTGGAGCTCAAGGGGGACCAGGTGCCGGTCAGCGTGCTCAAGGTTTCCGGGCGTTTGATCGGGGCGATGGATACGCCGCGCACGTTTGACCGCCTAGCGACCCAGGTGGAGGCCGCAGTTTCGGGCGCTCAGTTTCCTAACGGAGTGAAGCTGGCAGCGGATATCGCCGCCGCGCGTACGTCCGCGGCGGAAAGCTACGCGATCTCACTCTCTGACGGTACCCGCCTCTTGGCTGGCCTCAAAGCAGAACTTCCCTTTGCCAGCCGCCGCATTTCGGGTTCCTGGAAACTGGACTTGCGTGATACCGATCTTTCTCCCTTCGCGCTCGGGAGATCCCTGCCCATGTTCACGTTGGCCGGAGGCGGCGGGCTCGATATTGAAACGACGACGAGCGATGTGCAGGCAACGGGAACGTTGGTCGCTGCGGCGGACACACTCGGTGTCGTCCGAGCCGAATTAGCGTCGGTGGGTCCGGTCACGTTGAGCGCGGAATTTGATGTGGCCCACCGAGGTGATCGTCTGCGGGTTGTGCGTCTCAGCGCAGCGTTGGCGGGGAGCCAACCGGTCGCCAGTGTGCGATCACTCCAGCCCTTCGAGTTCAATCCCAAGACCGGCGAACTCAAGGTTGCGGAGCCGACCAGCGACCTGTTGGCACTCGCGTTGCACGGCCTGCCGCTGGCTTGGCTCCAGCCGTTTCTCAAGGACGTTGCTTTTTCCGGGACGGACCTTCGCGGTGAGTTGGTCGCCAAGGCGCGCAACGGCGTTTTTTCCCTTCGCTCGACAGCGCCGCTGACGGTCGGGGGCGTTTCGTTAGCCCAAGTCGGCAAGCCCCTATTTAAGGGTGTGGATATGTCACTCACTGCTGCTTTTGATTACACCACGCAGGGCTGGCAAGCGGAGGTGTCACCGCTCACGGCCACAAGCGGTTCAGTGGCGGTCTGGTCGCTTGAGGGCAAGGTCGGTCAGCTCCGGGGCGAGGGCCAGCCCATCAAGACCACCGGGAGGTTTTCGATTAATCTTTCTGAGGCACTGCGCCAACCGGCGCTGGCGGGGAAGATAACGCTCACGGCGGGCACCGCAGCCGGCGACTTCATTGTGAGTATCGCGGCGAAAAATGAAATCCAAGCGAATGTCACGCTGACGAACCTCGCGAGTGAAGTGGCGACTTCGCAGCAAACACTTCCCTCGCTGAGTGCCGGGCTGCGGGTGGATGTCGCCGCCGATCGGGTTGTGTCCCTGCGTGTGCCGCTCATCATCGAGCGGGACGGACGTAAATCAGATCTTACTTTGGCGGGCATCGCGAAGCCCGAGAAGTCGCGCCTCGTGGTTGACGCCCTTGTGACAAGTGAGCGGCTCGTGATCGATGATGCCCAGGTTCTATCCGCGCTCCTTGCGTTCACGCCGCCGCCAACGACGGTGGGCGCGGTGACGGTCCCTCGGGCGAGCGCGCCGCCGTGGGCGGGGATTAGCGGTCAAATCCAGCTTGCTCTAAAACAGGTGGTTTACTCCGATACCTTTCAGGTCAGCGACGTTGCCGGCACCGTCAGGCTAGAGGCCGGCGGTGCCAAAATAGTGAATTTCCGCGCTGGGCTCGGTGACGGCGCTGAAGCCAAAATGAGCGGCGCCGTGACGTTCGATGAAAAATCAGTCACGCCGTATGCGCTGGCGGCCAACCTCGCGTTGCACGAATTCAATCCGGGCTCGTTCTTGCGAACCTTCAGCCCGGGGCAACCCGCGACGGTCGAAGGTAAATTTGCGGTCGCGAGCCAGCTCGTCGGTCGTGCGGCTTCTCTGGGCGACCTCGCCGCGTCCACGCACGGAGATTTTCAATTGGCGAGCAAGGGAGGCGTGTTTCGCGGCCTGCCGATGAGTTACTCGGCCAAGGTAGAGACGGCCGGAAAAATTGCTGCGGGGGCCGCTGCTATTGGCAATATGCTCGGCTCCGTGACCGGGAAAAAAGATGCCACCGATATCGCGAACAAAGCCCAGGCGGTCGCTGAGATTTCCAAGACGCTGTCGGCGATTCCCTACGACCAGTTCAACCTGGTTTTCACACGGGACGAAGCGATGAACACGACCCTGAAGGACTTTTCCCTGATCGCGCCCGAACTCCGGCTCTCCGGGGGTGGACAGATCATGGCCCAGCCCGGCACTGGCTTGCTCGAGCAGTCGCTCACCCTGGAGTTTTACTTGCGCGCCAGAGGCCGAACGGCGGAGTTGATCAAATATCTTGGAAAGCTCGACGCCACGACCGATGAGCTTGGCTACGCACCGTGCACGCTGCCGTTGAAAGTGGCCGGGACGTTGGCTCGGCCTGACACGACTGAACTCAATCAAGCGATGGCCGCTCTCGCGCTCGAGAAATCCGGGGTGACGGAGAGAGCGTCGGAGCTTTTTAATAAACTGATTGGCGGCGGGAAGTAGTGCGATCGGGGCTGGCGGCGGCGGTTTGTCCCTCGCGGCTTGCTGCGTACGGA
>CAMCHO010000060.1 GCA_945874455.1 Opitutus sp. GAS368 | reverse complement strand
GCTTGAACCACCTTTGCATCCAAAGAGATACGGCTAGGCGCGACAATGGTTGCACAAAACCTTCCGCCCAGCTCTAGCAAGATGCCAAGGGGTCGGACTCCAAATATCGCTGGGGGCGGGGACAATCCCGACCTAGCCGGAAGGCTTCGCCTGATCGCGACGAGCGTGCTTCATCGAATTTTCGGCCGGGTCTGGGACGTGAGCCTGGCGACGCCTAAGGAATTTCAATAACCTCTCGGGGTTGTCAGAATTTTCGAAAGCCGAGTGCGCGGCCCGTAAGACCCTCGCTCTCGGACGGTGCGAAATGATAAGATTTCTCTTTCGGCCCTCGCCGCGTCACTCCCATCAAATTATCGACGGCGCGCAAAACCCCTCAAACCCAGCGCCGCGATTCAATCCCCCCGCTCCCCATGAAAACTAACCGTCGCAGATTCCTCGCCACCGCCCTCGCCAGCGGTGCTGCCGCCGCCCTCCCGCTGTCGTCTCGCGCCGCCGCGGCGCGCAGCACCGACTCCGTCAAAGCCAAATATGCGAAGCTCGATGAAATCCTGAAACAGCCCGTGCTGAAGCGGCAGTTCTTCACCTCGGCCGTGATGATCGAAACGCTCGAGCTGCTCCGCTTGGGCAACAGCTTCCTCTGCCGCGTCCGCTCCAAGGATGGCGCCGAGGGCATTTCCGTCTCGAACAATTCGCAGCAGATCTCGCTCGCCGCGATCCAGGTGAACCGGCTGCAGCCGTTCTTCATCGGCAAGGACGCGCGAGATTTAGACAACTTGCTCGAGGAGGTTTACGTTTACCAAAGCAACTACAAGCTGCAGAGCCTCGCGCTCTGGGTTCCCCTCGCGACGATCGAGTTTGCCATCCTCGACATGCTCGGGCGCATCGCTAAAAAACCGCTGGGCCTCTTGATCGGCGACAAAATCCACAACCCCACCGTCTCCGTCTATCGCGCGAACGGCGAGCGCGACGTCACTGCCGAGGCGGTCATGGTGAACTTGAAAAAGCAGGTCGAGGAATCGCAAGCCAAGGCGCTCAAGATCAAGATCGGCGGCCGCATGAGCCATGCCGAATTTCCGGCCGGGCGGTCAGAGAAATTGATCCCGATGGTGCGAAAGGCGTTTGGCGACAAGATGGTCTGCTACGCCGACTCGAACGGTTCGTATGGCGTCGAGGAAGCCATCAAGTTCGGCCAACTGCTCCAGGAATACAAATTCGCGTTCTACGAGGAGCCGGTGCCCTTTGACTGGTACGAGGAAACCAAGGCCGTGGCCGATGCGGTCGATATTCCGATGGCCGGCGGCGAACAGGAGGCGAGCATGCACGCCTTCCGCTGGCTGATCGCCAACGACGGCGTCGATATCGTGCAGCCCGACGTTTATTATTTTGGCGGAGTCATCCGCTCCATGAAGGTGGCCCGTATGGCCGCCGCGATGGGCAAGGTCACCACGCCACACATCTCCGGCGGACTCGGCTACCTCTATATGATCCACTTCGTGTCGGTCATCCCCAACGCCGGCGCGTATCACGAATTCAAGGGCCTCAGTCAGGCGATTCCTTTCGAATGCAAGACGTCGAATCTCGGGACGACCGGCGGCTTCGTCACAGTTCCCACCGGTCCGGGCTCGGGCATCGAGATCGATCCGGCCTTCATCAAGAAACACGCGGTGGTGATGCGCGATCGCGGCCGGGCAGACGAATAACGCCAGCACTATTTTTCAACGCCGCGGGAATTTCCCCGCGTGCGTGCGATCAGCGCCGTCCGCTCGGGCGCGGTCGGCGGGCGCGTCGGTCGACTTCAGAAAAGTCGAAGGGCCCTGCCGTGGCGCCCATTTGCGATGGTTGGGCCCGCTGCACCGAGCTTCGCGCTCAGACGGAAACAAGTGGCTGACGACCGTCCAGATTATTTGGGCGGACGGCGGGTTTGCGCGCCTGCTGGTTGCTGCCGCGGATCTTAACTTTTGCGCTGATCCCATTCCGGCCACGCCTAGAGTAACATTTCACGATGTTCACGAGCGATCGGTAAAGCCGTACGAATCTCGACAGGCTTCAACCCCCGACTCGACGCGAGAGCAAGGTCATCGAGCCAGACCTTCATTGAGCCCGCACCGTGATCGAGGGGAACGCGGGCGGGTTCGTTACCCTCCAGCGCATGAACGCAGAAACAACATCCACGAATGAGCCGGAAGGTCGGCCTAGGCAAGTCACGCGGCAACCCAGAGCCGCACGCCAGTGGGCGGCGGCCCTACGTTGATGGAATTACTGACACGCTTCGCAGGTCTCGCCGTTGCGCATCGCCTCGATGCTGCAGGCGTTCTTTTCGGCGGCAGTAAATGTTTTCTTACCTGCGGCCGTCGCGGCGTCGGCTTTCACTTGGGCGATGCTGTGCGTGCCACCGGTGTCGCCACTGTTCTGGCCGCCGTCGGCACCTTCTTTGATCGCGCCGCGCGTTTCCTTCTTCACCGCGATCGTGGCCTTCTCAATATTCGAGGCGCCGAGGCTGCGGAGGTAATAGGTGGTCTTGAGACCGGCGTGCCACGCTTGCCGATACATGTGGCTCAGGGTCTTTTGATCGGGCGTCTTGATCCAGAGATTCACAGACTGACTTTGGTCAATCCACTTCTGGCGGCGCGCAGCGGCGGCGATGATCCACTTGGGGTCGATGTCGAAGGCCGTCATGTAACGCGCCTTCAAATCGGCAGGCATACGGTCGATATCCATCACCTCGCCGTCGAAATACTTCAAGTTGTCGATCATCTCCTGGTCCCAGAGCCCGCGGGCCTTGAGGTCCTTCACGAGGAATGGATTCAAGACGATGAACTCGCCAGAGAGGTTCGATTTGACGAACAGGTTCTTGTAGGTGGGCTCGATGCAGGGACTCGTGGCCGTGATATTCGAGATCGTCGCGGTGGGCGCGATGGCGAGCACGTTGCTGTTGCGCATGCCGTGCTGCGCGATCTTGGCGCGGACCGGTGCCCAATCCATGCGGCCGCCACGGGGCACATCGACCTTGACGCCACGTTCCTGCTCAAGGAGGTCGACGGTGTCCTGCGGAAGGAGACCACGGTCCCACTTCGAGCCTTTGTAGGTGGAGTAGGTGCCGCGCTCAGCCGCGATCTCGGAGGAGGCTTCGTAGGCGTAGTACGCGATGGCTTCCATCGCCTCGTCGTTGAACTCGACGGCAGCTTCGGAGGCGAAGGGAATGCCCTTCATGTAGAGGGCGTGCGCGAGGCCCATCACGCCAAGGCCGATGGGGCGGTGGCGGAGGTTGGAGCGCTTGGCGGCCTCGGTCGGGTAAAAATTAATGTCGATCACGTTGTCGAGCGCGCGGACGGCCATGCCTATCGTCTCGCGGAGCTTGGCGTGGTCGAGGGAGCCGTCGGGCTTCAGATGGGAATCGAGGATGACGGAGCCCAGATTGCAGACGGCCGTCTCGTCGTTGCTCGTGTTGAGGGTAATCTCAGTGCAAAGATTCGACGAGTGGATGACGCCGCAGTGATCCTGCGGGGAACGGATATTGCAGGCGTCCTTGAAGGTGATCCACGGGTGACCGGTCTCGAAGAGCATCGAGAGCATTTTCTTCCAGAGCTCGAGGGCCTCGATTTTCTGCCCCTGGATCTTGCCCTGCTCGGCGAGCGCCTCGTATTCGACATACCGTTTTTCGAAGGCGCGGCCGTAGAGGTCGTGAAGATCCTTCACTTCATTGGAGCGGAAGAGCGTCCACGTGCTGCGGGCCTCCATGCGCTTCATGAAAAGATCGGGAATCCAATTCGCCGTGTTCATGTCGTGCGTGCGGCGGCGGTCGTCGCCGGTGTTCTTGCGCAGCTCGAGGAACTCAAAGATGTCGTTGTGCCACGACTCTAGGTAGGCGCAGCCGGAACCCTTGCGCTTGCCGCCCTGGTTGACGGCGACGAGCTGGTCGTTGTGGAGCTTCAGGAACGGAATGACGCCCTGGGATTCGCCGTTGGTGCCGGCAATGTACGCGCCAGTCCCACGGACTGCCGTCCACGAACCGCCCAAGCCACCGGCCCATTTCGCGAGGAAGGCGTTTTCGGCGATGCCGCGATACATGATACCCTCGAGGGAATCGTCGACGTAATAGAGATAGCAGGACGAGAGTTGCGAGTGCAGCGTGCCGGAGTTAAACAGTGTCGGCGTACTGGAACAGAAGCGGCGACTCTTGTAGAGTTCGTAGAGGCCGGTGACGCGGGATTCACGGTCGCCTTTTTCGTCGAGCATCAGACCCATCGATACGCGCATCCAGAAGAACTGCGGGGTCTCGATGCGCTTCGCATTCTTCTGCGATTTGTCGACGATCAGATAACGATCGTACATTGTCTGAATACCGAGGAAGTCGAACTCGAGGTCGGAGGACGGATCGAGGACGGCGGAGAGTTTCGCGAGATCGTAGTCGAGGAGACGGGGATTCAGGCGCTTGATGGCGACCCCGTGCTCAAGGTATTTTTTGAAGGCGCGCTGGTGGGCGGTCTTGAGGGCACCGATGCCGTCGCGGGTAATGTCCCAGCCAAGGATCTCTTCGTAGATATAAGTGAGCTGGATACGGCCCGCGAACTTGGCGAAGTCAGCGTCTTTCTCGATGAGCGTCTTCGAGTTGAGAACGATGGTGGCGTCGAGGTCCTTCTGGGAAATTTGATCGTAAACCGACCGACGGAGTTCGGCTTCGATCTCGTCGTTGGAAAGGCAAAGGTCGAGGCCGATGCGGGCAAACTCGATGCGTTTGCGGAGGTCGGCGCCGTCCCAGAACGCGTTTTCACCACTGGCGCGCTTGACGAGAATCATGGTCTCCTGGCCGGCGGCGGGCGCGGTGGCAGCAGCGGCGAAAGGAACCTCGGAATCAGTGCCCGCGTCGCGCGACGCAGCGCGCTCCGCGCGGAAGAGGATGTAGGCCTCGGCGACCTTGAAGTGGCCGGACTTCATGAGTTCTTCCTGCACCATGTCCTGAATCTCCTCGATGTGGACAAAGGATTGCTTCGAAGAATGGACGCGCTCCGAAACGGCGCGAGTGAGGGCCACGGCTGGCGCCGAGTCGCGCTGGAGGGAGAGGAACGTTTTGCGGACGGCGATCTCTACCTTCTGCTCACTCCATGGCACCACGTGGTTGTTGCGGCGGATCACCCGGAGGGTCGACGTCGCGGCGGAGTCACGGTCGATGGCAATCTTGCGGGCGCGATTGAGAAGGAGGCTCTTCGCAACGAAGTAGGCGTTGTTATCGACGAGGGTTTTCTCGATGAGCTCATAGAGGGCGTTCAACGAGAGGCGGACGGGAGACTGGGTGCGGGCGAGCACCGCGAGATTGCCGGCGACTTCGCGGCAAATTCGGGCGAGCCAAGCGCGGTTGGCGTCCGTGAAGATATCCTTCTCACCGCGGGCGAGATGGACGTTGGTCAGTGCTTTGCCGAGCGTGTCGGCGACTTCAGCGAGGACGAAGCGCTCTTCGCCGTGCGGGCACAGGAGAATGACGTTCGGAACCTCGATTGCCTCCGGAGCAAGGACGTCGCGCCACGCGTAGTGGGGCTTCTGTTCAACGGGAGTGTGGACAGTGCGCTTAAGGGCGAGATCGTGCGCGAGGGAAGGATTGCTCATGGCAGGAGAAGGCGGAGGAAGAAGTTAACAGAAATGAAACAAAGCAACAGGCGTGGGGACTGAAAAAAAAGCGATCCGTCGCGCAGTCCACAGGGACTCGAAACGGAACGGGGAGTTTTCTGAGGGCGTGAAACGGAGACGGAGGCGTCAAAAATCGATCCGACGGGAACGACGATAGGGGTACGACAGTAGACTCAGAGATCGTCGTCGTGGGCGACGTTGAGCGAAGAGGCTTTCTGATATTCGGTGACGCGACCCTCAAAGAAGTTTTGCTCCTTCTTGATGTCCATCATCTCGGCGAGCCAAGGCAGCGGGTTCTTCACGCCAGGGGAAAGCGGGGCGAGGCCGACGCCCTCGAGGCGACGATCCGCGATGTAATCGATATAGGTGACGAACTCTTCGACCGCGAGGCCCACGGCGTTTACCGGCAGGCAATCCCGGATAAATTCTTTCTCGAGCTGGATCGCCTCGGCCATGAGCGCCCGGAGCTCTTCCTTAAACTCCGTGGTCCAAATCTCACGGTTTTCTTCGATCAGATCCATGAAGAGATTCCGGAATACCTCGATGTGGTTGGACTCGTCGCGGAGCGTGTAGCGGAACATCTGGCCGATGCCGGGAAACTTGTTCTGGCGATAAAGCGAGAGCACCATACCGAAAAGACCGTAAAACTGGGTGCCTTCCATACACTGTCCGAAAACGAAGATGTTTTTCGCGAGAAGTTTTTTATTCTCCGGCTGCGTCAGGTCGATGTCGCGGCGAAGCGACTTGGAAACCCGCGTCACAAACGCGTTCTTCCGGACGATGGTCGGCACATCCTCGAACATCGCCTCGCACTCGTGCGGGTTGATGCCGAGCGATGCGATCATGTAGAGCAGGGAATCGGCGTGGATGTTTTCCTCGTGCGCGTGACGGCCCAAGACGAGCTTGAGCTCGGGGGCGGTCACCAGCTCGCGGACGACGTGCTGGATGTTATCCCCGACGATTCCCTCAGCGGCCGAAAAATAACCGATCCCCATCCGAATGATCCAACGCTCCACTTCGGATACCGTCTTCTCATCGCGCCATTGCTCGATGTCCTTACCCATCGGGATATCTTCAGGCTCCCAGTGATTCGCCTTCATCTTGCGGTAAAGATCGTAAGCCCACTGATACTTCAAAGGCAGCAGATTGAAGCACATGGTCTCGCGGCCATTGATGACTTTCTTGGCGGCAAAAGCCGCTTCGGCTTTATCCTGATCAAGGACGAAGGTCTTGGAGCCGACTTGAAAGATTTTTTGCATGGAAACTAAAGTAAAAAAAGGAAAAGAAAGAGTAGTTAAGAGGGTGTTCTTGCCGCACGGAAGCAAGAGGCGACAATAAATTACTGAAACTTATTAACGCCTTACTAACCACCACAGGATGTGGTTTCCCAGCGCAACGACCACAACCGATGGGATTCACCGGATCCGCCGTCAATAGGTTTATGGCAAGGGATTAGTTAATTTTCGCCCTATTTTGGGCTTGCCGGGAAACCACGAACTTGTCCCCGACCGAAAATTTCCAATCGGCAGCATTCCTCCTCTGTTTTCTCCTCTGAAATCGCCTTAAATTGACCGGAAAATGCGACCGTTTGGTCGCGCCCTGCAGCCGAATCCGTACAACCATGACGGAGTATTCACGATGGCCTGACGGATGCAAATGAGCAGGGAGGATTCCGTAACCACACTCATGTGACGTATTTTTTTCCGATGCAGACCCGCCAGATTCCGATCCCGAAATCGGTCGCCGGAGACTGCCCAATGACGTTCGGGGCAATATTTTGCTGGTGCCCGGGACAGGACTCGAACCTGCACACCTTACGGCAAAGGCTTCTAAGACCTTCGTGTCTGCCATTCCACCACCCGGGCTGGAGCGATTTCAGCACGCAGCTTGCCGATTCTCGCGAGCCCGACGCAAGCGGCGAAATCACACCCCCTTCACTTCGTCTCCGTGCTCGGCAAGAACGTTGGCTCGCGCCGCGCTCGCGTGCGCGCCTCAAAATCCGCTGCCAGCGCGAGCAATTTCACTTCGCTCCACGCGCGACCGTAAAACAGGAAACCCGTGGGCAGCGGGGAACCCACCCCAAATGGCACGATCACACTCGGGTAGCCCGCCATCGCCGCCACCCCAGCACCACCGCCTACGAGCGCATCAAGACGGTATGTGTCCATCAACGCATCAATTCCCTCGCCACGCGCGACGCGCCAGCATTTCTCCCGCGCTTCCAAATATGCCGGTTCAGTCAGCGGGCCCTTGGCCTGCGCCCGCGTGAAATATTGCTGGCCGAAAAGCGGCTGCTCCTGCGCCCAACGCTCGTCATTGAACTTAATCACGTCGGCCAGGCTCTGCATCGAAGCGGCAGGCCCAAGCTCAGCGAGGTAGGCATTGATGCCCGCTTTCATCTCGTAGAGCATCACGTCGATTCGCGCGGCGCCGGCACTCGCCGGTCCCGGCAGCTCGCCTACGTCGATAATCTCCGCACCGGCGGCGCGTAACACATCGAGCGCTACGGCCATCCCGGCGTCCGAATCGCGCCGGGCACTAGGATTGCGAATCACGCCGACCCGCGCGCCTTTGAGCGCGCCCGCCGGCAGCGGCAGCGCCAACTCCCCGGGTAAATCAACCGGCAGATTTCGCGTGACCGCGTCGCGCTCGTCGACGTCGGCGAGTGCGGCTAGCACGAGCGCCGCGTCGCGCACGGTGCGGGCAATCGGCCCGGCCGTGTCAAACGTGGCCGCGATCGGAATCACCCCGCTACGGCTCACCAGACCCACCGTGGGCTTGAACCCCACCACACCGCACACCATCGACGGCGAAATGATTGAGCCATTAGTCTCGGTGCCGATCGCGACGACGCACAGGTTTGCCGAAACCGCCACCGCCGAGCCGGAACTCGAGCCGGACGGATTCCGGTCCAGAACGTAAGGATTCCGCGTTTGCCCGCCGCGCCCGCTCCAGCCACTCACCGAGCGCTCACCACGAAAGTTTGCCCATTCGCTCAGGTTCGTCTTTCCGAGCAAGACCGCACCCGCCGCCCGCAGTCGCGTGACCAGATACGCGTCCTGCGGCGGCTTCAGGCCGACGAGCGCGAGCGAGCCGGCGGTCGTATCCATTTTGTCCGACGTGGCGATGTTGTCCTTGATGAGCACGGGAATCCCATGCAACGGACCGCGCACGCGGCCCATTTTGCGTTCGGCGTCGAGTAGGTCCGCGATCGCCAACGCGTCGGGATTCAACTCGATAATCGCGTTGAGTTTCGGACCCGCCTTATCCACGTTCTCAATACGTTCGAGATACGCGGCTGTGAGCTCCCGCGCTGTGAGGGCGCCGGCCGCCATCCGCGCCTGGAGGTCGTCGATCGTTGCCTCCGCAAAGGCAAACGGCTGCGCTACGACGGGCAACCACGCCAAGCACCCTACGAGGAAACCAAAAATTACGCTGCGCATCACGGGGCCTCGCCCAACCGGTCGCCCATCTTGGCGTAAAGCTCCATCTGTTCCGCACTCGACTTAACCAAATCGGCGTCGAAGCGAATGCGCCCATGTTGGAACAGCGTGATCACGCACGAACCCCCAAACGCAAAGAGCCCCTTTTCATCCCCCTTGGCCACCGCACGACCGGGCACATATCCCTGTTTAATGCTACCCACATTCGTCGCGCCCACTTCTAAGATGGCCACCGTGCCAAACTCCACCGACTCGAGCAGCGTGAGCTCACGTTTGTTTTCGACGAGGTAGCGGACATTGCGCCGCAACGCGACGGGACTCACCGAGTAGAGCCAGCCGTTGATCAGTTTTGATTCGTTGGGCGCACCTGCGACCGGAAAATGAAACCGGTGATAGTCCACCGGACACAGCCGAGAGATCAGCATGGCGCCGCCGGCGAACGTCTTTGCGAGCGCTGCATCGCCGAGCAATTCGCGCAACGAAAACTTCGCCCCCTTCACATAAAAACCTTCGGCCGTATCGACATTGGGCATCGCGAGATGCCGTCCGTCGGCCGGAAATACCGCCACGCGCGCGCCCGCAGAGATGGGCCGCGCCTCGGGCTTGAGTGCCCGATAGAAAAATTCGTTGAACGTTTTGTAGTCGAAGGCCGACTTCGCGAACTCGTCCACATCGAGATTGTATTTCGTGATGAACGGCAAAATTCGGGCCGCACTGTTGTTACCGCCGCACAGCATCTGGACCAACTGAATGAACGTCCCACCTGCATCGTGACCCGCACGGATGTTCATCCGCCACCCATACCAACGGGAGAAAATCGCCCGCCGCACGAGCAGCCAGACGAAGAAACGCCCGGTGGGGTTCTCATAGGCAAAACGGAGCCAACTTTCCCCGTAAATTTGCTCCGTCTTAACGGTACGGGAAGTGCGGTCAAAAAAGCGGATGGGCTCGGCGGGCATCCGCGCACTCTGGGGACCGGCACGACGACCTCAACGCGGTTTTTCGCTCATTGGGATGCAGCCGAAGGCACGGCAACGGGGGCGGCACCGCTCCAACCTTGGCCAGCCGCCGTCGGAATGTTACGCCGCCGCTCTTTTCGGGACGCGACGCCCACGGCCCGTCTGCCCGCCGCACCTTCGCCTCCCCTGATGAAAGAAAAGCGACCACCGTCGCAATCCCCCCATGACGGCAGCACTTCAACGGCTCGCCCCGAGCGAGCGAACGTTGCTGAGGTCACCGCGAACGGAAGATCTCGCTGGCGAGGGACTCGACGATCAGGGTGCGCAGACCGTATCCATCTTTCTTTACAGCCTGAAAGATGTCGTCGATCACGAACTCATCGACCCCTTCCATGTGGCGGCCCGTGGCATAACTGAGAAATTGCCTGATGAGGTGACGGGAAAAAACGTCCGTCCGGCCCGCAGCGAGGATGCTTTTGAAATCGTGAAAACCCGCATAGGTTTCCCCAGAGCCGAATTCACCGGTGGCATCCACTGCCGGCGCGGGCGCGCTGCCCTTGGGCTTCGGGTAGTTCGTGCGCCAACGGCCGATGGGATCGAAGGTCTCGAGACCGAAGCCGAGCGGATCAATCTTCCGGTGGCATTCGGCGCAGGTCGGGTCGGCCCGATGTTTTGCGAGGCGCTCACGGACAGTGGTGGCTCCAGTCACGTCCGCCTCAATCGCGGGGACCACATCCGGCGGCGGCGGCGGCTTGATACCGAGAATGTTTTCCGAGACCCAAACACCGCGCGTCACGGGCGAGGTTTCCACCCCGTTCGCGCTGACCGTGAGCACTCCCGCCATTCCGAGCAAACCGCCCCGCTGGCGGTTGCCCTCGATACTGACCCGCTGGAAACCGTCGGCGATGCGGAGGGTCTTTTGCTCGGGCAGGTCGTAGAGCTTGGCCAGTCGCTTGTCGACAAAGGTGTAGTCGGCATCGAGGAACTGCCGCACCGATCCGTTCTCCTTCAGCAAATGACGGAAAAAGAGGCGGACCTCCGTCTTCATCGCTTCGGGCAAATTTTCGGCGTAATACACCCGCGTGGATTCACGCGGGGGCGGCATGCCGCCGAGGTCGCGTAGATTCAACCAAGCGTCGAGAAAGGCGTTCACGAATCCGCCCACGCGGTCGTCCGCGAGGAGCCGCTGGCTCTGCCTTCTGAGCTCCTCGGGCGCCGTCAGTTTGCCGGCATGCGCGACCGCTATCAGCTTGGGGTCCGGTGGCGCGCCCCACAGAGCGTAGGAGAGACGCGCGGCGAGGTCGTAGGGACCGAGCCGGGGGTTTTTCTCATCCGTGATCTCGCTGAAATAGAGAAACGAAGGCGAGCACAGCAGCATCTTCAGCGTATCGAGCGCAGCCTGACGCGGCGTCGATTTCTCACCGATACGTTGGTCGTAAGTTTTCCGAATGCTCGCGCGATCGGCACTCGTCAGCGGGCGTCGAAACGCGCGGGCACCGAAGGCATAGAGCTGATCGAGCGCACGCTTCACCTGAAAACCTTGCTCACCAAACACCGCGATCTCTTCCCTCCTTCCACCGACCTCAAAAAGGGGACCTGCAATCTTGATCTCGCCGATGCGGATGTGCGGTAGCTTCCCCTCCTTCAAGAGGTGCGTACGGCTGACGCCGGCCTTTGCGAATCGACCCTGAAGGTCGTCCGCGTAGCGCTTGTTGATCGCGATGACGGAAGCACGCGACTCGTAGGGTCCGTTTGGAAAAATGAAACGCGGCGTCTGCCCAGCTTCGAGCCAAACGCGGAATTTAAGCCACTCCGGCTTTTCATCGGGCACCGTCGCCTGCGCGAGGAGCGGCTCGATCGCCTGAGGATAATGGATGTGGTTCTTGGTCGCGTCCCCGGGAACGACACCGAGGAGAAACGGTTCGGAGAAATCGATACCGAAGATGGTGGGGTCGTAGTGCGTGTCGCGATGCATCGCCTGCGCGAGGACCTCGATATCGTAGAGCCCGGAGACCGGTACGCCTTTGAGAAAGTCCTCGATATGTCCGTAGCCGCCCTGCCGCGTGTCGGTATTCGGCTGCTCATACAGGCAGAGAAACTTATAGTTGAGGGCCGCCTTATGCGGCCCCGACAGCTCCTCGTATTGCACGAAATTTTCCGTGAAGTGCCAGGACTTCGACGGCATTTCCGGCCGGCCGAGGCGGGCCTCGACGAGGCGATTGGCGGACTGGAAATATTGATCCAGCAGAAAGCCGGACGTCACGAGCGACTTCCCGATGGTGTCGATATGCTCGCTCGCCTTCTCCTTCGGAAAATCCGCCGTGAGACCGAGGGTATCCACCCGGCGACCAAAGAGGGTCGCCAGTGTGTTCTCGTATTCACGGTTCGAAAGCCGGCGCATGACCGTGCGCGCGGCGGTGCTCTCGATCTTGCCGCGCGCCCCCGCGATGCCCTCCCGCAGGACGCGGATGATCGCGAGCCGCTCGTCGTCAGTCGGATGGTGTTCCGCCTTCCCGGGTGGCATTTCCCTCAGCGTAAGTTGATCGATGATATCCTTGGCTGTGATCAGCGACTCTTGCGTGGCGAGCGGCAGCTTGAAACTCGCAAATTCGCGGTCGCCTTTCTGCGTCTCGGTGTCGTGGCATTTCAGGCAGTATTTTCCCGCGAACTGGGAAAATACTTTTTGCCCGGGTGCTTCCGCCGCCTGAGCGAATGTCGCGACGAGCGCGAGTCCAAGGTAGCGGATCAAGCAGCGGATCATCTTGAAAGGGGACGCGACGCCGTCGGCGCATTTTTCCCGCGCCACTGAAGAAGGCGTCGCGTCTCCAGAGAGACCCACGCTCATCGACGAACGAAATTTCCCGGAACCCACTTTACGAAATCCCGAACCGGCCCGTGCTCGTGCCAAACGACTCCGTCTCCACTCCCATGCGCTGGGCGATATCGACGAAGAGATTGCATAGCGGCACCTTGTTCGGACCCGACGCCGCGACCTTCTTGAATTCACCATGACGGCAGCCTCCGCCAGCGAGGAGGATCGGGAGGTCGGAGTTCTTGTGCGAGTTCGCATCGCCGATGCCGCTGCCGAATAGCACCGAAGTCGAGTCGAGCAAGGTCCGGTGTCCGTCGTCCATCTTGGCAAGGCGCGCGAGGAACTTGCCGAAATGCTCGATTTGGTAGGTCTCGAGCGTGATGAGGTGCGCGATAGCCGCCGCATCGTTACCGTGATGCGAAAGGCCGTGGTAGGCCTTGTCGATACCCAGATTCTGCGGCAGAAAATCGCCACCAATTTCCAGCGTGGCGATGCGCGTCGAGTCGGTCTGCAGCGCCAGCGCCATGAGCTCATAGAGCATCGGCAGATCGTCGACCCGGTTCTTGTTGGCCGGTTGGTCGAAGGGCGCCTTCGGCTTGGGCAGGCTGGCCCATCGCTGGCGGAGCTCGAGGCGCTTCTCGACGTCGCGAATGGAGGTAAAGTATTCGTCCAGCTTGTCCTTGTCCTCACGGTTGACCCGCTTGGAGAGACGGTTCGCGTCCACCAGCCCGGTATCGAGAATGGAGGCCTGCAAACGGTTCTCCTCGTTGCGCCGGTCCAAGCGCTCTTGGGAGTCGCTGACAAAGAGCCGGTCAAACAACTCAGCCGGCCCGGTGATGGGTGGCACGCGCACGCCGGATTTCGTCCACGCGATCTGGCAGCCACCGTGGATGCCGCCCTCGGAGCCGACCGTCAGCGAAGGGAACCGGGTCTCATGGCCAATCTTGTCGGCCATGAACTGGTCGATGGAGACGTTGCCGCTCGGCCGGTTCTGCGCTTCCGAATTGAGGACGCCCGAGAGGAACGAATGCACCGCGAAGTGACCGCCCTTGATCCCGTGGTCGAGTCCGCGGTAAACCGTCAGGTGTTTGCGCACATCCCAGAGCGGTTTGAGCAACGTGGTCTGCTCGTAGGCCGCGCCGGTCGTTTCGGGAAAGAACTGCTTTACCTGATAACCGAGCAGATTCCCGACCGCGACGAAACGCCGCGCGCCGGCCCCGGCGCCCTTGGCCGCCTGCACGGCAGAATTTCCACCCACGGCATTGGCTAGAAGCGACGGAAGTGAAGGGAGCGCCAAGGTTGCACCGAGAGACTTGAGGATAAAACGACGCCGGTTCATGAGGTTCATGCTTGAGGGAATTTCGGGGTGAGGACGCGCGTTCACCGCGTCGCGCCCGAAACGGACTGCTGATGCTCGTGCAATCGGCAGAACCTTTGGGGGCAATGGATGGTCGCAGGGCAAACTCAAACGCGGATTCCGTTCGGTGCGAGGAAAAACCCACCTCGTTCGCGACGGATTTTATCGGCAATTACCCAGCGGCGAGGGCGTCACCCCGCGGAATCCCCAGCGCCGAGGGCGTCGCCGCTCCGACTCCAGCCGCTCACCCATTTATCGGGGACGCGACGCCCTCATCGCGTCTGCCGCCCCCCTCCCCGCTTACTTCATCGTGAGCGCATCCCCCTTCACCACGAACGTCACCTCGCTGCCCTCGGCCACCGCCCCCGCGATGAGCCCCCGCGCGAGCTGCGTCTCGATATTGCGCTGGAGGAAACGCTTCAGCGGACGCGCGCCGAAGACGGGGTCGTAACCTTTCTCCCCGGCCCACTCCTTCGCTTTTTTGTCGAGCAACACGGTCACGCGGCGGTCGGCGAGGCGCTGGTTGAGATCGGCCAGCAGCAGGTCCACGATGGTCGTGATTTCCTCCAACGTGAGTGGCTTGAAAAGGATGGTCTCGTCGATGCGGTTCAGAAACTCGGGGCGGAACGCCTTGCGCAGCTCCATCATCACACTCTCGCGCACGCTCTCGGGAATCGAGTCACCGGTCACGCCTTCGAGCAAATGCCGCGAGCCGAGGTTCGATGTCATGATGATGATCGTGTTCTTAAAATTCACCGTGCGCCCCTGCGAGTCCGTGATGCGCCCATCATCGAGCACCTGGAGGAGAACGTTGAAGACATCCGGGTGCGCCTTCTCGATTTCATCAAAGAGGATCACCGCATAGGGCTTGCGCCGCACGGCCTCGGTGAGCTGTCCGCCCTCGTCGTAGCCGACGTAACCAGGAGGCGCGCCGATCAGCCGGGAGACACTGTGCTTCTCCATGTATTCCGACATATCGATACGCACCATCGCTGCCTCGGTATCGAAGAGCGTCTCGGCAAGCGTCTTCGCGAGTTCAGTCTTGCCGACGCCCGTCGGGCCAAGAAACAAAAAACTCCCCACAGGCCGCCGCGGGTCCTTGATCCCACTGCGCGCGCGGAGAATCGCCTCGGTCACGAGCGTCACCGCCTCGTGCTGACCGATCACGCGTTGGTGAAGCACCTCCTCGAGCCGCAGCAGCTTGTCCTTTTCGCCTTCGACGAGTCGTGTGACGGGCACACCGCTCCATTTCGAAACGATCTCGGCGATCTCCTCCTCCGAAACTTCTTCCTTGAAAAACGTCGGTCCACCCGGCCGCGCGTTTCCTGACGGCGCCGAGGGCGGCGCCGCTCCATTTGGGGACGCGCTGCCCTCGTCGCGTCGTTCGAGGCGTTTCAATTCCGCTTCCATCTGCGGAATCTTCCCGTGACGCAGCTCCGCCACTGTATTCAGATCGTAGGCACGCTCGGCCTTTTCCATCGCAAGACGCAAGGCCTCGATCTCCTCGCGAAGTTTACGCGTCTTCTGCACGGAGGCTTTTTCCTTCTCCCAGTGAAGCTTGATGCCCTGCGCTTTCTCCCGCGCCTCAGCGAGCTCCTTGCGCAACACAGCGAGCCGCCGCTTGCTGGCCTCGTCCTTCTCCTTCGCGAGCGCCGTCTCCTCGATTTCGAGACGGAGCGACTTGCGCGTGAGCTCGTCGAGCTCCTGCGGCATCGAGTCCATTTCGGTGCGGATCATCGCGCAGGCCTCGTCCATGAGGTCGATGGCTTTATCGGGCAAAAAGCGATCGGTGATGTAGCGGTTCGACAACGTGACCGCGGCGACGAGGGCGTTGTCTTGGATGCGCACGCCGTGGTACAGCTCGAAGCGCTCCTTGATGCCGCGTAATATCGACAGCGCATCCTCGACCGTCGGTTGATCGACGACCACCGGCTGGAAACGCCGCTCGAGCGCGGCATCTTTCTCGATGTGTTGGCGATACTCGTCGAGCGTCGTCGCGCCGATGCAGTGCAACTCGCCGCGCGCCAGCATGGGTTTGAGCAGATTACCCGCATCCATCGCCCCCTCGGTCTTACCGGCGCCGACGATCAGGTGGAGTTCGTCGATGAAGAGAATGATGCGCCCGTCGCTTTGTTTCACCTCGGCGAGCACCGCTTTCAGACGCTCTTCAAATTCGCCTCGATATTTCGCACCGGCGACGAGTGCACCCATATCGAGCGAGAAGATCGTCCTGTCCTTAAGCCCCTCGGGGACGTCACCACGGAGAATGCGCTGCGCGAGACCCTCGACAATCGCCGTCTTGCCGACGCCGGGTTCGCCGATGAGCACGGGATTGTTTTTCGTCTTGCGTGAGAGAATGCGAATCGTGCGGCGAATCTCCTCATCGCGGCCAATCACCGGGTCCATTTTCCCTTTGCGCGCCAGCGCGACCAGATCGCTGCCGTATTTTTCCAGCGCCGCGTAGGTGGCCTCGGGGTTGTCCGTCGTCACGCGCTGCGCCCCGCGCATGTCCTTCAACACGGTGAGCACGTTGGCGCGATCAAGCCCGAAGCTCTTGAAGAGTTGGTTCAACGTATCCGGTTTCGCCACAGCGAGCAGCCCGAGCAGCAGGTGCTCCACTGACACAAAATCATCCTTGAGCGACTTCGCCTCCTCTTCGGCGCGCGTCAGCACTTCATTAATGGCCTGGGTCACGTAAATCTTCGACGTGTCTACGCTCCCCGTGACTTTCGGAATGCGCGCCAACTCCCGCTCGACGGAAAGTTGCACGGCACTCGCCGTGATCGACAGTTTAGCGAGGAGCCCGGGCACGATGCCATTCTCCTGCGCGACGAGCGCGGAGAAGAGGTGCCACGTATCGACCTCGGTGTGGTTGAGACGACGGGCAAGGTTCTGCGCGTCGGTCATCGCCTGACGCGACATTTGAGTGAGTTTAGCGAAGTCCATGGTGGCGGCAGTATCGCACAGACCGGGCCAATTGGCGATGGGGTGGTTTCCGACGCGGGATGCTCCGACGCGCGCGCGCACCGCGACACAGTGCACCGACGTGCGCCACAACTCCGCGACAATCTTGCACGAACCCCCTACGCCATAATCCCCGGGATCACCTCACCTGCGATGCCGGTGAGGCGCACATCGAGACCCTGAAATTTCGTCGAGAGGCGGTGGTGGTCGATGCCCAGCAGCGCGAGCATCGTCGCGTGGAGGTCGTGCACGTTCACCACATCCTGCACCGCCCGATAACCGAGTTCGTCTGTAGCGCCATAGGTGATACCAGGCTTCACACCGCCACCGGCCATGAACACGCTAAACGACAAAATGTGGTGGTCGCGCCCCGTCCCCTGCCCCATCGGCGTGCGGCCAAACTCGCCGCCCCAGAGGATCAGCGTGTCGTCGAGCATCCCGCGTTGTTTGAGATCTTTGATGAGCGCTGCCGTCGCCTGGTCGACCGCCTGCGCGCCGGACTTCATCCCGTTCTCCAAATCGCCGTGATGATCCCACGCGCGGTGGTAGAGCTGGATCATCCGCACGCCCCGCTCGGCGAGCCGTCGCGCGAGCAGACAGTTGGAGGCGTAGCTGCCGTCGCCGGCTTCCTTCACTCCGTAGAGGTCGAGCATTTCCTTCGGCTCGTTCTTGAAATTCACGAGGTCGGGCACGCTCGTCTGCATCTTGAAAGCCAGTTCGTATTGCGCGATGCGCGTGGCGATCTCCGGATCGTGCTGTTGCTCACCGAGGAAGCCGTTCATCCGCGCGATCTCATCGACGACCTGCCGCTGCGTGCTCTGACACACGCCGTCCGGATTCCCAATGTAGTGCACCGCGTCACCGCGCGACTGAAACTGAATGCCCTGGAATCGGCTCGGCAACACGCCGCTGCTCCACTGGCGCGCCGAGATTGGTTGTTGTCCAGACTTGCCGGCGGATGTGAGCACGATGAAACCCGGCAAATCCTGCGTCTCCGCGCCGAGGCCATACGTGAGCCACGAGCCCATGCTGGGCCGGCCCTTGATGATCGAGCCGGTGTTCATGAACGCGTGGGCCGTGTCGTGGTTGATCTGCTCAGTCTGCATCGACCGGATCACGCAAAGCTCATCCGCGAGGCTCGCGATGTGCGGAAACAAGTCGCTCACCTCGATGCCGGATTTTCCGTGCTTCTTGAACGCCGTGAAGGGCCCACGCGCCTTGAGCACGGCACCCTGCAGCTGCGCGAGTTGTTGCCCTTTGGTGAACGACTCGGGAAACGGCTTATCGTGGAGATCCTTCAACACGGGCTTCCAGTCGAATGTCTCGAACTGCGACGGTCCGCCCGCCATGCAGAGAAAGATCACGCGTTTTGCCTTCACCGGGAGATGAGCTGCCTGGAGCGCTCCGTTCCAATGCGCTGGCCGAGTCGGCGCCGAGCCACCGGCGAGCGCTGCCGCGCGGGCCTTGTTTTGCATCATCGCCAGCGCGAGGCCGCCGAGGCCGTAGGCGCTCTGGGTGAGAAATGAACGCCGGTTGATGCTCAATGCGTGGGCCGTGGGATCGAAGGTTTTCATGGGAGGCAGGCGGTCAGTAGCGTGTGATGGTTTCGTGGGCGTTGAGCACCACGCGACAGAGGTTGGTCCAGGCCGCGAGTTCCACCGGATCGGCCGCGTTCTTCGCCGTCGGTCGGGATGCGAAGCCCACCTTCACGAGCTTTTCGGCATCGGCGGGATTGGCGCGATAATAGTCGCGCTGGGTGACAATAAATTTCGCCAGCGATGAAATTTCGACCGCACTTGGCTCCCGCGCCAACGCGAGCTGATAGGCCCGCCGGATGTGTTTTACGTCAGTCGTCGCGCGCGTATCCCCGAGCAAGCGGGCCGCAAACAAGCGGGCCGCTTCAACAAACGTCGGGTCATTTAAAAGCGTGAGCGCCTGTTGCGGCGTGTTGCTGACGGTCCGGAGCGCGGCGCACTCATCGCGGGAGGGCGCGTCGAAGTTAGCCAACATAGGATGGAGAAACGTCCGCTGCCAATGCATGTAGACGCCGCGTCGCCATTGCTCGCCGCCCGCACTGGCCGCGTAAGTACGATTAGGGAACTGCAGCGCCTCATAGTAGCCGTCAGGTTGGTAGGGCTTCGCGCTGGGCCCGCCGATATCCTCTAGGTTAAGGGCACCCGCAACGAAGAGGGCATTGTCGCGCACAAACTCCGCTTCGAGTCGTCGCGGATTTTGCGAAGCGAGGAGTCGATTCGCCGGATCGGTATCCTTCAGCTCCGGGCGCAGACTGCTGCTTTGGCGATACGTCCGGCTCGTCACGATCAAGCGGATCATGTGCTTCAGATCCCAACCACTGTCGCGAAACTCACTCGCAAGCCAATCGAGCAACTCGGGGTGCGAGGGCAATTCACCCTGCGAACCGAGGTCGTCCACCGCCGCACTCAGGCCGACACCGAAGAACTGTTGCCACAGACGGTTCATGACCGCGCGCGCCGTGATCGGGTTTTCCTTCGACACGATCCACTGGGCGAGATCGAGCCGCGTGAGCCGTTTTTCCGCCGTGCTCTCGCGTTGCGCCGGCAGAAACGACGGGGTCGCCGGCAGCACCCTCGCACCGGTCTCGTCTTGCCAATTACCTCGCGGCAGCACGCGCACCTCGAGCGGCGCGGCCGCTTGTGTAACCAGACTCCACGTACGCCCTTCATTCAAATCCCGCAACGCGGCGAAAAGCTTCCGCGTCGCATCGAGGTCAGCCTGATCCGGAACGGTGCTCAGCCGCCACGCATCCACCACCGCGGCCGATTGGGCGGGCGTGCGCTTCTTCGGCGTCACCGCGAGTCCCGCAATCAGATCCGCCGACGACGCCCCGAGCGGGTCGACTGCACCGAACGGCGAAAGCGCAAACCGCAACGGCAGCACGTTATCACCCGTGACGGTCACTTGAATCGTTTCACCCGCCGCAATTTCGGCGGGGCGGTCCAGCAACCAGACGGCTTGAAGCGGCCCGGCCGGGTGGGTCCGAGGCAGACGCCACTCGGCACCCACGCCTAGCATTTCGACGCCACCACGATAGGTCGCACGTTTCGCCGTGGCTTCGCCCGTCGTCGCGGAGACTTTACGTTTTTTGCCATCGGCACCGACGATATTCACGGCGATGCCGACGATCCCGCCGAGCTTTGCCTCGGCACCCCCGACGATCGCCTCAATACGTAACGCCGCGAGCCGCGTCAGATCCCCAGGAGGCAACGTCACCTCCATCGTGTCGCCCCGAGCGAGCGCCTTGTCGATGGCCACCCGTCCATCGTCTCCGATCGCGGCGGCACGGCTGTCCATCAGTTTGCCCGCCTTGAGCAAACGCACGGCGGGTGCCGGACGAGTCCAGCCGTCCGCATGAACCCCGAGAAACCCGCGTGCCGCCTGCTCCCAAGCCGCCAGGGTTGCCTTGGCGGACGGGGCGCGCGACGCCTTTTCGCGCGCGGCCTTGACTTGGTCGTCCAGCACATCGCGGGCACGCAGAAATTCTTTCTTCAGGTAAGGGCTCTCCACGGCAATCTCCGGAGGAAACGGCGAATCGTTGTCCACGCCGATCAACTCGGGTTCCGGCGTATAGCCGTAGTTCGCATAAACGCCCCATTGCTTCACATCGGCGAAGAATGATTTTAGCGCGTAAAAATCCTGCGTCTTGATCGGATCAAATTTATGATCATGGCACTCGGCGCAGCCAAAGGTACTGCCCAACCACGCGGCCGATACCGACCGCACGCGCTCGGCACCATACTTCGCGAGATACTCTTTCGGCTGCGCTCCGCCCTCGCGCGTCATCATGTTCAAACGGTTGTAACCCGTCGCCACAAGCTGCTCCGGCGTCGGATTCGGCAACAAATCTCCCGCGAGTTGCTCGATCGTGAACTGGTCGAAACGCTTGTTCGCATTGAACGCGTTGATCACGTAGTCGCGATACGGAAAGATGCGCTGATTCTGGTCACCGTGGAAACCGACCGTGTCCGCGAAGCGCGCGATATCGAGCCACCACACCGCCATGCGCTCGCCGAAATGTGCCGAGCTCAGGAGGCGATCGACGTGCTTCTGATAGGCGTTGCCAAAAAAATTCCGCCCACCCGCCGCCAGCTCTTCCGGCGTCGGCGGCAGACCCGTGAGATCCAACGACACGCGGCGCAGCAAGCGGTTCATCGGCGCCTCGGGGGATAGTGTGAGCGTCTGCTCGGCGAGCTTCACCTCGACGAATGCATCGATGGGATTCCCTTGCTTCGCCTCCGTCGGCAGCGCCGGACGTTTCAACGGCGCGTAGGCCCAGTGCGGCTCGTAAACGGCGCCCTGCTCCACCCAGCGTTTCATCAATGCCTTTTGACGTTCCGTGAGCGGCTTGTGCGCCTTCTCGGGCGGCATGGGTTCGTCGGTATCAAAAATCCGCGCGATGATTTCGCTCGCGGCCACGTTGCCCGGCACAACCGGCACCGCGTCGCTCTTGGTTTTCTTGAGCGCCTCCTCGCGGAGGTCGAGACGCATGCCGGCCTCGCGGCTTTTGGCGTCGGGGCCGTGGCAATGAAAACACGTGTCCGACATGATCGGGCGGATGTCGCGGTTAAACTCGACGATCGCCGGCAGGGCGGCCTCGGCGGCGGCGGTGAGTGCGGAGGCGGGCCCGAGGACAAACGCTAGCATGAACGCCAGCGCGGACGCGCGCCCACGCGCAGAGGTGGGCGCAGGGGTGAGAGCGAGCAAGGGCAGCGAAAGGCGGGGCGACATGGGAGTTTGCGATCTCAGACCGGTGAAATCAGGCGGAAATGGGCTTCACGACATGAACGCCCCCCCTCGCCGTCAACTCCACGTTTTCACCCGCAACCGCGACCGCCCTCATACCCATCGCCCCGCGCTGGCGGATGGTGGGCCCGGCAGGTGGCTGGGCTCAACCGGCCAGCGGCCGGTTCTAAAACCGAGCAAGCGTACACAGGCGATGGGCGAGACGTCCAAGCGCGCTCCCGTTGAACCCCCTCGACTATGGCCGACAAGGTTGATCGCCAGATTTGGGTTCTCACGAAGTTGAGCGTGGATGAGAGCCAAAGCTCTTGCCGAAATTATTCGCACATCAGTGCCCAGTGTATTGGGACCGACAAGGTAGAGGTGAGGACCCTCGAAGTCTTTCACCCTGTTGAACACGTTGCTATTTGTTGCACGCTAGGTCTCGGGGTCAGTTTCACGCCACTTCAACGAGCCCGTGCCATCGATGCCAACGAGCAGTTCACTGTCCAGGGCCGTTCCAATCAGCGTAACGCTGGCGGGTGCCCGACTCCTGTTGACGAGCGGAGGCATCGGCAAAACCACCGTGGCTGAAGATCTCACCGGTCTCGACCGCATCGGTAAACGTTTCCGAATCGCCCGGATTGTCGCCGAAACCGGGGTCGGGTGTGAAACCACCACCGCCGCCTCTGCGGTCCGCATCCGTCGGAGCCGGTTTTCCGCCACCGGTAAGCCAGGCCCGAAACGCAGCGAACGGATCTGCTCCGAGCACATCAATCCCATTCGACGGCCCGTTGCCGACGAAGCCCTACAAATTATTTCCCCCGGCTCCGCCAATCGGATCGCGGTTGAGGAAGCGCCCGAGGCTGGCATCGTAGAACCGCAGGCCAGAGACGGCCCTGCCCCCTCGCGGGATCTGAGCTTTTCCAGCCCCACGTCTGCGACTGCGACCGGGCGCGCTTACGACCACGCGCGAGCGTGGGCGTTGACGGGAGCGCGGGTGAGCGAGGGCGAGCATGGCGGCTAAAAGAAAAACCTCAGTTCGTCAGCCGGTGCAGCCAATAGCTGGGCGGCTGCTTGAAGTGCATCACGGCGAGAACCCAGAGGTGATCGGGTTTGACGAAGTAAACCACGGCGTAGGGGAACAGCGGACGAAAATGGCGCCGCACGAGGGGCGGGCGATAGATGCGGAAGAGCACGGGACGCGCCTCGATCTCCGCGACGAGCGTGTTGATGTGCTGGTAAAATCGCTAGCTGAGGCCGGGCGGATTATCGGGCTCGGCGTAGTGTTGGAGCGCACGCGTAAAATCGTCGTCCGCCTCGGGATGAAAAATTGCGCGCATCACAGGCCCACGAGCTTGCGCGCCTTGGCCATGACCTCCTCGGCTGGGATACCATTCACCGTGCCGCTCTCCAGTTCGGCGAGGCGGCGGTCGATTTCGCGGCCCCACGCTTCGTCTATCGCTGGATCGGGCTGGCTGAACGCGTCCGCGAGCAGAAGGTCGATCAGCTCGGCCGCTTGCTCGCGGGGCAGTTGGCGTGTCTCGGCGTAGAGTTCTTTGAGAGTCAGGGACATGGTCGGCAGTGTGCGGAGCGGCGGAAGGGTTTCAACTCTCGCGTTCGCGGGAGTGACACTTCGCGTGCGTCTGCTTGAGGTCGGCGATGGCGCGCTTCGCGTGGTGTTGCAACGTGTCGAGGTACTCGTGGCCGAGGAGTTCCTGCACGTGCCAGCGGTTCGCGCCGCCGCGGATTAACTCGGTCTGTAACTCGGTCGTGCAACTACGGCGGAAGGTGTGCGGCGTCACCGCGACCGGCAGCGCGAAGCGGTCACCGGGTAGGCGCACGCGTTTCAAGAGCGTGTGCTAGCCCGACCTTCGCATTTCGGGAGGCTTTGAGGGCGTGTTTTTCGGTTTTTCCAGAGGGAATCGGCTTGTTTTGGCGCTCGGCTATTGCTAGTTGAAGGAATGCACTTTTTTGAACGCATGGTAGACGGCCGGTTGTATCGCGTC
>CAMCHO010000059.1 GCA_945874455.1 Opitutus sp. GAS368 | reverse complement strand
CCGACGTTCTTGCCCGCGTGGAGCTTGCTGCCCCGCTGGCGCATGATAATGGTGCCCGCGAGGACGGACTCGCCGCCGAAGCGCTTAATGCCGAGCCGCTTGGAATGGCTCGAACGACCGTTACTGGAAGAACTCTGACCTGTTTTGTGAGCCATGGTGGGTGGTCCTAGTTAGGCTTTGATGGATTCGATCTTGATGACGGAAAGTTCTTGGCGATGGCCGCGTTTACGTTCCATGCCCTTGCGCTTCTTTTTCTTGAACACGATGACTTTATCGCCGCGTTTGTTTTCGAGAATTTTGGCGGAGACGGAGGCACCAGCGATGCGCGGGGTACCGACTTTGTAACCTTCGCCTTCGCCTGCGGCGAGCACGTCAGTAATTTCTACAGTCGAGCCTTTTTCTGTGCCGGGATAGCGGTTGACGATAAGGATGTCGCCCTCGGTAACAGTGAACTGCTGTCCTTGGGTTTTGATGGTGGCTTTCATAAATAAAACCGCACAAAAAGCGTTTTTAGAGAGGCGAACGCAAGGATTATTTACGGGAGCGGGAAAATTCGCGGGCTTTAGCTGATCGGTTCGGGGAATTCGGCGACGCCGGCGTGGGCGGCATTGGCGGCGGCCGCGGGCAGAGCAGCGACGACGGACTCGCGCCAACTCAATCCGCGATGGAACCGGGCGTGCAAGACACCCGCGAGCATGACATCACCGCAGCCGGTAGGGGAGACCTGGCGAACGTTGGGTGTCGGGATTGTCCCGGGGGCGTGGTGATCGGCGCTAAACCAGATCGGCGCGGCACCGTCCGAAACCACCCAGCGCAGGGCCTGAAAGCGGTCGCGGGCAAGTTGGAGCAGTTCGCCGCCGGAGAGTTTCTGCTCGGCCGGGGGAAACAGGGAGACGAATTCGGTGCGGTTGAGGCGGATGAAGGAGACGCTTTGGTTGGCGAACCAGGCGAGCGGGGGGCCATAGGTGTCCACGATCAACGGGCCGCGCTCTGGCCAACGGTGCAGCACGGCGCGCAACGGTTCGAACGCAGCGGAATCCCACCCAGGCAAGCTGCCGCAGACGGCGAGGACGGAACCGGCCGGCTGGGCTTGGAGGAACGCGGCGCAGGCGGCGACGGCGGCGGCATCGGGTGCACGGTCCGGTCCGAGAAACGTCGTCTCGGCGAAGCCGCCGCTGCGAACGATGGTGCCGGTGCGGGTGGGCGTGGAGGTCGCGAAGGCGTGAGCGACGATGCCGCGAGCGGTGAGCCAGGACTCGCACTCGGCGCCGGTGGCACCGCCACTGAAACACAGGGCGGTGCAAGGAGCGCCGAGGCGTCGCAGCATTTTGGCGACGTTGATGCCCTTACCGCCTACTTGGAAGCTTTCGGAGTTGGCGCGCTGGGTCTGACCGGGGGTCCACGTATCGAAGTTGAGCGTACGCTCGGCCAGCAGATTGCCGGTGAGAGTAACTATGTGGGGCGCGGCGGGGTTCGGTGGGATCATGGCAGGGTGGCGGGGGGCCTTTTCTCGGCTTTGAAGAAAATGTAGTTGGTGAGAAAGCTTAGCCCGAGGACGCCACTGAGCGTGCGGATATTGCGCATCGCGCCGAAGACCATGGTGAGCGAACTCGCCTGCGGTTCATGGACCCGGCGCAGGAGCAGGCAGCCGGCGAGCGCGAGGACCGGTTGCAGCAGGAAGCAAGCGTGGTAGACGGCGAGCGGATCGCTCCAGCGGACCAGTGCGTGGGTGAGCATCCAGCCCCCGGTGATCGGGGCGATGGCGGCGACGAGGGACGTGATCGCGAGGTGGATACCAATCGCGAGGTTTTTGGCTTCGACGGGGATGAGACGCAGTAAAATGATAAATTGGCCGAGGATGAAACCGGCGCTGGTGACGCCGCCCCAGACCCACATGGCGTAGAGGAGCCCGCGGTTATCCGGCGTGAGGAAACACCACGTGAGATTTTGCGCCTGCCAGAGGATCAAAGAAAGGATCATCACCGGTTTGTTGCCGTAACGGTCGAGGAGTTTGCCCCACGCGGGCAACGAGAGTGCGCCGCCGAGCTGAGCGAGGGTGGCAAGGAGGCCGACATCGAAGGCGGAAAAATCAAGCTCCTCGAACATGAACACATGGTAGAACGGACCGAAGCAGTTGGCTGCAAAGGACCAGGCGGCGCCGAACGCAATGAAGAGCAAAAACGCGCGGGATCCGGCGACGACCCTGAGTTGGTCAGGCAAGGGGAGCGCGACCGTGGCGGCCTGGTGGCGGGCGAGGGTGGGGCTTTGCCACTGCCAGCGAAGCGAAAAAGCGCGCATGAGGACGGCGGCGGCGATGATCACCTGGAAAACGGGAATCGCGTAGTTCCATTGGGCGAGGGCCCAGCCTGCCAGGAGGAGAAACGTGAGCGTCGAGATCTGGAGCGTGCCGTTGCGGCGTCCGAAATATTTACCCCGCAGGCGCGCCGGCACCCACTCCTGAATCCACGCGTTCCACGAGACTCCAGCGATGGCGGCAAAGCAGCTGGAGAGGAGGAACCAGACGATGAAACACTGGCCGGCGACGGCGGGATTATCGCGGGGGACGAAGGGCAGGAGGATGCCGGCGGCGGCCCAGGTGAGGAGGTGCAGGGAGGCGGCGAGGACGGTGATGGTCTTGGGGGGCTTCCAGCGGGCGAGAAACGGGGCGGCGAAAATTTGCAGAAAGTTGCCGAAAAACGGGAGCGAGCAGATCAGGCCGATAGTGGTTTTCGGGAGCGGGTAGGCCTTGGCCACGAGGGCGGTCATGAAGACATTCACCGGCAGCGACATCGTCACAAGGGGCATGGCCATAATGCCCTCGGCCGTGCACAGGCGGAGGGAACGAAGAAGGTCGGCCTTATGTTGGACGGCGGCGGCGCGCGCGGTGGTTGCTTTCACGATACGTTTGGGCCGAAGCAAACAGGGATGGGGCGGATAATTAAAGCGAAAGAATTGCGGGCGAAGAGTCTGACTGTTGGGGCCGCGCTTCAGGGGCGACGATGCGCGGCCGCGGTGAGCGGAAAGCCGTGGCGCTTTACTTTCGAACCGCCGGCAAGGGACGAAGCGCGGTTTGCACGTCGGCGAGCGAAATCTCGGCGAGACTCGGCCCGCGACGAATCACGGTAACGTGCGGCGCCGGTGGTGCCCACATGGCGGGATCGGTGGGACCGAAGAGGAGGACGCTGGGTACGCCGCAGGCGGCCGCGAGGTGGCTGATGCCGGAGTCGTGGCCGAGGAAGCGGCTACACTCGGTGAGACGCGCGACGAGTTGGACAAGCGGGAGTTGGTGTGCGGACGTGCCGAAGGGGGCGAGGGCAGTGGCGGCGGGGCCGTCGGCTTCGCCGGTGATGATGAGGAGTTCGGCGTGGTGGTTAGCGTGGAGCCAGCTGCAGAGTTCTATCCAGCGAGAGACCGGCCAGTTTTTTTGCGGAGAGCCGCTGCCGGGGTGGAGGGCAAGGAGGTGCGGGTTGAGTGATGGTTCGGCGAGAAGATGAAATGAGGTTTCGGAGGTGAGGCCGAGGGTGCGGAGCGGCTCGCAATAATGGGCGGCGGCAGGAGCGCGGATGGGCAGTGCGGAGGAGGACCGAAAAATAGGGATAGAAAGGTGGGCGAAATGGGCCGCGATGGTTTCGCTGGGGTCGGGCCAAAAATTCAGGACGAGGTCGAACGTGGCGAGGTATTCGGCGAACGCAGTCGGCAGCGGTCCGCTGGCGTAGAGGGCGCTCCAGCGGGCCTCATGCTGGGAGTGGGCGCGGTCGATCAGGCCGGCCCGAACGCCGAGGTCGGCGGCGGTGGCGTTGCCGGCGAGTTCGATGTGCGCGGCGGGCCAGTGTTGGCGAAGCAGCGCGAGCGCGGGCACGGTGACGATAAAATCACCGAGGGCGCCGCCTCTAAGGACGAGGATTTTTCGCATCCGTAGTCGGGGCGGCGGGCGGTGCGTCGTAGCGCGCGAGGGTGGCGACGCCCGTGCCGATTTTAAATTCGACTTCAAATTTTACGGGCAACCGGCGTTCGTCCTGCGAAATCCAGACGCGGACCGTGGAGCCATTTTTGAACATGCCCTTGGGGGGCGTCTTTTCCATCCGCGGTTCCAGCACCAGCGTTTGGAACGTGCCGAGCGGGGTGCGCACTTCTTCGTAGCGAGTGGCGTGAATCGTGAGTTCGTAAAAATCGCTGTCGAAAAGTACGAGGGCGTCTTGTTGCTGGCCGGGCTGGAGAGTCCACAGCCGCGTTTGCACGAGGCACGTAATCAGATCCACCGGATCACCGGCGGGCAGCGCGAGCGGACGGGTTTGCTCCGCGGGGTGAGTGCGGGTGTAGAGCGCTTGGGCCGCAGGGTAGTCGAACGTGACGGAGTGCGCGGCTTGCTTGTTTCGCTGCTCACTGGATTCGGTGAGCGCGATGAGACGGCCGGTTCTTTGGTCAAAAAATGAATCGGCCTGGGCGTCGAAAGGGAGCAGCACGCGGGCGAGCCCGCGGGTGCGAGTCGTGGTTGAGACCACGAGGCGGGGGGCCGGACCGGACGTGTCGGTGGTGGCGGAGACTTTGATTTCGCCGGCACCGGGGAGGATGGCCCACGAGATCTTAAAGGTGAAGGCCTCGCCGTCGCGCAGCGGGAGCTGGGCCATGGCGGCGGGCAAGGCGGCTAGCAGGAGCAGGGCGAAAATCTGTCGCATGGCGTGGGCGGACAGAAAATGATCGGGCGGGAGAGGGCGATGCAGAATTGGGGGCGTTTTTTCGGAGAGGGATCGGACGCGAGGTGGGCTGACGCGCGGGCGGGCTGAGGATTCGTGGGTTGTATTTGTAGGTTATCGGCAGACGAAAATCTGGTCGGCTACGCCGCTCACTCATGCTCCTCGACGCCATTAATCAAAATCTCGCACGCTTTGAAGTTGGCACCCGGGAAAACTCGCCGGTGACCCTTTTTTCGCGCCCGGCTGCTGGGCCGGAAATCCGGGTGAGTCAGGATGACCGCAAAACCGCGGCGGACAGCGAGTTTTTCGGACTCAGCCATCGGATCGTGGGGCGAGTGGCGGACGGGCTAGACGCGGTAGCCGACCTTTGACGGGGTGGAGAATTTAGGTCGGGGGTGGCGCGAAAAGATCGAGTTGGTTGGCGTGACCGAGGGCGAGGGCGTCCACGCCGCGTTGGCGAAGCGTGGCGGCGAATTCACGGGCGAAACCGTGTAAGGTGAGCACGCGCTTGGGTTGCACGAGCTCGACGAACGTGAGCAGGCTCGGGTAATCGGCGTGGTCGGAAAGCGGGAATGCGGCGGTGCAGCGGCTGCGGTGAATCGTGGACGGATCGAGCGCCCAGCCGGTTATGACGGCGGTGCGGACGGAGGGAATACGACTGAGGAGGCCAGACGAATGCGCGGGACAGATGACGATGTGGCCTGCGACCTCGCGGCCATCGAACTCGCGGAACGGAGGAAAGGCCATTCCGAGTTTTTCGTAGACGCGCGTGAGGCGGAGGGTCTCGGCGTGGAGCATGATCGGGAGACCGGCGGTCGCGAGGGCACGGAGGACTTCCTGACTCTTGCCTAGGCTGTAGCAGAGGAGCGCGGGCGTCGCGCCGTCGGCGACGGTCTGCTGACAAAACGCGATGATCTGCGCGATGACTGTGGACTCCGGCGGCATGACGTAACGCGGGAGGCCAAACGTCGTTTCCATGATCAGGGTGTCCGCGCGTGGGGTGGCGCAAGGCTCCGCCGCGAGACCGGGGCGGAGCTTGAAATCGCCCGTGTAGAGTAGCGAGCCGTGGTCGGCGGAGGAGAGATGGATTTGCGCGGAACCGAGAATATGACCGGCGGGGTAGAGGGTGGCGGTCACGCCGAACTCGAGTTCGTGGGGACGGCCGAACGGGAGTTCGTGGATCAGGCGCTGGCCGGGGATGCGCGCGTGGAGGAAACGGGCGGTGGCGGGCGTGCAGAGGACCTCGGGATGGCGCGCCACATGGTCGGAGTGAGCGTGCGAGATGAAGGAGCGGGCGACGCGGGATTGGGCATCGAGGGACCAGCCGATTTGCGGGAGGTGGACGCCTTTGCGGAAAATAATTTCCCAAGGATTAGCCATCAATGGAAGCGCACGATGCCGAGCACGAGACTGGCGACGAGAAGCGCGGCGACGACATACCAATACCACGCGATGCCTGCGCGTAGCGCGGGGCGGCGTGACTGCTCGGAGGCGTTGTCGTCGGCGTAGGCCGAGTCGGGCAGGTCGAGACCGTCGTAAACGGTGTCGGAGGATTCGCGCCAGCCCGTGCGCTCATCAGCGCCGCACTCGGGGCAGGCGCGCGCGTGGCGGCGGAGGCTCGTGCCGCAGTGGGCGCATTCGTCGGGGGGCGGGGGCTCAGACATGAGGTGCGGCGAAATATTTCTGTTTGGCGAGGCGCCAAGCCGTCACGAAGAACGCGGTGAGCGGGATGGCGAGGAGCATGCCGAGTACGCCGCCGAAAGCGGTGCCCCAAAAGAAAATCGCGACGATAATGGTCACGGGGTGAAGACCGGTACGTTCGCCCATCACTTTCGGGGTGATGACCCAACTCTCGATAAGTTGGACGATGGTTTTCACGAGCAAGACGAGTCCCAGCAGTGGCCAGCCGCCGCCGGGTTGGAAAAATGCCAGCGGCACGACCGTCGCGAGGCCGATGATCGTGCCGAGGTAGGGGACGATGTTGAGGGCGCCCAGGACAAGTCCGATGAGGAGGCCAAATTTCAGGCCGACGAGCGTGAAGCCGATCGAGAGGAGCACGCCGAGGATGAAGCCGATGAGCATCTGACCGCGAAAAAAGGATTCGATGATGATGACGAATTCGCGGACGAGAAACACGACATCGGCGCGCACCTCAGGGCTCAGGAAGGGCAGGTGATCGCCGAGCTTTCGGGTGGGCTCGCCTCGGGCGAGGAGAAAGAAAAATAAATAAACCGGCACGATGGCCAAGTGAGTGAAGAAGGCGAAGACGCCGAGGGCACCGCCGCCGGCGGCCTTGAGCGAGGGGACCGCGAGGGCAGCCACGCCCGTGAACTCGGCGCTGAGTGAATCGGCAATTTTTTGGATGGTGGGATTGGCAAGCTGGCGTTTCGAAAATTCCATCCACTGCGGATAATGATCCTGCACGTAGATGGACGCTCGGGCCCAATAGTCCGACAGGTTGGCAATAAAGGTGAGCGCCTGCTCGATCACTGGCGGAAAAATGAATACCAGTGCGCCGCTAACGCAGAGGACAACGATACCGTAGAGCAGCACGACCGCGGACGTGCGGCGCAGGCGGAGGCGCTGCTCGGCGAGTTCGACGACTGGGCGAAGAATCAGTGCGAGCACGCCGGCCACAGCCAAAGGCCAGATCACGCTGGAGAAGAAGCCGACGAGTTGACCGAGCAACATGACCGCGCCGATCAGCAAGGCGAAGATGCCGAGCAGGGAGAGAAACGTGAGTGCGAAGGCGGTGAGGCGACGCTGCGTGGGAGTGAGAAAAGGGGGGGCGGGCTCGGCAGGCACGCAGGTAAAGGAGCGGGGAGCGGCAGCGGTGGCCAGTTTTTTTGCGCAGGACGGAGGAGGCCCGGTCGGTCCGAGATGAGGGTCCGGCCATTCGCGGGACGCGCCCCGATCGCCGGTCGGCGGCTAGGGTGCTTTGAAACAGTGCGGGCAGCTGATGTCTGCCACGTAGCGGGGATCGCGTTGTTCGGCCTCGGTGAGGGGCATCTGGCAGTTGAAACAGAGTTTGGAGTTTGTCTCGCGCAGCGAGGGGTCCACGCAGACGCGACGATCGAACACGAAGCACTCGCCGTCGTAGTGGGCACCGCCGCACTCTTCAAAATATTTGAGGATGCCGCCGTCGAGTTGGTGGACGTGTTTGAAGCCGGCACGCTCCATGAAGGGTCCGGCCTTTTCGCAGCGGATGCCACCGGTGCAAAACATCACGAGGGGCCGCTCTTTCATTTCCTCTGGGAGACGGGCGACCGCATCGGGAAACTCACGAAAGTGGTCGATGTGCGCCGCGATCGCCCCGTGAAATGAGCCCATGCGGATTTCGTAATCGTTGCGCGTGTCGAGCAGTGTGATCGGGCGGCCCTCGTCGAGCCACTGCTTGAGGGTGTGTGCGGCTAGCTTGGCCGTGGGGCGGCGAGCCGGATCGATCCCCTCGACCCCGAAGGCGATGATTTCCTTTTTGATCTTCACCAGCATCCGATTGAAAGGCTGTTCAGCGCTGAGGCTTTCCTTCGGAGTGAGATCCTCGAGGCCGGGGATGGAGCGCAGTTCGACGAGGAGTGCGTCGATGTCTTCGCGTGTTCCGGCTACGAAGAGGTTGATGCCCTCGGGACTCAGGAGAATGGTGCCGCGTAATCGGCGGGCGCGACTCACCTGTTGCAGCCGCTCACGCCACGAGGGGAGATCGTCGAGGGGGGCGAACTTGTAGGTCGAGATATTGATGAAGGCGGACATGGGCGACGGCGGCGCAATCGGAGACGACACAAGAGCGGAGGGAAAACTCAAGGGATTGTCGGTGCGACGCCCGAGAGGGAGAGGAATTGTCTGAGCAGCGTGAGATCGGTCGCCGAAGTCTTGGCGACGAAGCCGCGGGCGTGGGCGAAATGGATCCCGGGTTGGTCAGCGATGCGGGTGAAATCGAGACGCGCGCTGTCCCGATAACGTGAAAGGCCGTAACCGGTGCTGCGGCGATCGGGGCTTACGGTACCGACGACTTCGGCGGCGAGACCGCGGTTTTCGATGTAGCGATCGATGCCCATCGACGGATCGTCAGGCAGCGGATCGGTGCGCGGGAGAAAGAGGATTTTGGCGGGTATGCCGGCGAGATCGATGGTCCAAATCTCCGCGTGCGCGCCGATGAAATCGAGGCGGGCGCGGAGGGACTTTACGTAATCGAGCAAGTCCTCGCCGATCATGCGCATGATTTCCCAGAGTGGCTGGCCGGGCTCGAGACGGGGCGCGAGCGCGAAGCGACGCAGGAGAGTAATGTCGATCGGTGAGATGAGTTTCGCGAGGGCGCCGGGCGACACGTCGAGCCGTTTCGCGGTGGTGAGGGGCCCGCGGCAATCGAACCACTCGGCGGTTTCGAGCCAGTCACAAAATTGGCGAGCGTCGTTGTAGAGACCGAGATGCTGCAGGACGAGCGAGAGGGAGCAGGTGGGCGGGTGATCCTTGGGCAGCTGATGGTGGTCGAAATTATTGAGCTCGGGAGCGTGCTGGTGCCCGACATCGACGACGGCGGTGGCGGGATCGGCAAGGTCGGCGGGCGACGGCTCGCGGCGAACGATCGGCGCGGGGCGGAGCGCGATCAGGACAGAGCACGCGAGGAATTCGTCTTTGTGGGCACTGCCGGGGTGCGTGAGGATCGTGGCGATGGGTGTGGACATGAAGACAGCGGAGCGTTGGGCCGAGGGCGGTGTGCCGCAATGGCGGATGTCGAATGGGAAATGGGGACCGCAAAATCCGAAGGTCGAGTCGCCCACGAAGTCGCGGACGCGGGGCATGGGGCGGTCTCTCAGATTTCAGCTGGCGACACACACTCGACCAAGGATTGCACAGAGGAAACGGATACGCCCGCGTGAGGCGATCTCTGTTCAGGCTGACTTGTGCGGTGCGGCTACGGGGTGCGCCGGCGAGGGAAGAGATTCCGGGTTTTTCTGACCCCAGCTTTCTGACGATCCAGGGGAGGCGCGGTGGATCGGTGGGGTGGGTGCGGCGGTGGCTGGCGCGAGTCAATCCGTGGGTGCTCGCGTCGAGTGTATCTCGGAAAGTGGGTGCGAAAAAGCCCGGGGTTTTGCCCGGGCTGAGGAGGGGGGATCGGTGCGTAAAGCACCGCTTGCATGCGAAGTGATTAGCGGACGACGCGGGCGCCGCCGCCGGCGATGGCTTTCTCGACTTCTTTGCGGGTGGCCATCGAGGTGTCACCGGGGGTCGTCGAAGCGAGCGCGCCGTGGGCGGCTCCATACTCGACGGCTTTTTGGGCGTCGTTGAACTCTAGGAAACCGAACTGCACCCCGGAGGCGAAGCTGTCGCCGCCGCCAACGCGGTCGAGAATCTCCAGACCGGGATATGGCTTGCTCTCGTGAAACTGGCCGGCGTGCCAGAGGATCGCGGACCAATCGTTCTTTGTCGCGGTGATGACGTGGCGGAGCGTGGTCGCGGCGACTTTGAAGTTCGGGAACTCGGTCACGGCGGTTTCGATCATGGCCTTGAAGGCGTCGGTCTCGATGTGGCCGAGGGTCTCGGCGCCCTTGACGGCGAACCCGAGGGAGGCGGTGAAGTCTTCCTCGTTGCCGATCATGACGTCGACATACTTGGCGATCTCACGGTTGACCTCTTGGGCTTTTTTCAGGCCGCCGATGGTTTTCCAGAGCGAGGGGCGGTAGTTGAGATCGTAGGACACGATGGTGCCGTATTTCTTGGCGGCTTTGACGGCTTCAACGGTGACTTCGGCGGTGGAGGCGGAGAGCGCGGCGTAGATGCCGCCGGTGTGAAACCAGCGCACGCCGAGTTTGCCGAAGATGTGGTCCCAATCGATGTCGCCGACCTTAATCTGGGAGGCGGCGGTGTTGCCCCGGTCCGGATTGCCGACGGCGCCGCGGATACCGAAGCCGCGCTCGGTGAAGTTGAGACCGTTGCGGACGGTGCGGCCAATGCCATCGTCATCGCGCCATTGGATGAAGTCGGTGGCGACGCCGCCCTGCATGATAAAATCTTCGACGAGGTGGCCGACCTCGTTGTCGACGAAGGCGGTGACGACGGCGGTTTTGTAACCGAAGCATTTGCGGAGACCGCGGGAGGTGTTGTATTCGCCGCCGCCTTCCCAGACTTGGAAATTGCGCGCGGTGCGAATGCGGCCCTCGCCGGGATCAAGGCGGAGCATGACTTCGCCGAGCGAAATTTGATCGAAGGCGCAGGAGTTGGCGGGTTTGATTGGGAGGCTCATGATGGTGGAAAAGTGAGAGGAAAAGTGAACGCGTGGGTACCCACGGAACACACGTTAATCACGGCAGAAAGCAGAGCCAAGAACGCGGTCGGCGGACGGTCAATGGCGGACTGCTGATACGTATGTCAGCGGGTGTGAGTAGGACTGAGCCTGACCCAACAGGAATGGATTCAGACCCCGATTTGAAACGCGGAGAACGCGGAGAGCGCGGAAAATTGGGCGGTGCGGCTGCGCGGCGTTGATCACACCCGGCGAAGACCTACGTTTTTTTCTTTCGTCCCGGCTTCGACTCGATGTTCAGGTAGGTCTTGTTGAGCATTTGGCTTTCGTAGAGTTCGAGGAGGCGGACGCCTTCGCGGGGTTTCACGATGTCCTTGCGCGTGGCGGCGTCGATCTGGGCTTTCATCTTGCGGCAGAGTTCTTCCTGCTGATACTGCACGCCCTCGAGGACGTCGGCGATCCGACTGCCGCTGAGCGCTTCCTCGACGTAGAAGCCGTTGGGTTCATCATCTTCGAGGAAGACGTGGACCTCGTTGACACGCCCGAAGAGGTTATGGAGGTCGCCCATGATATCCTGATATGCGCCTGTGAGGAAAACGCCGAGGAAGTAGGGCTTGCCGTTGAGCGGGTGGAGCGTGATGTAGTCCTTCGTGTCTTGGAGATCGATGAACGAGGAGATTTTTCCGTCGGAGTCGCAGGTGATATCAGCGAGGATGGCGTTGACGGTGGGCCGTTCCTTCAGGCGGTGGAGCGGGGCGACGGGGAAGAGCTGCTTGAGCGCCCAGTGGTCCAGCAGCGACTGGAAGACGGAGAAATTGCAGACGTATTGGTCGGCGAGGAGCTTGTTGAGATCGTGGAGCTCTTCGGGTTGGTAGCCGGTGTCGCGGCCCTCTTTGGCGATTTGTTCGCAGATCTGCCAGTAGATCGATTCGGCGGCAGCGCGGTTTTCGAGGTCGAGGTAACCGAGGTTGAAAAGTGAAAACGACTCCTCTTTTTTCTGTAGCGCGTCGTGAAAACGCTCCAAGCGGCCGAGTTTGCCCTTGTTTTTGAGCATCACCTCGAGATCGGTGACGACCTTGTGTTTCACTTTGGGCTGATGTTGTTGGCCGAGCGACTCATGTTTGTTGATACGCTCGAAGACCTCAACGACGAGCAGCGAGTGCGGGGCGACGATGGCGCGACCGGACTCGCTGACGATGTCGGGCACGGCGACACCGGACTCGGTGCAGATGTCGCGGATATTGGAGACCACGTCGCGGGCGTATTCCTCCATCGAGTAGTTCATGGAGCTCTCAAAGTTCGTCCGGGAGCCATCGTAGTCGACGCCGAGACCGCCGCCGACGTCGAGGTAGCCCATGGGGAAGCCCATTTTGTCGAGCTGGCAATAGAAGCGGGTCGCTTCGACAACGGCGTTCTTGATCGTGATGATGTTCGGCACCTGGGAGCCGATGTGGAAGTGCACGAGGCGCAGGCAGGATTGGAGTTTGGCGGCGCGGAGTTTTTCGCAGGCGAAGAGAATTTCGGCGGTGTTGAGGCCGAACTTCGCGTTGTCGCCGGTGGACATCGCCCACTTGCCCTCGCCGCGGGTGAGCAGTTTGGCGCGGAAGCCGATCATGGGCTTCACGCCGACTTCTTGGGAAATCTTGATGATGTCGTCGATTTCGGCGAGCTGTTCGACTACGATGATGATCTTCTTGCCCAGTTTGCGACCGAGCAGGGCGAGACGGATGTAATCGTGGTCTTTGTAGCCGTTGCAGATGATGAGGCGCTGGGTGCCCTCGTGCATGGCGAGCGCGATCATGAGCTCGGGCTTCGAGCCGGCTTCGAGACCGTAGTTGAAGTCCTTGCCGGCGGTGACGATCTCGTCGACGACCTCGCGGAGCTGGTTGACCTTGATGGGGAAGACTCCGCGGTAGCTGCCTTTGTAAGCTTCCTCCTTGATGGCTTTGGCGAAGCAGGCGTTGATTTGGACCACGCGATGCCGGAGAAGATCTTGGAAACGGATCACCAACGGAGCTTTGAGGCCCATGCCGACAGCCTCATCAATGACGTCGAGGACGCGGATGCCGCGGCCATCGGCGAGCGGTTGGACGTTAACGAAGCCGTCGTCGTCAACCGAGATGTGGCCTGAGCCCCACCGCTTGAAACCGTAGTGTTCTTCGGACTTGGCGACTGACCAGGCGGAGGAGGATTTGTTTTTCAACGACGTGCGAGGGAGACGGGGGAGTTATGGCTTGCTTTCAAGAGAGTGGACTTAGTTAGATAGATGTTTTCTTTTTTCAAATCACTTAACACGCAATGATGAAAATGTCCTCACTGATGACCTTACCCGAACTTTTGGCAGAATCCGCCGCACCCGCAGGTGGTCCCGGCGGTGGCGCAGGCTGGCAGATTTTGGTTTTTTACGCTCTGATCGCCGGTGGTTTTTATTTCTTATTCATCGCGCCGCAGCGCAAAAAGCAGAAGGCGCTGGAGAAAATGCTCGCCGAGTTACAATCGGGCGACGAGGTCATTACGACGGGCGGGATTTTTGGAGTGATTACGAACGTGAAGGACGATCGTTTCGTCGTTCGCATCGCCGACGACACCAAGATCGAAGTCAGCAAGGGCTTCATTCAGTCGGTCACTAAGAAGCCCGGAGCCTCCGAGAAGAAATAATTTTCGTGCGACGGGTGACGCGCGTGGCCCGAGTGGCCTCGTGACATGTGTGACGTTTCCTGGCGCGCCCCATCCTTTTCAATAAACCCAAACTAACCATGCTCAAACGCCACCTCTGGAAGATCGTCTTCTCCATCGCCATTGCGGTGTGGGGGATTTCCGAACTCCTCCCCCTGCAAGATGCCCCGTCCTTCGCCCAGTTTGCGAAAGAACAAGCCACCGCCAAGCCTGCTGATTTTGCGAAACTCGTCGATGAAGCGACCGCCCGGAAGAAGGCTGGAACTGCGGCGAGCGAATTCGTCGCCCTGAAGCAGATCGGCAAAGAGAAGAAGATCGACCTGTCGCAGTATTTTCCCGACGTGCGCCTCGAGGCGACGCTCAAAAACGTCGAGAAGCGCAATAATATCCTCCTGAACGAACTGCTGCGTCGCTCGAAGGCGCGCCTTCAGCTCGGCCTAGACCTCGCCGGCGGTGTCGCCGTGACGCTCGAAGTTGATGAAAAGGCGCTTAAGCCCGACAGCGAGGAAGATCAAAAAGAAAAGATCACCAAGGCGATCGAGATCATCCACAACCGCATCGACTCGTTTGGCGTGTCGGAGCCGATCATCCGAGCGGTCGGAGCTAACCGAATCGAGATTCAAATGCCTGGTCTCAATACCAAAGACGATCCGGGCGTGCTCGACGCCATCAAGAAGCCGGCCCGGTTGGATTTTCGGGTGGTTAACCCGGGCCTGTCGCCGGGCCCGGGGGTCGATACTCCGGCCGGTTATGAAATCCTGACCCTCGAAGACGAAGGGCGGAACGGGGAGATTATCACCGAGGAACTCTTCGTGCGTCGCATTCCAGAGATGTCCGGCGATAAGATTTCCCGCTCAAGCGCTCGTCCCGACATCTACGGCAAACCCGAGGTCGTGATGAACTTCACGAAAGAAGGCCGCAAGCGCTTCGCGGAAGTCACGCGTTCGATTGCTGATGGTGGCCAGCAATCTGGCCGCACGGGCCGCCTCGCTATCGTCCTCGACGGCAAACTCTATTCGGCACCCACGGTGAAGCAGGAGATCGATAGCGAATCCGCCCAGATCAGTGGCGGCAATATGTCGGATCGTGAAGCGATCCAGCTCGCCAACGTCCTCAATAACCCGCTCGCGGTCCAACTCGTCGTCAAAGAACAATACGAAGTGGGCCCCTCGCTGGCGAAGGACGCCGTCGATAGCGGCGTGCGATCTGCGGTTATCGGCACGGCGCTCGTCGCCGCTTTCATGATCACGTTTTACACGACCGGTGGATTGGTCGCGGTGGCGACGCTCGCCATCAACATCCTCATCATCCTTGGTATCATGGCCAGCTTCGGTGCGACGATGACCCTGCCGGGTCTCGCCGGTATCGTTCTGACGATCGGTATGGCGGTCGATGCGAACATTCTGATCTTCGAGCGCATGCGCGAAGAACTCGCGGCCGGCAAGAGCCTCGCTGCGGCCAACGAGAGCGGATATTTCAAGGCTCTCTTGACAATTCTGGATGCTCACGCGGTTCAGCTCATCATTTGTGCGATCATGATTTGGCTTGGCCAAGGCCCGATCAAGGGCTTCGGCGTGACGCTGGCGATCGGTGTGGTCTCGACGCTGTTCTCCGTCCTGGTCACCGCGCACTTGGTCATGGAAGTCCTGATCGAGGGCGGCTGGCTGAAGACTCTCCGGATGAATCAACTCCTGAAGGACATCAACGTGGACTTCGTGAAGTGGGGTAAGCCGGCCTTCATCGGCTCGTGGCTCGTGGTCCTGCTCGGTGTGGGCGTGATCGCGTACAAGGGTAACGGAATCTTCGGCATCGACTTTTCCGGCGGAGACGTCGTCACCGCGTCTTACAAACAGAAAATCGAAATCGGGAAGATCCGCGAAATCGCTAAGGCCAACGGGATGCCCGAGATCAACGTGACCTACGTGAACGCCATCGGCGGCGGCGGCGAGACCCTCAAGCTCGAGACGCCCGAGGGTAAGGCCGGGTTGCTGCTGGGCGCGCTGCAAAAATCAGATCCGCAGGCGGCGCTCGAGAAAATCGGTGAGAATTACATCGGTGCTTCCATCGGCTCGGAAATCCTGTGGAACGCGCTCAAAGCGATCGGCGTGTCTCTTGTGGTGATCCTGCTCTACATCGCGTTTCGCTTCGAATTCGGCTTCGGCGTCGGCGCGATGTTCTCCTCGTTCCACGACATCCTCATGACGGTCGGAATCTTCGTGTTGTTCGGCCACCAATTCTCCGCCCCGATGGTCGCTGCGATCCTCTGCATCGTCGGTTACTCGATGAACGAGACGGTGGTCGTCTTCGACCGCATCCGGGAAGAGCTGAAACTCAACCCGACCGGTTCGCTGCGGGATATTGTCAATCTCGCGATCAACAAAGTCTTCGCGCGCACGATCATGACGGCCTCGACCACGCTGCTCGCGGCGGTGGCGTTGTTCATCTTTGGCGGCGGCGTGCTGAAGGACATTTCGTTTACGTTCATGGTCGGCATCATCACCTCGACCTTCTCCGCAATCTTCATCGCGGCGCAGGTGTTCTACTGGTGGCACAAGGGCGACCGGAAGCACGTTGAGGCGCACCAAGATGTCGCCCCGACCTACGAGTGGCAGGGTTCGAGCAAGGCATCCGAGTAAGTGGCGGCAAGCAGAGACCGATCTAAACATCGGGCTCTTTTCCTTGGCAGTCGCGCGCTGAAGCTAGCGCGCCTGCCCGGGCAAACCACCTAAGCGATGCACTGGACTCATACGCCGCTCCAGGCCGACGAGGTCGAGGCGCTGAGGAAAAGCGCCGGCATCAGCCGTGTTTTGGCTGAGCTGTTGCTGCGCGCAGGCCAGCGAGACGCGGTCGGAGCGGCCGCGTTTCTTGAGCCGACCTTGGCGTCGATCCATGACCCGTTTTTACTGCGCAATCTTGAAGCAGGTGCGACGCGTTTGCGCACCGCGATTGCAAAGCAGGAGGTGGTCGTGGTGTTGGGCGACTACGATGTCGACGGCGTCAGTAGCACGGCCCTGCTGGTGATGGTGCTGCGGCGTTTTGGGCTCAAGCCGCGGTTTGTGGTGCCGCGCCGCTCGGCAGACGGCTATGGGCTGTCGCGCAGTGCGATTGATCGCGCGCTCGAGGGTGGCAGGCCAGATTTGTTTGTCGCGTTGGATTGCGGGACGAACTCGATCGCGGAGGTGGCCTACCTGCGCGCGCAGGGGATTGATGTACTGGTGGTCGATCACCATCGTTCGCGCGAGCAAGTGCTGACTGAGGGGATTTTGATCAACCCGCACGTGGAACCGGACGAGAGCAACGCGGATGCGCCGTGGCGAAATCTTTGCACGGTCGGTCTCGTGTTTAAGCTCTGCCATGGACTGCTCAAGCAACTGCGCTTCGAGAACAACCCGATCGCGTTTGCCATCAAGCTCCGTGATTATCTCGACCTCGTCGCGCTGGGGACGGTGGCGGATCTCGTGCCGTTGCAGGGCGAGAACCGGATTTTTGCACGACATGGACTGCGGATCTTACAGACGACGAAACGGCCCGGACTGCGTGCGCTCATGGCCGTGGCGGGCGTGCGACCCGAGAATGGACTTACACCGACCGATATTTCGTTTCGCTTGGGACCGCGGATCAACGCTAGCGGACGGCTCGCCGATGCGGCGTTGTCGGTGGAGTTGTTGATCAGTGACGATGCGCAGTTTTGCGAAAACACGGCGGAGCAATTGGACACGTTTAACCGCGAGCGTCAGGACATCGAACGTGGCATCACGGAGGAAGCGGAGCGTCTGGTGGAGACGGAGTTTTTGGCCCTGCCGGGGATCGTGCTGTTCCACGAAGACTGGCACCCCGGTGTCGTCGGGATCGTAGCCGGGCGCGTCTCGCGCAAATACAACCGACCCTGTGTGGTGCTCGGCAACGACGGAGAGATGGCGAAAGGCTCTGGGCGCAGTGTCGACGGGGTGAATCTTGTGGAAGTCTTGGGCACGTGCTGTGGAGAATTGACAAGTTGGGGCGGTCATCCGATGGCGGTCGGGATTTCGCTACCCAAGGTCCATCTCACCTCGTTTCGTGTCGCCTTCGCCGAGGCCGTGCGCGCCCACGCGGGGAGCGACATTGCGGAGGCGCAGCTAGCTCTGTCGGCCTGGCTGACGCCTGAGCAGATCAATGAGCATTTGATGGACGAGTTGGATTTGTTGCATCCGTTTGGGCAGGCAAACCCTGAGCCCATTTTTGGGGTAAGAGGAGTGGTGCTGCGGACGCGGCCGGAGATTTTCAAGGAGCATCATTTTCGTTTTCATTTTGAGGATGGGCGGGGCCGTCGCATGCATGGCGTCGCTTGGAAGATGGCGCACCGCATGCCGCCCTTGGGTGTGCCTCTCGATTTCGCGGTCGATTTGAAATGGAATCATTTCAACCACCGGAAGCTGCTTCAGCTCGGATTGAATGATTGGCGCCAGTCGGTTTGAAGGGGCGACGCGGGGGAGTAGCCGGTGGTGACGGCGAAGCGGCTGGAGCTGCCCACTTGGGGTGCCTGCTTCAACCGTCGGGCAGCTCGTGTTCGTCAGAGTAATGGAAATGCCTCGTCGCGACGTGGGGAGGGCTCTGATTTTTTACAGGTTTTTTCGCCTGCTTAGCAGTCGCGGTTCTGCTTCAGTATTCGATGCATGCCAGAAACGCTGAAAATCAATCTCGGTGAACGCAGTTACTCGATCCACATCGACGCGGACTTGGGGACTGAGGTGCGCCATGAAGTGACGCAGCGCACAACTGCCGGGCGCAGAGTCGCGGTGTTGACCGATACGAATTTCGACCAGGCGCAAAGCGCCGCTTTGCGTGCGATGGTTGGTGAGACGCCGGTGCTGATCGTCGAGCCGGGCGAGGGGAGCAAGTCGCTCGGCGGCCTCGGCCGCGTGCTGGATTTTCTCGCCGAGCATAAAATTGACCGTGGTGGCGCGCTCTTCTCGATCGGCGGGGGCGTCATCGGAGACCTCGGGGGATTCGCTGCGGCGAGCTGGCTGCGGGGGATTGATTTTTTCCAGGTGCCGACGACGTTGCTCGCGATGGTGGACAGCTCGGTGGGCGGGAAAACCGGGATCAACCTCGCGGCAGGAAAAAATCTCGCCGGAGCCTTCCATCAACCGCGAGGCGTCTTCATTTCAACCCATTTGCTGGCCACCTTGCCGCCGCGGGAGTTTTCCGCCGGTGCCGCCGAGGTGATCAAGTACGGCCTGCTCGGCGACGCCGCGCTTTTTGACGACCTAGAAAAATATCCGCTCACCGCGGCGAGCCCGACTCTCGCTGCGCTGATCCGCCGCTGCTGCGCGCTGAAGGCCCGCATCGTCGAAGCGGACGAACGCGAGACCGCGGCGGACGGTGGTCGCGCGCTGCTCAATCTCGGTCACACGTTCGGGCACGCGGTGGAGAATGCGGCGGGCTACGGGGAGTATTTGCACGGCGAAGCGGTCGCGATCGGATTGTGTGCGGCGGCGCGGCTGTCGCATAAACTCGGTTATGTGACGGCGGCGGACGTGGGGCGCGTCGAGCGCGTGGTAGCGGCCCATGCGCTGCCGGTGCGTTTGCGGGCACCGCTGGCTTTTGGGGATTTGCACGCGGCGATGACGCGGGACAAGAAGGTGCGCGCGGGTGGGCTGCGCATGGTGGTCTTGAAGCGACTGGGTGAAGCTGCGACCCAAGATGGAATTTCGCCGTCCTTGATTGAGGAGAGTTTTCGCGAAGTCGGGGCGGCTTAATGGGGGCAGAGGCGAGTCGCCCGGAGTGAAGTGGGGACAGTGGAGCGAGCGCCGCTTTTCAAAATGCTCGCTACCCGCAACCCGCTACTCACTACTTTTCAACATGTCTGCCATCGACGAAGGTATTGTCCGCGAATATTTCGAGCAAAACGGATTTCTGGTCCGTCAATCGCGCAAGTATCAGGTGTCCTCGCGCCGCAAGCTCGCGGACGAGGAGATCGATTTGGTCGTCTACAATCCGGCGTGGAGGCGCACGGACCGGAATCCAGATTTTTTTCTATTCTCGAATGAACTGCCCTTTGTCCAGAAGGCGGTGGTCTCTGTGAAGGGTTGGCACACGGGGGTGTTTACGCCGCAAATGCTCAAGAGCAGCCCGGAGATTTTTGGTTTCCTGAAACAGAGCGTGCTTAAGGAAGCGGCGCGGTTTTTTCCGGCGGAGACGGCGGACAACGCCGGGCACTCGTTGACGAAAATTCTCGTGCTGCCGAGCCTGCCGACGGCGGAGCCGTTTCGGTCGCAGAGCGTTGAGTTGCTGAAAGCCAAAGGCGTCGATGCGATCATCTCGTTTCGGGCCATGTTGCTGGATTTGCTTGAAAAGGTTGAGACGAACCAAAACTACACCAAGAGCGACACGCTGCAGGTGATGCGCATCTTGAAAAACTACGATCTGCTCAAGGACACGCAGCTCGATTTGCTGTCGGAGCGCGCCGCCCCGCGTCGCGCGAAGAGTTAAGGCACCATGGCTACCACGATTCATCCGACCGCGATTGTTGAGGCGGGGGCGCAACTCGGCGCTGACTGCGAGATTCAGGCGTACGCCGTGGTCACGAAGCATGCTGTGCTGGGTGACGCCGTTGTGGTGCATCCGTTCGCGGTCGTCGGTGGCGATCCGCAGTATTTGAAATTTGACCGTGCTGCGGCAACGGGAGTGCGAATCGGTGCGGGCACGGTGATTCGCGAACAGGTGACGATCAACCGGTCGATCCACGAGGGCAGATTTACGGTGGTGGGTGCGAACTGTTTTCTGATGGCCGCGAGCCATGTGGGGCACGACTGCGAGGTGGGCAATCAGGTCGTCTTCGCGAATACGGCGCTGCTCGCGGGCCATGTCAGCGTGGGGGACGGGACGTTTTTAGGGGGCGGTGCGGCGGTGCACCAATTTTGTCGGATTGGCGAGGGCGTGATGGTGGCGGGCCATGCGTCGATCACCCGTGATGTGCCGCATTTCACGATGGTGGCTGAGCGGGATGACGTCATCGGGTTCAACGTCGTGGGTCTGAAGCGCCGAGGGGTGTCACGCGCGGTCATTGCGGAATTAAAGGCGGCGTTTGCCGCCGTCTATTTCACGGTGGGCAATATCCGCGAGGTGGCCGCACGGCAGCTCGCGGCAGGGACGTATCTCAGCGCTGAGGCGAGACGGTTCCTCGAGTTTTTCGCCGGCGGCAAGCGCAGCTTTGCCCGGGCACGTCGGGCGGCCGGTGCGGAGAACGACGATGCCGAGTAAATTAGCCTTCACCTGTGGCGATCCGGCGGGGGTCGGACCCGAGATCATTGCTGCTTGGCTGACAGCGCACGGCGACGAGGCGGGCGAAGTCGCGGTGCTGGGGCCGGCCACCTGGCTGGCGACGCTGACGACACCCGCTGAGAAAATCGCGGTTGGGCGCGCGGAGTTTTCGGCGACGCCGGGGGTGCCTTCGGGTGAGGGTGCGCGGGTAGCTTGGGCGGCGATGGAGCGGGCGGCGGCGGGCTGCGCGTCGAGCGAATTTTGTGGCGTGGTGACCGGGCCGGTGAGCAAGGGAGCATTGGCGCGCATCGGCTACGCCTTCCCTGGGCAAACGGAATTTTTTGCAGCGCGGTGGGGCGGCGATCCCGTGATGGCGTTTTGTGGAGGCCGGCTGCGGGTAGTCCTCGCAACATGGCATGTGCCTCTGAGCGCAGTGCCGCAGCAGCTCGGCCCGCAGGTGTTGCGGCGCACAGTCGCGGCGGCGGATCTGCTCGGGAAGGCGGAGGGGATGACGTGTCCGCGGATCGGTGTGTGTGGGCTGAACCCGCACGCAGGTGAGGGCGGACTCCTCGGGGACGAGGAGCAGGATTTTCTCGATCCGGCGTTGGACACACTACGGCTCGATTACCCTGGGCTTTCGCGGTGCGAGCCTGGTGACACGTTGTTTGCGCGCGCGGTGCGGGGTGAATTCGATGTCGTGGTGGCGCTCTATCATGATCAGGGCCTCGCGCCGCTCAAGGTGATCGATTTTGACGAGGCGGTGAATGTAACGCTCGGTCTGCCCCACGTGCGGACGAGTCCGGATCACGGCACGGCCTTCGGGATTGCGGGTAAGGGTGTGGCGCGGGGCACGAGTTTTGCGAATGCGGTCAAGGTCGCCCGGCGACTCATCGCGTGGCGGGCTTTGAGCTAGTCGCCGTTGGTTACGTCGTCGCTCGGTGGGATTCGATCGCTTTCTTGAATCAGGCTAAGGGATGCTCGTCCGTTCGTCAGCGTGTTTCAGTTGGTCAATGGTGGCGTGCTTCGTGACGTCCTCGTCGTTTCTTCGAGCCCTTGGGGGAAGTGGCGCTTGCGGCGGGGGCTTGCGGCGGGGGCGATTTCAGAAGCTCCTGACGATTGGTGCGGTGGAGCTCAGGCGAACTACACCGCGCCGTAATTTTTGAGGGTCTGAACGGGTCGCGTGAAAACGTTGCGGTCCGCGGAGTGAGACGTTTGTTTCGCGGCGCATGTCCCTTGACCTCCCTTCACCGCCACCAGTCATCGTACTCCCCGCGGGTGTGCGCGAGGGCAACGAGAAGCTTGTCCTGTTGACGTCCGCCGCTGGCACCAAGGTCAATGCTCTGATTGCGCGGGAAAAGGCCGGCGAGTGGCTGCGGCTCGCGATCACGGGCGGCGGCTGCAACGGCCTCAGTTACAAGATGAAGTTCGTGCCGGAGCCAAAGCGCGGCGACATTGTGGTGCACACCGCGGGTGTGCGGGTGCTCGTGGACAGCAAGAGCGCGCTGTATTTGAAAGGCACGCATCTCGACTATTCGAGCGCGATGGTCGCCGGCGGGTTCAAGTTTTCCAATCCCAACGCCAAGGCGAGTTGCTCCTGTGGCGAAAGTTTCAGTGTGTAAGCGCAGCGCCGCGGTCCGGAGTCCTGCCGTTGGCTAAATAGGTGTTGTCATCGCTGCCGGTCTGGGCGAAATCCATCACCGACCTAATCATTCGTTAAATTCTTATTGATGGCTACTTCGTTTCCCTCTGCCGCTGGCGGCAACCGTTCCGGCAATTATCAACGTCGCAATGTCGACCCGTTTGCGGCCATTCGTCGCAACCACCGTATCAAGGTTCCGCAGGTTCGCTTGATTTCACCCGAAGGGCGCCAGCTTGGCATCATCGACACGCAAAAAGCGATCAGTCTCGCGCTCGAGGTTGGGCTCGATCTCGTCGAGGTTGCGCCGAATGCGACGCCGCCGGTGTGCCGTATCATGGATTTCGGTAAATACGTTTACGAGGAGCAGAAGAAGACCTCGCACGTGAAATCCACCGCGAGCAAGATCAAGGAAATCGAGTTCACCGCGCGAATCGCGGACGGCGATTTTTTCACGAAGGTTCGGCATGCCGAGGAATTTCTGGCCCACGGCAACAAGGTCAAACTCCGCCTCAAGTTTCGCGGTCGCGAGATGGCCCACACCGACATCGGGTTCAATCTGATGACTCGTGCGGTGGCCGAGCTCGTGGGGATGAGCCATCCCGATGCGCCGCCGAAGCTGATCGGGAGAAATATTCACGTCATGCTGACGCCATTGGCGCCGAACAAACGTAAGCCCAAGTGGCACGTCGCAGGCAGCGCCAGCCAAGCGATCGATGATGGTCCGGAGCAGGACAATGATGATGACGACGAGGCTGAGCCGTCTTCGCTCGCCGCTCCGAAGGCAACCTAACGCTCCGCCGCCATGTTCTCGGCGGCTGGCCGTTTCGGCGTGTTGGGCGGATTTTTACTGCTGTTCCTCGCGGGCATAGCCGCGACGGATGCGGCGTCGCCAGCGAGCCCAGATCCTGCGTCTCCGTTGCGGGCCGCTCCTTCGCGTCCCGCGGCTGGAGTCGCAGGCGGCAGTGGTGCGAACCGAGTCGCCGCTTCGCGACCGCTTGCTCCATTGCCGACGACGCGGATCAGGGGGAAGGATTACGTGGCGGCGGACGACATGGCTGCTCGGTTGGCGTCGAAGGCGACCTGGGAAGAGAGCAAGCGTCAGCTGACGTTGGTCGTGGGTGCCCGGCGACTGGTGCTCACGGCGGAAAAACGCGAAGTCAGCTGTAGCGGTCTCCGGATTTTTCTGGGTGACGCGGTACGGCTCCATCTCGGTCGGCTTTACGTGAGCAAGACTGACTACGAGCGCTGCCTCCTGTCGCTGCTGCGGCCTGATTTGGTCAGTGATCCGGTCCCGCGGCTGCGGACGATTGTGCTCGATCCCGGTCATGGTGGGTCTGACCCGGGCATGGAAAACAATTCGTTGCGTATTCAAGAAAAGGTACTCGCGCTGGACGTGGCCTTGCGGCTGGAGAAGTTGCTCAAGACCGAGGGGTACAGCGTGGTGTTGACTCGGCGAGACGACCGCCAACTCGCGCCAAAGAAGGAGGCGGATTTGCAGCAGCGGGCGATCATTGCGAATTCGGCGGGCGC
>CAMCHO010000058.1 GCA_945874455.1 Opitutus sp. GAS368 | reverse complement strand
ATCGACCTCCCCACCGATGGCGAGCTCTACCGCTTCGACGTCAATCACCCCGACACCAACGGCATGATCGAATATTTCATCCGCCCCATGGCCGGCGTCTCCTCCGTCGTCGGTCGCTCCGTCACCGATGAATTCTCCCGCCACCACCCCATGGGCTTCCGCCGCAAACCCGCCGGCGTCGTCTCCGGCCCGCTCGGCGAAGGCTCGCTTAATCTCCTCGCCGATTGCCAGCGCGCCGCCTCCGTCTCCGGCGGCCCGTTCAAATTTACCGTCACGAGCCCCTACATGCTCGCGCGCACTCTCCTCGACCACCACTACCGCGACTTCGCTGCCCTCACCATGGCCCTCGGCGAAGTCCTCGCCGCACAAATGCCCGGCCTTCCCGCCGCCTGCCTCCAGGTCGACGAAGCCAATATCCCCGGCAATCCCGCCCACGGTCCCCTCGCCGCCGCCTCGATGAATCTCGTCCTCGACGCCATCGACAAAAATACCGAGCGCGCCGTGCATTTCTGTTTCGGCAACTACGGCGGCCAGACGATCCAAAAGGGCAACTGGCAAAAACTCCTGACGTTCCTCAATGCCCTCCACACCGATCACCTCGTCCTCGAACTCGCCCACCGCCCCACAGCCGATCTCGATGCACTCAAGCACATCGACAAAAAAATCACCCTCGGCGTCGGCGTGATCGACATCAAGGTGAACCACATCGAGACCGCTGATGAAGTCGCCGCGCGCATCGCAGCCGTGGAAAAAAAAGTGGGCCCGGGCCGGGTGCGTTGGGTGCACCCCGACTGCGGTTTCTGGATGCTCAAACGCTCCATCGCCGACCGCAAAATGGAAGCCCTGGTCCGCGGTCGCGATCTGTATTTAGGTCGTTGATTTCAATCCGCAGGGAGCGGCGCTTTCCCCGGCGCCGTATCCTTTCAGCAAACGAGCACCGCGCCGCGCCCCATCGCCCGGTCACTCCCCGTCCTCCCGCCCTCGCGATCCGTCCATCACAGAATCCCCCGCGCCAGCTCGCTCTCCCACAACAAATAGTCCCCTTCTTTCAATCCGGCTTTCGCCGGATTTTTTCGTAGATACCGCACACACCGCGCAAAGTGCCCAGCATCGCGCACCAACCGATCAAAATAATCCCGCTGCCACAGATGCCCCGACGTCCCGCTCAGTGCATTAATCTGCCGTGCACTGAAAAACTTCCAAGCATGCAGCATTTCCTCGAGTGCATGCCCCGCCATCAGCGTGAACAGCGCGTGCACGTGATTTGGCATGATCACCCAGGAAAACATCTGACAGCGCGTCCCCTCAAAAAAGCGTAGCGCCTCCGCCACAATCGCCGCACTCGCCGGCTTGCGCAGCACACACGCACCGTGCCCCGCATCGAGCCATCCTTCGATCTCCGCCGTAAATCGGGAATGATACTCCCGCTCCACGTCCTCCGACCACGGTGTCGGATGCTGCCCCAGCCACATCGCGCGCTCACCAAGCCACGGGTCCATCAAAGCCCGCGGCACCGCATCGCCCAACCTGAACGAAACGAAATACACGCCTCCTGCCTGCTGCCAGTGTGGCAGCTGATTCACGCTAAACTCCCTCTCCCGCCGCGGATCAAAAAACTGCATCTCCTCCAATCGCATCCGTCTCTTGAACTCGCACGTGCGGTGCTTTCCAAGCGCCGATTTTCGATCGGCTCTTTTCACCCCTACCATCGCCCCGACGCCCCGCCCTCTCTCTCTTCACCGCCCAGCCCCATCGACGGTGAGGGATCAGCCGCTCCGTTTGCTCCCCCAACGGAGCCGCGCTTTCCCCCGCACCGATTTGAGCGCGCTCCTCTCCTGCGGGTTTCACTCCCCCTGAAACTTTCAGGAATGTTCATTTTGACTCCACCGCACTCGCGATGACCGTTCGCAATTACACGACCTGTGACCACACTCTGTCCGTCCCATGACTGCCTCATCCCTCCCCTTACTCACGTCCATTTTTCACGCCGCCGCCGCCACCCCGGGTGAAATCACTGCGGCCACCGAGCTCGCCCGCCTCGCCGGTGCCTCCGTCGCCCCGACGGCAAGCGCACCCCCTCGCGGTATCCTCGTCGCCCTCGCCTCGCGCAATCTCGTCGCCCGCATCCCCGCCGCCCCGGCCTCGCCATCCGTCTACGCTTCCTCCGAGCCCGCTTGGACCTGGATTCGCATCGCCGCATCCGATTCCGAGTCGACCGGAGCCACCGGCGAGATCATCGCCACCCACGGCGCCTTCCTGTTCGCCGCCGTTCGCCTGCTCGCCAACGGCGTCGGCGCCTTCACCCGCGAGAAACTCGCCGCCGGCATTCTCCTCCCCGCGTCGTTCGGCTGGCACCGTCCCCATTGGGACGCCTGCTACACCCAATACTGGCGCTCCGCCCGCGGCTTCGATCCCGAGCGCTACGTCGCCGCCCTCGCCGAAGCCGGTTTTACCCACTGCGAGGTCAACAGTCTCCAAGCTCACATGCCGCACGAGGATCTCGTCGCCCACGAGTATTACTCGCAGTTCTACACCTACGCGCCCGGCTTCAACCACTTCGTCGACACCGAACTCACCCGCGGTCTCTGGCCCGCCCTCTACCTCGACGCCAATCTCAACCATCTCCGCAAACTCGCCGACCTCGGCCGCCGCTACGGCCTGAAACCCGGGGTGTGCATGTTCGAACCTCGCACGATGCCGGAGCGGTTCTTCCAAAAATATCCCACGCTGCGCGGTGCCCGCGTCGACCACCCGTTCCGCTCGCGGCTCCCGCGTTTCACGATGGCGCAAGATCACCCCATCGTCCGTCGCCATTACCGCGAAGCCCTCCAGAAACTCATCCGCGCCGTCCCCGATCTCGGTTACATGTCGCTCTGGACGAACGACAGCGGCGCTGGCTTCGAACACACCGCCTCCCTCTACGTCGGACGCAACGGCGGCCCTTACATGATCCGCGAGTGGCGCAACCACGACAAAGTCGCCGAGGCCGCCGGCCAAGGCATCGCCCGGGTCCTCCGCAATCTCCAAGCCGGCGCCTCCGAAATTAACCCTCACTTCGATGTCATCCTCCGCATCGAACCCTTCAAAGTAGAGCACGACCACATCAAGGCAGGCATGGGCCGCCACGTCGGCTACGAAACCCCTTCGCTCCTCGTTCGCGGCTATTCCCTCCCGTATCCCCATCCCAAATACCCGGAAAACTTCGGCGTCGCCGGCAGCATTTTCCAGAGCTGGATGGACCCCGCCGAAAAGCCCGCCCTCGCCGAGGCGCGCGCCCAGGGCATCGAGCCCGTCCTCCACTACTCCGCCTGCGGCGTGATGAATCACGAGCCTCTCATCGGCCTCCCGTTCCCGCGTCTCCTCCACGCCAAACTCACCTCCGCCGCCGCGACCGGCCTCACGCGCCTCTCCGCGCTCGGCGGCCTCGCTCACCCCACCGCCACCCCCTACTGGCCCAATGTCGCCGCAATCTCCGCCGCCCAATTCGTCCCCGACCGCCCCATCGACGACGTCCTCCGCGACTACGCCACCCACCTCGTCGGCCCCTCCGCCGCCCCCGCCCTGACCCGCGCGTGGTGCGATTTCGAAGACGCCCTCGTCTGGCAACCTCTCGTCCCGCTCTTCTGCGTTTTCGGCTTCTGCTGGCAACGCACCTGGGACCGTCCGTTCGTCCCCGACCTCGAAGCCGTTCCCGCCGCCGAACGCGACTACTACGAGCGCCACGGCTGCTTCCAGTTCAATAATCCCAGCCTCACCGACCTCGGCAAAGATGTCCTCTTTGATCTCATCACGCGCGAGTCCGGCGCGAAAATGGCCGGCGACATGGACCGCGAGCTCCTCCCGCGCGTGCGCGCCGTGATCGCCTTCCTCGAAACCCAACTCGCCGCTGCCCCCGCCCACTCCGCCGCCGTCGCCGTCTTCACCGACCTCCGCGACCGCGTCCGCGCCTACCTCCACTGGAGCACCACCCTCCGCAATGTCTGCGCCTGGTGTGAACACGTCTACGGCTACCTCGACCCCTCCGCCGACGACGCCACCCGCACCACCTGTTCGCAAAAACTCCAAGCCGCGATCGACCTCGAACTCGCCAACACCCGCGGACTCCTCGAACTCATGGAGACCACCACCACCGAGTTCATGGTCGTCTCCTCCGTCGCCGAAAATACTTTCTTCTACGGCGAAAATCTCGCCGATCACCTCCGCACCAAAATCCGTCTCACGCAAAAATATCGGCACCACCAGCCCCGCATCGACCGCCATATTATGTGGCGCCCCGCCCCCGGCACCGTCTGGCCCGAAGGTTGGTCCGCGACCTAAACTCCGAACGGAGCGGCGGTTTCCCCACCGCCGACCATCAACCCTCCCAAACCCCAACCATCCCATCTCCCCAGAGCCATCAGTCATTAGACATTAGTCATTAGTCATTGGTCATTAGTCATTCCCCCTCTCCCCGTCTCTCATTCTCTCCATCTCTCCCTCTCCATCTCTCCCTCTCCGTCTCTCCCTCTCCGTCCTTCTTCGTCCATGAGCACCGCCACCGCCCTCCCGCAAATATACTCCTTCGGCCACGCCCTCGACATGGCCGACGACAAGATCGGCCTCCTGCGCGATTCCTCCGACGCCGCCGAAAACGTCCCCGAACTCCGCCGCCGCTTTGCCGACGACGGCTATCTCTACATGAAGGGCTACCTCGACCGCGACGAAGTCCTCGCCGCCCGCGCCACGCTCACCGCCGGCCTCGCCGCCGCCGGCGTCCTCGACCCCGCGCATCCGACCATCGACGGCGTTTGTCAACCCGGTGCCGGCTACGTCTTCAAACCCGAACTTACCAATAACAACCCCGCCGTCCAAAACCTCCTCTACTCCGGCCGCCTTCCCGAGTTCTACCGCCAGTTCTACGGCGAAGAAATCCGCCACTACGATTTCACCTGGCTCCGCGCCATCGGCCCCGGCAAAGGCACCAACCCCCATTGCGACCTGCCCTACATGGGCCGCGGCACCCACGGCCACATGACGTGCTGGCTCCCCTACGGCGACATCTCCTTCGAACTCGGTGGCCTCATGGTACTCGAAGGTTCGCACAAACGCATGGACCTCCTCGAAAACTACATCTACCGCGACGTCGACTCCTACTGCGCCAACAAACCCGAGCAGGTCAAAAATGCCACGACCGGTTCCAAAGGCTTCGGCTGGACCTTCAGCGGCACCCTCTCCCACAACCCGCCCGTCCTCCGCAATAAATTCAACGGTCGCTGGCTCACCACCGAGTTCCAACCCGGCGATTTCATCACCTTCGGCATGTTCCTTGTCCACGCCTCGCTCGACAACCGCACCGAAAATCGCCTCCGCATTTCCAGCGACGCCCGGTACCAGCGTGCCAGCGAACCCATCGACGAACGCTGGATCGGCCTGAATCCCCCCGGCCACACCACCGCCGGAAAAAAAGGCCGCATCTGCTAGGATGAGCGCCGCCTCCGCCGTAGCGGCGAGCGCCAGCGAGCCGACTGCGCCTCTTCCTGAACGGGGCGGTCGTTTCCAACCGCCGTCCAACCCCGCCCCCACCGGCCGCCTCGCCGCCGTGCAGGAAATGGCCCGCTGGTTGCGCCTGCTCTTCGAAACCGAGCGCGAGTTCGTCCGCACCGCCACCACCCTCATCTACCGCGTCGGTGAGCCCGAGCTGAAGTATCTCCTTTGCCAGCACGTGTGGGAGGCCGCCAATCACGCCCGCTTCCTCCGCGAGCGCGGACGCGAGCTCAGTGGCTTCGGCACCACCGACGAGGTCCGCCCGTCGCTTCGCCAACTTTTCAACGAAGCCGTCATGCCCGCCGATGCCACCGTCGCGCTCGTCGGTTTTTACCGCGTCATCAAGCCAGCCCTACACGACGCCTACCGCCGCTACCTCACCGCGACGCACCACCTCGCCGACTGGCCCTCCCGCAAACTCGTCGAGGAATTCCTCGCCGACGAAGCCCGCCACGCCGCCGAAATCGCCCCCTACCTCCCCGTAGCGGCGAGCGCCAGCGAGCCGACCTCCGCGTCCCCCGTAGCCGCAAGCGCCAGCGAGTGGTCAGCCTACCTCACCACCCTCCTCGACTCCCACGGCGGCCTCCACTCCCCCACTCCCCCTCTCTCCCTGTCCCCTTCTCCCCCTCTCTCCCTCTCCCCTTCTTCCGCCCCGCCGCTGCTCTCCGTTACCCGCGGCTACACCCACCCGCCGACTCCGAACCGCGGCCGCTTTCCCACGTGCTCCAGCGTCTTCAGCCACGACCCTGCGGAAACCCCCATCGTCCGCGCGTGGCTCATCGACCCCACCACCGATGCCCGCGTCATTCGCATGATGGTCTACGTCTGGCTCATGATGGAACTCGACGCCGTCGACTACCTCGCGACCGTTTTCTACGACACCCCGCACGCGCCGTTCGATCTCCATCACGATCTCGCCCGCCACCTCTGGGATGAATCCCGCCACAGTCAGTTCGGCTACCGCCAACTCCCGCGCCTCGGCGTCGATCTCCTGACCCTCGAGCACTCACTCGATCTCTACACCATTCTCGTGCAGATGACGCCGCCCGAGCGCTACGCCATGATGACCATGGAATTTGAGGCCAACAGCTTTCCCACCAAAGCCCACGTGATGGACCGCGTCCGCGAGCTCAACGACTTCGAGGCCGACACGCTCCTCGCCTTCGACCGCAACGACGAACAGAACCACGTTCGCTCCGGCCACCGCTGGCTCCCCGTGATGATGGCTCTCTTCGGCGAGACCCGCAGCCCCGAAGAATTCGTCACCGCCACCCGCGCCCGTTTCGCCGAGCTTGCGAAAACCTACGGCGGCATCACCCCTCACAGCCTGCCGCCCTCTCAACGCCTCACCGGCGAAAAAATCCTCCGCCTGATCAAGTAGGCCTCACCGCAGTCCGCCTTCCACGGCCCTTCCAGTTTTATTTTCCTCGTCGTGCCCACCATGCCACCCGCTCCCGCCAAAACCTACCGCGCTCTCCTCGTTGGCACCGGCGGTATCGGCGACGCCCATGTGCGCGCCGTCGAGGCCACCCAGGGCCGCGTACAACTCGTCGCCGCCGTCGACCTCGACGCCGCCCGCGTCAAAGCCTTCTGCGAGCGCCACCGCATTCCCTCCGCGCTCACCGACTACCCGACCGCCCTGCGCGAGGTGCAGCCCGATCTGGTCTTCATCGCCGCCCCGCCCTCCCTCCACCGCGATATGAGCATTGCAGCCATGGAGGCCGGCGCGTGGGTCCTCTGCGAAAAACCTTTCTGCGGCTCCCTCGCCGAGCTCGACGCAATCGAAGCCGCAGAAAAACGCACCGGCCGCTACTCCGCCTGCGTCTTCCAAATGCGCTTCGCGTCCTCCACCGCGCACGTCCGCTCCCTCGCCAACGCCGGCCAACTCGGCCGCCCCCTCGTCGCCGTCTGCAACACCCTTTGGTTCCGCGATGCCTCCTACTACTCCACACCGTGGCGCGGCAAATGGTCCGGCGACCTCGGCGGTCCCACGATGGCGCTCGGTATCCACGCCATGGATCATCTGCTCCATCTCCTCGGCGATTGGACCGAGATCCGCGCCGTCGCCGCAACCCTCGACCGCGCCATCGAAGTCGAAGACGTCTCCGTGGCCATCGTCACCTTCGCCAACGGCGCCGTCGCTTCCATCGTCAACAGCGCCCTGAGCCCACGGCAGGAAACCTACATCCGCCTCGACTACCAAAAGGCCACCATCGAGCTCACTCACCTCTATAGCTACACCCGCGATAACTGGCGCTTCACCCTCTCGCCCTCCGCGCAAGAAGAAGCCAATTCCCTCTCCCAAGCCTGGCAAAGTTTCCCACCCGACGTCGGCTCGACCCACGCCGCGCAACTCGCCGCCTTCGTCTCCGATATGGACGCCGGACGCCGCCCGCTCACCTCTGGCGACGACGCCCGCCGCACGCTCGAACTCCTCACCGCCCTCTACAAATCCGCCTTCACCGGAGAAATCGTCCGTCGCGGTTCCCTTCTCCCGAGCGATCCTTTCTACACGTCCCTCCACGGCGGCCGCTCCCTAAAAAATAGCCACCACCTCCCACCGTATCCCTGACTGAACGGACTCCCGCCCCCCTCTTGCTCTTTCCTCTTTCTCTTTCGTCAGGAACGTCTCTCCGCGGGGAGAAAAATTAAGCGAAAGGGGGGAAAGCAAAATCGAGCTGCTCTCCACCTCGCCCCCCATGCTCCACCTCGCCAATCGCGAACTCGCCCTCGCCATCCTCGATCCCACCGATCCCGCCGACCTCGCGCGCCAAGGCTGGCGCTACTGCCACGGTGGCTACGTCTGGCAAGTCACCGATGCTCAGCTCGGTCCACTCGTCACCGGTCCGTCGTATCCCGCCGAGCCCGGAGTCTACGACGGCCAAGGCCTGCCCGAATCTTTCCGCCACACGCGCCGCGACAACCTCGCCCGCCTCACGTGGCGCGCCGCTAACGGTGTCGCCATCGGAGCCGGCACGCTCACCGCGAGTCCGGACCCGAAAGCGTCCGCGCCCGACGCCGTTCTCCTCGGCGAACGCTGCCAGTGGACCGTCACGCCCGCCGCCGATCACGTCATCTTTCAAACCCGCCAAACCGCCGCCGGCATTTCCTACGAACTCACGCGTAAAATCGAACTCGCCGGCCGCACCGTGACCTCGTTCACACAGCTCACCAACGTCGGCGACACCCCGCTCGCGCTCCAATGGTTCCCGCACCCCTTCTGGGCGCTCACCGAGCAGCGCGCGAAAATGCAACTCCCCGCCGGCACCACGGTACCGGAGAATAGCGTCTTCATGATCGCCGCCGATGGTGCGCTCACGTTCAAACGCCCTTTCGGACCCAAGCCCGACAACCAGTTTGCGCTCCTCACGCTCCCTCCGAAGACGCCGCTCACCCTCTCGCTCAACCACCCGAAGCTCGCACGCGTGACCTTCGAGGTGAGCTATGTCCCCGAGGAATGCCCCATCTGGGGCAACGGCCACACCCTCTCCGTCGAACCCTACCTCGGGCTCACAATCCAGCCCGGCGAAACCCGCCACTGGTTCGCTCGGCACGGGTTTAAAAAGTAAGGCATCGAGCGTTTCTTGATCAGTTCAACTTAATCAGTTCCACCCGCAGACGGCTTCAATCGGCGGAATTCGTCCGCTCGCGTATCGACCGCTGCGATACCTTAACTCCGTAAGCCCTACCCCGTCCGCGCTCTGTTGGCTTGTAGCCGGGCTTCCTGTTTCCCGCGCTCTTCCCGTCTGCGCTCTCCGCCGCCATCTCTACCCATCATTTCAACTTGCTCGCCACCGGCACCCCGAATGGCGCGTTCAACACCGCGCTCGTGCTCAGCGGGGGCTTGCTCAACGGCGTGGCCACCCATGCCACTCTGATTTTCCTATCGGAAGGACACCAATGGGGCCGGCACAATCAATGTGGGCATCGTGAAAACCGGCGTCGGTACCGCTCACGGAGGACTGCCTAGCGGGTCGTGGGCGCGCGGGATTTTCAAAGCGCGAACACGTCGTCGCGCACCCCATCGAGCCGGATCACCTCCCCCGACATCACGCATTCAACGTTAAACGTGGGCGCTCCGCCCCGCTCCCTCCCCGCATCCTACCGCGCCAGCTCCGCCATCCACTCGCCCGCCACCAACTCACGCGTTCCAGACGCCTGATAGACCCACCCTTGCCCCACCGTTAACATCACCCGCCCACCGTGCAGCCGCGCGATCGACGTGTTACCCAGCCCGAGCACCGTCTCCTCGGGATTAAATTTCAGATACGTCCCGATCTTCCCCACGCGCGCATCGAACTCCCCTTTCGCTGCCGGGGTCGCCGCTGGATGGTGCGGATTGATCACCGTCGGAAAAATCGCGAGCGCCGCCCGACTCACCACCTCCGCGGTCGGAAAATCGTTCGTCGTGCCGATGCGCAGCCCGGCCACATTCGCGCCCGCACTCGATCCACCATAAGGCACGCCCAGCAACACCCGCGCGCGCATGAGCTCCAGTTGCCCAGTGCGCTGTAATTCCCCCAGCAGCACAAACGTCTCACCGCCACCCACGAAAAACGCGTCGGCCGTCCGCAACAGTTCCTTGGCCCCCGCCGCGTCACGGCGGTGTAGCGACTCCGCTTTCACCGCAGCGCCCAGCAGATGCGCAAACGCTTTCTGTAAACGCAGCTCCATCGCATCCCGTTCCGTCGGATGCGAGGCGTGCAAGACCAGCGCAATCGCCGTGCGCCCAGCATAGTGCTCGCGCATACTCGCGAGGACACTGTCGGCAAACCGGTCCCCGTTCATCATGCTGCCACCGCAGATCAGCACAGAAGCCGCGGTCGACGTTTGAAAGCCGGGAGCCTCGCCCTTCGCGCGAGAAATCCACCCACCAAGGCACCACCCAACTAAGAGAACAACGCGGAGAACATTCACTCAGTTGTTCTCCTTCGCTTTATTCTTTTTCCCTTTGCCCTTCTTTTTACCTGAATCTGGGCCCGCCGCGCCATCGCTCTTCGTCGGCATCGGTGCCTTCACCTCCGCGCGCCACGCCACCAGCTTCGCGTGCAACTCTTTTGCCTTCCCCGGCATCGTCGCCGCGAGGTTCTTCGACTCCCCGACGTCCTCGCGCAAATTATAGAGCTCCAGTCGTCCATCTTCGAGATACTCCATCAGCTTCCAGTCGCCCGCCTGCACGAGACTCACCGGCGTCGTGCGCCACTGATCGCCCCCCATGCCCAAGTAGCCGGGGAAGTGTTGAAAAATCGCGTCGCGCTTGAGCGTCGCGCTGCTCGCCCGCATGAGCGGCACGAGACTCTCGCCATCAAACACCTGCCCCGCCGGCATCGCGCCTCCCGCCAGCGCTACGAGGGTCGGATAAATATCCACGTGAATCGCCGGCACAGCACACACCGTACCCGCGTTCACCTTACCCGGCCACCGCACGATAAACGGCACGCGCGTCCCGCCTTCATAGAGACTGCCCTTACCGTTCCGCAACGGCGCATTGTCCGTGATATCGCCACCGCCTTTCGTGAGCCCTTCGCGCGCGTAGCCACCGACGCCCCCGTTGTCGCTCGCGAAAATCAACACCGTGTTCTCCGCCAATTTCAACTCTTCCAACTTCGCCATCACGCGGCCCACGCTCTCGTCCACGCTCGCGATCATCGCCGCATAGGTCGGATTATTGTGCCCGCCCACGCCAGGCTTGTTCTTGAATTTGGCGATCAGCTCCGGCTTCGCTTGATGCGGCGAATGCACGCCAAAGTGTGGTAGATAGAGGAAAAACGGCGCGTCCTTTTTCCGCGTGATGAAGTCCACCGCCCGATCCGTAAGAAAGTCTGCCAGATACTGCCCCTTGGGATACTCCGTCTTCGGGTTGGTCGCGAAATCGTAATGCACTCCCATACTCACAATCGCCTCGTCGAACCCGCGCTTGCCCGGCGCATGCGGGCCCTGCTGTCCGATGTGCCACTTGCCAAACATCCCCGTCGCATACCCCGCCGTCTTCAAAGTCTGCGGCAAGATCACGCGGTCCAGCGGCAGTTCCGCGACATTGTCCACGGGCCGCAAGGGCCGCTTGCTCCAGTCGAAACGCTCCACGCCACCGACCGTGTAAACACCCGTGCGCGCTCCGTATTGCCCGCTCATCAACGCCGCGCGCGTCGGCGTGCAGTTCTGGCAATGGTGATAGTTTGTGAACTTCATCCCCTGCGACGCGAGCCGGTCGATGTTCGGCGTCTCGTAATATTTACTGCCATACGCCGCCACGTCCGTGTAACCGAGGTCGTCGGCCATGATGAAGATGATGTTCGGTTTCGTCGCAGTCAGCGTGGCCGCCGAAGCGACACCGACGAATCCGACGAGAACGAGGAGGAGGCGGAGAGCTGCTTTTTTCATGAGTAATTTTTGTCCGACTGACTTCAATGAGCGTGAGCGGCTCGGAGGCAGGAGCCCGCTTGCGGGCGATTTTCCGGGAGCGCGACCGCGACCAATCGCCATTTCCATCCCGACCGAGGGCGGTCGTATTCCCCATCGCCTGCCACCAAGTTCCTCCCAGAAGCCGTCTTGCCGCTCATCGTGAATGCGCATGGAGAGGGTTCACTGCTTCTGCTTGTTCGTTTTCCGGTTCGGCTGCCCCGGCCGCTCCGCACCGAGGCCGGCGAAAACCGGCTCGATCAACTCACGGTCCCACGCGTCGAGCGCCGTACTCAGGCGAGCCGCCTCGGCGGGATGCTTCGCCGCCAGATCAGTCGTCTCGCTGAGGTCGGTGGAAAGATCGTAGAGCTCCGGCGCCTGCTTGGGTAGGTGCACGAGTTTCCACCGTCCCTCGCGCACCGCCCGCAGCTGCCCGTTACGCCAAAACAGCCGCTCATGCGGCGCGCCGGTTTTCTCGCCCGTGAGATACGGGAGCAAATTCACACTGTCGTATTTTTTGTCCATCGGCATCGGCGCACCCGCCGCAGCGAGTGCCGTGGCAAACACGTCGATCGAACTCACCGGCCGGTCGTCCGCGCCACCCGCGGCGATTTTCCCGGGCCACGAAATGAGAAACGGCACGCGCACGCCGCCCTCGTAGACGGTGCCTTTCTTCTCGCGCAACGGCGTGTTGACCGAGCCGTTCGGGCCCAACGGTCCTCCATTATCGCTAAAGAAAAAAACGAGGGTCCGGTCCGCCTGTCCCGACTCTCGCAACGCGCCGAGCGCCTCGCCGATCGCGTCATCCATCAGACTCATCTGCGCCGCGTAGGCGCGCCGTTTCGGATCAGCGATGGACGCAAAGCGCGCGAGGCGTTCGGGGGTGGGCTCGTTCGGGGAGTGCGGAGCGTTAAACGCCAGATAGAGAAACCACGGCTCGCTCTGGTGCCGCCGCACAAACGCCGCCGCTTCCTGCCCAAGTGCCGTCGTCAGGTGCTCCGGCGGCTCCACCGCGACACCGTTACGCTCGACCGGCACGGTGTATTCCACTACCGCGTTCGTTTTCCAGTCGCGAAATTTATGCCCGCCACCGATGAAGCCGAACGTCTCCTGAAATCCCCGCTTGCCCGGCGCGAACTCCGGTGCCGCCCCGAGGTGCCACTTTCCGATCCACCCCGTCGTGTAGCCCGCCCGCACCAGATGCGCCGGCAACAACGTCTCCGAGGTCGGCAATCCTTCGGTGTGATCGCTCGGATCGTAAAACGGATTCCGCTCGTGACCAAACCGCTGCTGATAGCGCCCCGTCATGAGCCCGGCCCGCGTGGGACTGCAAAACGGGTGGGTCACATAACCGCTCGTAAACCGCACCCCCGACTTCGCCAGCCGATCCAAATGCGGCGTCGGGATTTCCTTCGACCCCTGAAACCCCGCATCCGCGTAACCTTGGTCATCGGATACAATGAGTAGGACGTTTGGTCTCCGCGTTTCCGCTGCCATCGCCAGCGACGACATCAGCAACACGACGACCGTCATCATGAGGGAAATGATTTTCATGGGGCTCCGAAAGCTACGCGACCGCGGGCGAGACGTGCAAAGGCAATTCCACAACTCCCCCTACTTCGCCGCCCCCACGTCGCCCGCCAGATACGCGACCAAGTCCGCCATCGCCGCTGGCGTGATCGCCGCTTCGAGTCCTTCCGGCATCAAGGAGCGCCCCGAACTGACCAGCAGCCGCACTTCGTTCCGCAAGATCACCTGCTCCGCGCCATCGAGTCCCCGCAGCGTGAGGCTGTTGCCCGCCTCCGCCACCAGCATCCCCGCCAGCGACCGCCCATCAAGCAGCGTCGCCGAGTACATCATGTAGCGATTTTCCACCGCGCGGTTCGGATCGAGAATATGCGTCACGAGGTACGGCGCCGTCCGGTCTTTCACGACCACCAAATCGGGACCAATCGCTCCGCCACCTTGGACGCCGAAGGCATGACAGGCCCGGCAATTTTGCTCGAATACCACCCCACCCTTCGCGGCGTCACCCCGCTGTTCCTTGACCGCTGCCAACATCCGGTCGATCGCCGCCTGCCGGTTCGGATCGATGCCCGCCTGAAACACCCGCGTCGCCCGGTCCGCCAATTTCGCATCAATGTGATGCGTCATCCGTTGCTTCTGCGCCGGATCGATCTGCGCGAGCATCGTCGGATCCGCCTCCACGCGGTCGAGCAACACCTGCGACCACGCCACGCGACTCGTCACCAGTTCGATCACCGCCGAGCGCACCACCGCCCCTTGGCTGCGCCAACCCGCCAGCACGCGCTCTGGCACCGTCGGCCGGTTCATGCGCCCCAGCGTCGCGACGGCGGCCACCTGCACGTCGACCGGCACCTGCGGCCCGAGCAATCCCGCCAGTAACTCAAAATCCGCGTCCTGCCCCGCGCGCGCCCGCCCCAGTATCCGCACCGCCACCACGCGATCCGCGGTCGGGCTATTCGCATCGTTCGCGATCCGCCGCGCCGCCCCAAAGAGTTCATCGGTCCCCGCGAGCGCCCGCTTCATCGGCTCATCCGCCGCGCGCTGCAGTACCGCGAGCGTCTTATTGTTGCGCTGCAACCAATCGAGGAGTTGCGCCAGCGACCGAAACGCCGCGGGCCAGTCCCCGGCTTCCCGCCGCCCCGCAATCGCCGTCAGCAAACTCGCGAGCACCTGCGCATTTTCCGTCACGGTCGCGACCTCGACGAGGAGCGCGCTATCCACCCCGCCCTCGCGCTGCAGCGCCGCCATCAGCGTCTCCGCATGCGGCAACGCCGAACTCAACGCCGCCGCCTTCACAAAACGATCCGTCTCGTTCCGCAGTAGCCGCGCCAAGGCCTCGCCCGCCGCCGGTTCTTTCCATTCGCCCAAAGTGTAACCCACCTGCAGTCGCACGCCCGCATCAGCGTCCGCCAAAAGCGCCACCACCGCCGCCAACAATTCCGGCGCACGCGTCGCCCACGCTTCACTCAATCGCACCGCCTGCCGTCGCACCCCGGGATGCCCGTCGTCCATCGCGCGAGCGACCAGCGGCGGTTTCAATGCTCCGATGCTCTCCAGCGCCCACAGCGCCTGCGTCCGCGTCGCCGCTCGCGTCGAATCCACCGCGAGCCGTTCCAGTCCCAACGCGGCCCCGCGTTCCTGCCGCCACGCCAACTGTTGTTGTGCGAGGTCGCGCACTACGCCACTCGGACTCTCCAGCGCGGCGACCAATCCAGCCGCATCCGCCCGGTCCAATCGCGGCACCGCGCGCAACGGCACGCCTTTTGCCCGCACGCGATAAATCCGTCCCTTATCCTCGCCAGCCCGCAGGTCCCCGATCCGCTTCTGCCACTCCGCCGGAATCCACTGCGGATGCTCGATCACCAGCCGATACATATCCGCAATATACAGCGCCCCGTCCGGACCCGCGCGCGCCGCCGTGAAGCGCGACCACAGGTCCGCCGAAGTAAAAAACTCCGACGCCTTCTCGCCCGCCGCGCGCTCGCCGACAAATGACGCTCCGACTGCGCTCACCTGTTCGCGATGCACGAGATTGTGCACGGGCTCGCAGACAAAAATATTCCCCGCCACGTCCGCCCCGAGTAGGTCGTCGCGATAAATCGCCGGACTGCACGCCGACGTAAAGTGGTTGAATCCGTGCGGATCATTAAAACGTGCAAAGGTCGCGCTCGCCGGAAACACCCGCGCCGCCCCCGCACTCGCTCCCACCGTCACGATCGCATTCGGTGGCACCAAGTGCGGATTCCTCCGCAGGTAACGCTCCTCGAGCGCGTAGTGCCAAAGGGGGTTCGAGTTATTGCAACCAAACCAATTCCCCCAGTCGTCGCGGCTCCGGCCATACTGCGAATTGCCCATCAACATCTCGATCCCGCCTGCATCCGGCTGGATGCGGAAATCCCGCCGCCCCACTTCCACGGTGCGCTCGGTTTTCGTCGAGGTGATTTTCCCGCCGCTCTCCCCGTTCGCCAAATGCACCCAACCGTCGAGCGACCATTCCAGACTGTTCGTGAGATGCTGCTCGTTCCCCGTGGCCAAACCGCGAAACAGCACCGTCGTGCGATCGGCGCGCCCGTCGCCGTCGGTATCCTGCAAAAACAACACATTCGGCACCGAGGTCACCAGCACGCCGTCGCGCCACGGCAGCACCGAAGTCGGCGACTTCAATCCATCAGCGAACAACGTCGCCCGGTCGTATTGCCCGTCGCCGCGCGTTGACTCCAGCACGCGGATACGTCCACCGGGTTTCCCCTGCCCATCCATACCGCTCGGGTAGTCTGCCATCTCCACTACCCACATCCGCCCGTTCGGGCCCCACGCCAAATTGATCGGGTCACGCACCATCGGCTCAGCGGCGACCAGTTCCACGACAAACCCAGCCGCCACGTTGATTGCTGCCAGCGAGGCCGCCGGACTCCGTGCCTCCGGCAGCACGACTTTCTCCGGCGGCGCCACTTCCTTGTAAGCGCGCGCCGTGGCGCACGCGCCCACACCCACGACGAAGCTCACCGCCCATCGGCACCAGCGCTTCATCGCGGTGAGCCCTTCTTAAAATTCGCGGGCAACACGTCATGTACCGTGCGCACAATGCGGTCTTCGGTATCTTCGGCCAAGCGCGTCGGCCAACCGTAATAATCCATCGCGTGGTCCGCTTCATAGCCGCCTTCCTGGAGCACTTGCCGCGAGGGAATGTAGCAGGGCACGTGGTTCGCGTAGGCGTTCACCCACAGGCGCGACACCCCCAGTTCGCGTTTCAAACGCAGCGCATACTCCGCCACCACTTCGCCGCCGAGAAACACCATCGCGAAATCCCCGCCAAACGCCCACGCCTGCACCGGATACGGCACCGTCGACGGCAACGGTTTCCCCGCGTCGAGTTGTCGCAAAAATTGCGCCGCCGCGTAGGCCACGTTCGGTTTCCCTTGCAACCGCGCCTCGAGTTCTTCCCTCGACACCGTACGGGCCAACGGCAGCTCGATGCGCCGAAACGCCGCGTGCGTCACCTGACCCACCGCGCGCATATCACCGGCCATCACGCGCGCCACTTCCTCGGCCACCGCCCCGCCGTTCGTCGCCACCGCCGGCAACCCGCGCGGCTGCGGATCGGAATCCGCGCCACAACCAATCGCCACCAACGCCACCGCACCGCCATTCGCGCCCTCGATTCGTTTCGCCGCCTCTCCGGCCCAGTCGGGATGCACGTAGTTGTCGCCACCTTTCAACGTCGTGCAATGGCACGCATAATTCACGAGCACGGCCCGCACGCCGCCCTGCTCATCCACCGCCCGCAGCACGGGCAACGCATGATCCACCGGCCCTCCCGGCGTCGCCTTGTAACCCGCGTGCTTGCCGTCGACGATCAGCCGGCGGTTCACCGCGAAATCCGTCTTGCCTTGCGCCCACGCCAGCCGCGCCGGCTTCCGGTCCGCTAGCGCCGCGAGCGCCACCGCGATGAGTGTCTCCTGCAGCTTCGCCGTGTAGCGGTCGATCCGCGCCTGCTCGTCCACCGGGAGATCCCGCGAGAACATAAAGGGTATCGTACCCGCAATCGCCGGCCCCGTGTGCTGGTGCGTCGCACACACCGCGATGCGCTCACGCGTGATCGCCGGATACTTCGCGCGCACCGCCGTCGCGACCGCCTCACTCACTCGTTCGCTCACCGCAATCACCTCCGCCGTGATGAGCACCACCGGCCCGGCCGCATCAGAACCGATCGCCAGCGCGCGCGCCGTCATGGGCATCTGCACCCGCGTGGCCTCGGCGGGTCGCGACTGATAGCCAGAAAGTCGGATCGGTAACTCCGGCGTGATGTCACTGCGCGCGACACCCACCGCCACCGTCGGTTCGGCCGCGCCCAGTGTCCTCAGAAACAAGATACCCAGCGCGGCCCGCCGAAATAACCGCGGCAGCACCACCATGAACACGCCACGCCCGTCCACTGGGGATTTCCGGTCGGCACCCCGCTTGCTCGCGTGTTTTGCGCACGCGCCCGCTCGCAGCCGACGCGGCCCGTGAATTCCCAACGCACAGGTGAGCGCGGTCATGGTCAGGCCTAGACCGTTTCCGGAATCACGTACGGCGGACGCTGCGTCTCGTGCACCAAATAGCGCGCCCGCTCCAGCGTGCCTTCTCCCCCCGAGGATACCCGGGTAATCCCGTCACCCTTGGCCTCGATGTCCATCCACGGCCCGAGGGTGAGCGGACGTTTCGCAAGATCGACACCGTGCACACTCAAGTGCTCTTCCATCGAGCGCGCGATCCCCGCTGCCGCCGGCATCGCGCTCAACGCACTCGCCACGTCTGCCTGCGTCGCGGGCGCGCCGACGCGCAGCGAAATATTCCCGAAGTGACACATCGCCGCCGAGGCGTGTCCTATCTCCGCCGACGCCGCGAGATCCTGCGTGCGCCGGCTCCGCACCGCGTCGAGAAAGTTAGTCATGTGCGCGACGACGCCACCTTCGCCGGGGAATTTCTTGATCACCTTACCGCTCGGATCGTTCGCCGTGCAGCCGATGAGCCCCGCCAGCGTGCCACCTTCGCAATGCGCCACCACGCCCACGCGCAGCCCGCCCGCTTGATCCATGTAGCTCACCCCGGGCTTCGCCGACAGGCCGCGCGCTTCGAAAATCACCGGCGCTGCTTCGTAGTCGTAGACCGCGATCTGCGCATTCGGCGTCTCCGCCGGATCGTCATGCACATAGCGCCCCCCCATCCCGAGCACCCGCTTCGGTGGTCCGTCCGCGCGCACCATCCGCCGCGCCACATCGAGGATGTGCACGCCGTTGTTGCCCAGCTCGCCGTTGCCCGTCGCCCACGACCAGTGCCAGTCGTAGTGCAACGCGGCGCGCTCCAGCGGGAGCACTGGCGTCGGCCCACAAAATACATCGTAGTTCATCCAGTCCGGATACCACGGCGCTTTGCGTGGAATCGCATCGCGTTTCCCATAGTAGGGCGCGTGCACGTAATTCAGTTTTCCGAGCCCACCTTCGTGCAGAAATTTGATCCCCGCCGCGAGTCCGTCCTCCGAACGATACTGCGTCCCCACTTGTACAATACGCCCGTACTTCGCCGCCGCCTCCACCATCTTGCGCCCCTCCCACACCGTGTGGCTCATGGGCTTTTCGACATAGACGTCCTTCCCGGCCTGACACGCCCACACGGTCAGCAACGCGTGCCAATGATTCGGCGTCACGATGAGCACCGCGTCCACATCCGCGCGCGCCAACACCGCCCGCGCATCCGTGCTCGTAAACGGCGCCGTGCCCCCCGCCTTCAAACCGGCCTGCGCCTTCGCCATCTGCATCGGATCAACATCGCACAGCGCGACGACCCGCACATCCTTCCGCATCATGAGTTGCTTGATGTGCGCCTGCGCCTTCGCGCCACAACCGATAATCCCGAGCCGCACCGCCTCGTTGGCTCCAACCGGCGCCGCCCACGCGGGCGCCTTCAGCCCGGCAGCCAGCGCACCGGCTCCGGCCGCCCAGGCAGTTTTCATTAGGAAGGAACGACGGTTAATTTTTTTCATGGGGTCGGAGGGTTAATATGTCCGCGTTTATTAGCATACACGCCCACCGCCATCCTCAAGCTCGGAGATTGCTTCTTGGCGTGGCGCGCCCGTTTCGTAATTTCACTCGACCCCACTCTCCCCCTATGAAATTCCCGCCCTCCTGCCGCTTCCTCGCGTTCAGCCTCGCCGCCTCCGCCGTCGCCGCCGAACTCCCCGTCCTCAAGGTTCGCCCCCAAACGATCGACGCAAAAATCTCCGTCGGCTACGGCCTCGCGATCGCCGACGTCGATGGCGATGGCCAACCCGACATCCTCCTCGCCGACGCCAAACAGATCGTCTGGTATCGCGCTCCCAAGTGGGAGAAATTCGTGATGGCCGAAAATCTCACGCCCAAGGACAACGTCTGCATCGCCGCTCGCGACCTCGATGGCGACGGCAAGTGCGAGGTCGCGGTCGGAGCCGAGTGGGCCCCCAACGACACCGTCAACAGCGGCGCCATCTTCCTGCTCAACGCCCCCGCCGACCGCACGCAGCGCTGGACCGCCGTCAAACTCCCCCACGAGCCCACCACGCACCGCATGCATTGGCTGCGCGGTGCCGATGGGAAATTTTTCCTCGCCGTCCTCCCCCTCCACGGGCGTGGCAATAAAAACAACGAGGGCGTCGGCGCCGCCTTCCTGGGCTACGCATGGCCTTGGAGGGAAACCAGCCGCCCGTTCCCTCTTTTTGGTCCCGACGCCGCGCTTCACGCCACCCACAATTTCGATGTTCTCCCCGGTCGTGCCGAATCCGTCCTCGTCGCCACGAAGGAGGGCGTTCGTTCCTTCACCGCCGCCGGCGACGTGTGGTTTAGTCGCATCCGCACGACCCAACCCGTCGGCGAAGTCCGCGCCGGGCGCTCACCCGGCGGCATCGCTTGGGTCGCCGCCATCGAGCCCATGCACGGCAACACCCTCGCCATCTACCGTGGCTCCGCCTCCGCCGACCTCACGTCCTCGCGCCTCGTCCTCGACGAGTCGCTCAACCAAGGCCACGGCCTCGCTACCGGCGATCTCCTCGGCACCGGCTTCGACCAAATCGTCGTCGGCTCCCGCGGCGCGGGCAAACCCGGCGATAAATTCGGCCTCAAGCTTTACGCCCCCGGCGTCGCCCCCGACACCACCTGGAAACTCGCCACCGTGATCGACGACAACCAAATGGCCTGCGAGGACCTGAAAATCGCCGACCTCAATGGCGACGGTCGCCCCGACATCATCGCCGCCGGCCGCGCGACCAAAAACGTCATCATTTACTGGAACGAGACCAGCCCACCGAAACCCTAACCCCACGCCCCGCTTCCCTCGTTCCCCGCAGACCGTCCGCCCCCAGCCATCTTCTTGCCTCAAATCCGCGTGCGCTAGCCGCGCCCCACCCGCGCGCTCAGCGCTGCGATCTCCCCTCGCCTCGCCGGTTCTCCGGCGAGGTTGTTCATTTCCAGCGGGTCCTGCTCCAAATCAAAATATAACCACGGCTCCCCGCGGGCATCGAGCACGAGCTTTTTCTGGGGCGTCCGCAGACCGCGCCACACCCGATCACACTGGTGGGGCAAGGCCACCACTGAGGGCATCGAGATCACACTGTGCCGCCGCTCCACAATCGCGTCCACGCCATCCGCCCAAGCCCGCGTCATCGCCGACAAATCGAGGAGCGAAATCGCGCTGTCGTCCCGCCGCGGCACGAACCCGGGCGCCCGCACCAGCAGCGGCACGCGCACCGCTTCCTCGTGCGGCCAACCTTTCCTGAACAACCCATGCGACCCATGCATGTCGCCGTGCACGCTCGTGAAAACCACGACGGCCTCAGCCGCCACCGTGTCCAGCAGCGATCCGATGGCACGATCCGTCGCCTCGATGTGTGCGTAGTACCCGGAAAGCTCCCGGCGCGCCTTCGCCTCCACGTCCCCGTGCGCCGGTACATTTTCCGTCAGCACCCATCCCGCCGGATCGCTCCGCGCCACGCCCGCAGCCGGCGCATCATACGGCGGGTGCGGCGCCTCGAGACTGAGCACGCCAAACCACGGCTGCTTCCCGGCACGCACCTGCTCCAACCACGCACCCGCACGCCACGCCAACACGTCGCTTTGGTAGCCAGGAAACTGCGCGGGCTGGGCCCCATCCTTCGCCGTCCCGTGCAGCCAGGGGTCGTTTAATAAAAACCCGCCCTCAAATCCTTCCCACGTTTGAAAACCGCCGCGCGCCCCTTCCGGCACGATCAGCCGCGCCGCCGCTTCACCCACCAACGGCAACTGCGGGTCACGCTCGCCCACCCCCCACTTCCCAAAAAAACCCGTCGCATACCCGCGCTCATTCATCTCCTGCGCAATCGTCCGCGCTCCCGCGGGCAAGGCATCGAAATAATTCCGCACCCCATTCTGTGGCGACGGCACCCCGGTCAACAGCGCCGCTCGTGCCATCGGCCCAAACGGATGCGGCGTCACCGCCTGCGTGTAGTTCACGCTCTGCGCCGCCCAAGCATCGAGGTGCGGCGTCCGCGCATTCGGATCACCCGCGTAACCGCACGCCTGCGCCCGCCACTGCGTGGTGACGATCCACAAAATATTCGGCGGTGAATTCATGCGCACGGCCTCAATTACAATTTGCCACTCCCTTTTGGCCAGCTTGGATCCCCTCCCAACCCATTTCGTCCTTGGCCCCTGGCCCTTGGTCCTTCCCCTCGCCCTCTCCTTTCCCCATGAAACTCCACTCCGCCTGCCTCCTCCTCGGTCTCGCCTCGCTGCTCCCCTCGCTCAGCCCAGCCGCTCAGTCCACCGGTTCACCATTTTACGGCGACGCCCCCGATCGGCACCACCCGTGGTCCATCCATGACCACAATCGCCCGCAGCCCAAACGCGTCGAGCCCGGCACGTTCAGCTCCGCCACCCAGCCCGGCACACCGCCCTCCGACGCCATTATCCTCTTCGATGGCACCGCCGCCTCACTCGAAAAGTGGGAGGCTGACACCAAAGCCGACGCCCCGCGCGCGCCTTCAAAGTGGATCGTGAAGGATGGCGCTATGGAGTGCGTACCGAAATCCGGATACGTCCGCACCAAGGAACAATTCGGCGATTGCCAGCTCCACGTCGAATGGGCCGCCCCGAAAAACGTCCAGGGCAACAGTCAGGGCCGCGGCAACAGCGGCATTTTTCTCATGGGTCTCGTGGAGGTCCAGGTCCTCGACAACTACAACAATCCGACCTACGCCGACGGTTTCGCCGCCTCCGTCTACGGCATCAATCCTCCGCTCGCGAACGCCCTCCACGCTCCCGGGGAATACCAAATGATCGATATCATCTTCCGTCGCCCCGTCTACGAGGGCACCAAGGTCCTCGATCCCGGCTACCTCACCGTCTTCTGCAACGGCGTACTCGTGCAGGACCACACGCCCCTCGAAGGCCCGGGCGGTCACCAGAAACGCTCGGTCGCCGGTCCCTTCCCCGCGCAGGGCCCGCTCAAGCTCCAAGACCACGGCAATCCCGTTCGCTTCCGCAATATCTGGTATCGCCCCCTGCCCGCCCGTTCCGTCGAGGGCGGCACTGATGGCTTCCTCACCGCCGAGGCCACCACCCTCAAGCGCAAGGCCATTGCCGCCAGCGTCCGCGCCGACGCCGCGAAACTTTCCGGCACCGCCCAAATGCTCCGCCTCGCTGAATCCCTCGTCTACGAAGACGACGTCGCCACCCACGCGCAGGTCGAAACATTCGCCACGTCCTACGCCGCCAACATCCAAACCCTCGCGTCCTCCGCCCGCTCGGCCAAGAAAAACGAAGTCCAATCGGTTATCCGCGCCCTCCAGTATCTTGGAAAATCCGCCGTCCTGCCGACCACCTTCGGGCCGCGCACCACTCTTGAATCCATCGTCAAAGCCGAGGGCTGGGACAAAGTGAAAAAATAACGCGAGGGGTGACCTCGCGTCGCCATCCACCCATCCGTCCCGCAACTTTCTTCCGCCTCCGCCCTTGGTCCTTGGTCCTTGGTCCTTGGTCATTAGTCATTAGTCATTAGTCATTAGTCATTAGTCATTCCCCTCTCTCCCGCTCCTCCCTCTCTCCCTTGACCCTCCAAGAAACCGCCCCGGTCGATCTCCCCACGCCCTCCGGTCCCATGCGGACCTACCTTTTCCGTCCCCAAGCACCCGGCCGCTATCCCGGCCTCGTGCTCTACTCGGAAATATTTCAAGTCACCGCACCCATCCGCCGCACCGCCGCCCTGCTCGCCGGCCATGGCTTCGTCGTCGCCGTTCCGGAAATTTACCACGAATTCGAGCCCGCCGGCACCGTGCTCGCCTACGACCAAGCCGGCGCCGACCGCGGCAACGCCCTCAAAACGACCAAATCCCTCGACGGCTACGATGCCGACACCCGCGCGGTCCTCGCCTTCCTAAAAACGTCCGAGTACTGCACCGGTAAACTCGGCGTCCTCGGCATGTGCCTCGGCGGCCACCTCGCCTTCCGCGCTGCCATGAATTCTGACGTGCTCGCCGCCACCTGTTTCTACGCGACCGACATCCACAAACGCGGCCTCGGCGCAGGCCTGAACGACGATAGCCTCGACCGCATCCCCGAGATCATAGGCGAACTGCTCATGATCTTCGGTCGCCAAGACCCGCACGTCCCGCTCGC
>CAMCHO010000057.1 GCA_945874455.1 Opitutus sp. GAS368 | reverse complement strand
TTCTTCTCAATCTGTTTCCACACCGCCTCGGCAAACATCAACGCCGGCAATCGTGGCGGCAGGTCTTTAAACACGCCCGTCGACACCGGGCCGTGCTTCTTCTCCGTCGCTTTGATCTCCTCCCATTTCACAATGACTTCCGCCGACGTCTTGAGCTTGCCGTCGCCAAACACGTGCGGATGCCGCCGCACCAGTTTCTCGTTGATGTCCCGCGCGACGTCCTCAAAAGAAAAATTCCCCGCCTCCTCCTCGATGCGCGCGTGAAACACGATTTGAATCAACACGTCGCCCAACTCCTCCCGCATGTGCGCCAGGTCCCCGCGGTCAATCGTGTCGATCAGCTCGCTCACCTCGTCGATCAGGCAACGCACGAGTGTCGCATGGGTCTGTTCCTGATCCCACGGACATCCGCCGGGCTTGGCCCGTAATCGCACCATCGTCTGTTTCAGATCGTCAATCGCGCTCATGAAACGACGGTGCCTGCGGAAATCACGGAATACACGGAAAATTTCGCCAAAAAATTCGGCTTTGAGTTCCGTGGTTCCGTGTGTTCCGTGTTCGCTGAATGTCCGACAAACTCACCGAGATCATGGCTTGGAAGCGTCAGGAGATTGCGCCTTTCATTCGCGCGGTCTCCCCTACCGAGCTGGCCCAGCTCGATACCTCGCTGCCTCGTCCACCGTCCTTCGCCGCCGCCCTCCAGCGCGGCGACGGGACACTCGCGGTCATCTCCGAGATCAAGCGGCGCTCCCCTTCTGCGGGTGACATCAAGGCCGGGGCGTCGTCCGTCGATCAGGCCATCCGCTATCAAGCCGCCGGCGCCGATGCTCTCTCCGTCCTCACTGATGAAAAGTTTTTCGGCGGTACCCTCGACGATCTCCTCAACGTCACCGCCCATTTTCGTTCAACACCGCCCGCGCGGCCCTGCATCCGCAAGGATTTCTTCGTCCACCCCGTGCAGGTACTTCAAGCCCGCGCCGCCGGCGCCAGCGCGATCCTCATTATCGTCCGTGCTCTGAGCGACGAGGAGATCAGGTCGCTGGCCGAGGCCGCCACCGCCGCCGGCCTGGACGCGCTCTTCGAGATTCACACCGCGCCCGAGATCGCCCGCGCACTCGCCCACGGTGCCCGGATCATCGGCGTCAACAATCGCGACCTCTCCACGTTCAAGACCGACCTCGGATTGAGCGAGCGTCTCATTCCGCTTTTCCCTGCCCATGTCACTGCCGTTAGCGAAAGCGGTATCCACACCGGCGCCGATGCCGCCCGCGTCCGTACCGCCGGCGCCCACGCCATTCTCGTCGGCGAAGCCCTCATGAAAGCGCCTGATCCCGCTGTGCTCCTCTCCTCGTTTCGCTCTGCCTAATCGACCATGTCACTCCGCCCGATTACCGCCTTCACCAAACTCGGCGGCTTTTATTTTCTCCCCCGCACCCTCGACAAGATTCGCGTCCATGCACGCGGCGAACTTCACCTCGATCACCACGCGTTCCTTGGTAAAGGCTTCGACGGTCGCCTCTGCCATTTCCTCGGGATCAGTTACGAAGCCCTGCGCCTGCGTACGCTCGCCGGCGGTACCGACGAAGAGATTCTCCACTGGATTAAGGAGCGCGGACGAAAAACCTCCGACGTCGATCTCCTGATCTGGAATGGATTTTCCTCCAAGCGTGGCTGGCGCGACGACGCCACCCCCACCCTCGAAAAACAAAAAGCCGAAAGCGGCCTCGCCCATCGGGCCGACCTCCTGACGTTTTTCGATTATTACGAAGTCGACGAAGGTCGCGCGCCTCGCTGAACCATGCCGCTCTCTTTCAGCGCCACCCGCGACCTCCTCGCCTCCCTCGGTCACCAGCCGAAACGTTTCCTCGGTCAAAACTTCCTCGTGGACGGCAATATCGTCCGCAAATCCCTGGAGCTCGCCGAAGTCCGCGCCGGTGACACCGTCGTCGAAGTCGGTCCCGGGCTGGGCACCCTCACGACTGCGCTCCTTGAGGCCGGTGCCGAAGTCTGGGCCGTGGAGAAAGACCGCAGCCTCCACGCGCACCTCGAATCCACGCTGCTCAATCCAGCCGTGCACCCGGATTTCGCCGTGCGGTTCCATCTTCTCGAGGGCGACGCCGTCGAGCACCCGCTCGCCGCCCTCCCGACTGAGCGGGCCACAGCCGGGTTCAAGATCGTTGCCAATCTACCTTACGCCATCGCCACGCCGTGGCTCGACGGTGTGCTCTCGGGCCCCCTGCCCACCCGCCTCGTCCTCATGTTGCAGCAGGAGGCTGCTCAACGCTATGCCGCTCAGCCCGGCACCAAGTCCTTCGGCGCTATTTCAGTTTTTCTCCAAGCCGCCTACGAGACCGCCCCCGGGCACAAAGTCGGCCCCGGCTGTTTCCACCCGCGCCCCGATGTCGATTCCTATCTCATCAACCTCGTGCGACGGCCCGGCCCCTACGTTTTCACCGCCGCCGTAAAAACGATCGTACGCGTCTGTTTTCAACAACGTCGTAAACAGATCGGTGCGCTCCTCCGTAATCACGCTCCTGCCCACGCCACCGCAGCCAGGGAACTTCTCCTCGCCCACGGCCTCTCAGAGCAGGCGCGACCTGAAGAGCTTCCGGTCGCTTGGTGGATTCAATTTGCCGGAACACCAGCCTTAGCTTGAAAGCCGCGTCGCCGCCGTTCTAATCCCTCCAACTCCACATGCTCCGCCTTACCCTCGCTCTCGTCCTCGCCACCTTTACCGTCATCGCGCGCGCTCAGGAGGCCGCGACGGCCCTCGCCGGCAAAGTCGAAGGCAAGACCTACGTTTCCCCCACCGGCGTCTTCAAAGTCACCATCCCTGTCCTCCCCGAACTCGGTGGTGAGATTTCCGATACGCCCAACGTCGTCACTTTCCAAGACGCCTTCAACGTCCACATCAGCATCGCCGCCTTCTCTCAGGATGCCACCCAACGTTGGGAGAACTCCACGCGCGGCACCAAGGACTACCTCATCTATTTTTTCAGCAATTTCGTCCTCTCCGATTTCAAACAGGCCTTCCAGGGCGTGCAGATTGAGAGCGCAAAATTTATCCCCGGCACGCTCGAGGGCTCGCTGATCACCTACATTCTCATCCCCGCTGGCTCCATGTTCGCCAACAAAGTCGCCCAGCTCGACAACTCCGACCGCATCGCCATCGCGAAACGCGGCAACCTCCTCTTTGTGAAAAACGGACATATTTTTGTCATCAGTGTAGAGCTCGCCGAGCGCGTGATCGAGGGCCGCACCTACACCAAAACCACCGCGGAAGAAGACGAGATCCTCCGCCAGCGCCTCATCGACGTCGTCGACAAGATTCAGTTCGCGAAACTCCCCGGCGCCACCCCCGCTGCGGCGACGCCGAACAAGTAACCTGCCGCTGCGGTCCGGGTCGCGCCCAGCGTCTCCCCGCCTCCGATCGTCCCTCCACGGCGGTCCGCCCTTGCCTCCGTGCGCGCCTGCGTCCCACCCTCGCTAACATGATCCTACGCGACGCCTCCGAAGCCGATCTCCCGGCGATCGTTGCTATCTACAATAGTATTATCCCGGGCCGCATGGTCACCGCCGACCTCACGCCAGTGACCGTCGACTCTCGCCGCGCTTGGTTTGCCGCCCACCAAGTTCGCGAGCGACCGCTCTGGGTCTTGGTGGACGCCGCGGGCACCATCGCCGCGTGGGCGAGCTTCGATACGTTTTATCCGCGCGCGGCCTACGACGGCACCGCGATGCTGGCCATCTACGTCGCTGAAACGCATCGCCGTCAGGGTCACGGTCGTCGCTTGCTGGACGCCGCCATCAGCCGCGGGCCGGACCTCGGCTTGCACACGTTGCTCGGCTACATTTTCGGCCACAACGCCCCCAGCCTCGCACTCTTCGACTCCCACGGCTTTTCCCGTTGGGGGCATCTGCCGCGCGTCGCTGTCCTCGACGGCGTCGCCCGCGATCTCATCATTGTCGGCCGCCGCCTGACTCCGTAGTTCAACGCTCCTGCTGACCTCGCGCTGGCGCGTTCGCTTCCGTGTAGCCGTCCTCATTGCGCTCATCTCCGCGCCCGGCTCCGCTTTCGCTGCTGCCCTCGCCCTGGGGCCGCCGTTATCGAGATCTTCGGCCCGAAATAATCCGATCGTCCGATCGTTTTGGACTTTGGTCGACCGTCCGCTTGCGGACACTCCGAGCGCCGGCAAGTCGGCGGCCTACGATGCATGGCTAGCATCTCTAGTCGCGTGAGAATACGCCCCACCGTCGGGTGCAGAACCGGTCGCGACCGGGCGACGTGCCACGATCGGATCTGCCGGCCTCGGGTCACAAATCAAACGTCGTCGTGAGGATGAACTGCCGGGGATCGATGATCCGATAGGCGTAAGGTTGTCCGTCGGGATTCACCGCCACCGCCTGCAAGCGACCCCGCTCAAAGATGTTCCGCACGTTCAACTGCACCCTCGCGCGAATCGCGTTGTGGGCGAAACGCAGGTTGTAGCTCGACGAGAGGTCAAAGTAGGCGCGGGCCTTGTCGAAGATCGGTCGCGTCACATCCAGCGAACGCACCACGCCGTCCGCCTCCGGCGCGGCCCCGCGGAAGCCGATGGCCGCTTGATCCTCCCAGCGGACCGCCCCGCCCACGCCAAAATTCTTCAGGCGCCCCTGCGTGAAGGTGTAGTTCGTGAGCGCGTTAAAGCGCCACTCCCGCACCTGCGAACGGGGTTTGCCATTGTTGGCGATCGCCAGCTTGAGCGGCGCCGCGACGTTGCCGGTGTAGAAGTTCACGGGCGCACCGCCGCTGCCGATTACGGAGGTCCACCAACTGACGCCGGCATCGTCCTTCACGCCTTGCCAAACCGGGAGCCGTGAATCGAGAAACTGCTGCAGGCGCGGCGAAATGTTGCTGTCGATCGTCTGCTGCTGGGCTCCCGTCATCTTCAAGGTCCAGTTGCGCGTGGGATTGAAGTTCAGCTCCAGCTCGAGACCTTTCGACACCTGATCGGACGTCTCCGCGATGTTCTTGCCGACCAGCGTGTCGAGGAAGCCTTCGGGCAACTGCATGATCTTTGCCACCGCCGCAGATGTCTGCGCCGCCGTCGGGATAATTCCCTGCGCGGTGAATCGGGAGTTTGATAACAGCGTCGCCCAGGTCTCGAAATTAAACGAATCGTTTCCGTTGCCGCTGCGGCCCGTGTCCATGCGAATCGCCCGCGTAGCGACAATGCCCGCATCGCCGCCGCGCGAATTGAACTGCGTCGTATCGTAGCGGCTGATCTTCAGGCTGAGGCGACTGTCGAGGAGCACAAAAGACAGCCCGTAGTCGCGGCCCTTGCCGGTCGGATTGGGCAGGGCCTCGCCGTAAAGATTGTACTGGGTCGTCTCGGGTTGAAAACTGTCGGACTTGTTAAAATGGCCGCGCAACCAAGCAAGCGGTTTCACCACGACGCCGGAGGTTTTTGTCTCGCCCGACTTTTCCAACCACGGGCCCCAGATATCGAGGGCGTCGTAGTTCAAGAAACCCGTCGCCGCATCCACCGTCGCGCCGTTCGAATCGCGGCTGCGATTCTTGTCTTTGCGCAAACCAAAGGTCGTGACGATGCGATCTCCGAAGAAGAAATTCTGCGTTGTGGCGGACAGCGTGCGGATCTCGCGCCGCGTCCGATTGGAAGGCGTCACCCCGGCTTCGCCGATCGTGGACGGTTCGTTGACCCACCGGTTCGTCAACGCGTTGAACCAGGTAAACGGATACTTACCACTGAGGCCGTAGATCGCCGGAGGAGCCGTATCGATGTTCTGTCCCTGATTGTCGCCGACATAATATTTGTAGTAAGCGCGCGCCGCCGTCACCCCCGTGCGATTCTGCAAATTAATCCACGGATGATCGTCGATGATCGCATCGCGATAGCGGAAGGTCGCCGTGTCGATGCGGCGCGTCTCGCCGTGGGCCGCAAATTTCTGTTGGCCGACCCAGCCCAGCCAGCGGGGCGTGTTGGCCGGCGTGAGCTGATAAGCCAGATCCGCGCTCTGAATGTCATTCACGTTCGGCCGATTAAAGAGCGTGGGTTCCGAGGCCGCGAGATACGGGCGGAGAAAGTAGGGATTGGCCCGGCCGTCGAGGAGTTTTTCGTTCACATCGACGTAGAGGACCGCATTCGTGCCGCCGATAAAGTTGCGGCTGTAGCTATCCACATCCTCATGAAACCAGCCGGCCCGCGCGGCCAGCAGGTGGTGCTGGGTCCGCACGAATTCCTGCTCGATCTCAATCGTGGTGATATCGGCTTTGTCCTTGTTGTAGTTTGGCGCGACGAAATTGACCGAGGACCAATCGTAGAGCGATTTGCTGGTGATGCTCGGCGTCACAAAGAGCGGGAACAGCGTGCCACGCAGGCGTTGGAGATCTGTGCCACTCTCGAGAAAACGCAGATTGGTGGTGAGATTGTCCGGTGTCGCGATGCCGGCAAACGCCCCCGTCGTCGGGATCGCGCTGGTGCGATTCACGCTCCAAAATCGGATGTCGCCGTTGTCCACGTAAATACTGGGGCGGTTGTAGAATCCCGAGCCTTGGGCCAAGAGACCGAGCGGGAGATTGCCATCTTGGGCCACGGTAAACGGTCCGGATCGTGCGCCATTGGCGAAGGTCACGATCTGGGTCGTGGGGTCCCAGGTCGGACGCCCGACCGCATTCCAGTGGGAAACGGCATCGCGCGGCGTGACGGAATTTGGCCGCCGCGCGTAGTTGTTGTAGGCCTCAAAGCTCCCACGAATCGTCGTCGTCGCAAACGGTTTGTAGGTGAGCGCCCCCTGCTGGCGACGCGTCATCTCGGCAGCCGGCTCACGCTTGAAGCCTTTTGATTCGTAAACCGCCGAAACGCGCGCGGAGAGTGTGTTGCGAATGATCGGTCGGTTCAGATCGAGGCTCGTGCGGTAGCCGCCATAGCTGTCCATGCGGGCCGTAAACGTGGAGATTTTCCGCGTGAGATTTGCCTGCGTGCCGATGATGTTCACCGTGCCCGCCGTGTTCCCGAGGCCGAAAATATTGGCGTTGGGTCCGCGCGAAATCTCCACCGCCTCCGTGTTGTAGAGATCGATCGGGATGGAGGAATTGCTCGCGAAATTACCCCGCGCCGTGTTCGCGGTGTCGAGGCCGCGGATGCGATTCGCCGTCTGCGGACCGCTCTGGATATTGTCGTTCACGCCGCCGTTACGATCGACCGTGAACGAGGTGAAATTGCCCGTGCCCTCGGTGTTCGCCTCGTAGAGGAAGATGTCGTTGATATCGAGGACGGCGGTGTCGAGCATCTGCTGCTTCGTGACGACCGTGATGGAGGCGCCGAGATCCTCGAGCTTCGAGTTGAGGCGCGTCCCGGACAGGGTGTTCGACGCGAGATAGCCTTTATCCGCCCCGGCGTTCACTTGAAACGGCGAGAGCTCGACCACCGAGTCCCCGCTCTCTGTCGACGGGTTGGCCGTCGCGGCTTGGGCGGCCTTCGTCTCGTCGGCCCGCTGTGCGGCAAGTTCATCGGCATCGAGCCGGCCGTTTTTGTTTTTGTCGTAGCGGGCGAGATCCTGCGCGGCGCGCGCGGCACCGGCTGCAACGGGCGCTTGCGCCCAAGACCACACGGAAAGGAGCGAGCAGAGACTGACGGCGGCCGCGAGCGTCGCTCGCGGGGCAGGACGGGGAGCGAGGAGAGAGATCATGAGGTTGGATACAGTTTGAGGACTGAGCGGACACCGCCAGTTTCCTTAGAAGGGGGTGCAGTTGACGGGTAAAACACGGCTGACGAAGGAGCGCGAACAGTGATAACAACGCGTCCATGCGCAAGTGGCACCCTCCCACCGCTTGGCCGGACAGTCAGTCAACGGGGCCGATTTCAAACCACGTTGAATTCAATTTCACCGTTGATCCTCGCTGCGTCCGTGGGGCACCTCTCTGTCGCCAATCGGGGCGCTTACTTTTACGTTGGCGGGACTGGTGGACCACCGAGGCCGCCGCGTTTTCCGCGACCGTCGGTGGGGCTTCAGGGAGAACTTATAAAACGATTACGCGAGGCTGGTCGGAGAGTGCGGGAGCGAGCTCACTCGCGACGATGGGCGAATGAGTCGCCAGCACGTTCGCGCGGGTACGGATGTTAATATTTTCCGAGAATGCCCCGGGGCTTTCCACGGGGATATTTACTGTTTCCCGGTCGCTGGAGGTGCCGGCGGTCCGCCCCGCCCTCCCCGGCCCCCGCGACCACCGGCGCCGCTCTCGGGCGCGGGTGGCAGCTCGTTGGGCAGGGCGTCTGCGCACAGCGCGAGAATCTCGATCACCGTGAGGCTCGTCTGCGCGGCGTCGTTGGTGGAAACGCCCGCCGATTCATGCACAGGATTGAGCGAGTCGGGTCCGCTCACGAGGCGCGGCGTCGCTCCCCGGGCCCGGCTCAGCGCGGCGATCGCCCGCTGCGCATACGCGGGATTTTTTGTCTGCGCATAGGCATACGCCGCGAGTCGCGGCCCGCCCTGCGCTGTCTCGACATACTGCGCGTCGGCGCCTTCGTTGCCCGTCGCGCGATCCTTGTCGAGCACGTCGGCGGGCGCGCTGCCGAGCCGGCAATATTGCAACCAGGCTTTCTTCCAATCTTCGCGACCGAGCAAAGGCACCAGTTCAAACATCACCTGCGCCCCACCTTGAATCGTGGAGAGGTTGTAGTTCACCGGCACCTGTTGGCCAACGACGGGATCGGGAATCGGGAAAAGTTTTCCCGTCGCGGGATCGTAGCCGACGGTCATGCTGCCGCCGCCCTTGAGCGGGCCGATTTTGCCGGCGCCAATGTCGGGATTCAGGCCGTTGCGTACTCCGGAGCGAATCCAATACGGCATCGCGAGGATGGCATCGACACCCGCATTGATGCGGTCGAGCCATTGCTTGTCGCCAGTACGTTCCCACTCGGTCATCCAATTGCCCGCGAGCGCAAACCAGTCCGGCCCGATGCGGATGCGGCCGGGGAATTTCGGGTCCTGCGGGAGCACCGGTTGCGCGAGGCGCATCGGGTCGTGCTTCACCGCGGCGAGATCGGCGGTGAGTTGCGCGCGCATAATGTCGCCCGTGCGCTCGTCAGTCGTCAGGTAATAATACGGCCGCCAGTGCGCCGCCTGGCTGACGCGTGCTTCCTTCGCACCATCACCCCACTTCACGACGTTGTGCCGCGAACCTAAGCCCTGCATCGGGCCGATGTGATAGACATTCGTCTCGCTCGTGTTGCGCGTCTGTGCTTCCGCCATCCGAAACACATCCCCGCGGCCCGTGCGCAGGAAACTGGTCCATACCCACAGCGGCACTCCCAGCTCCGTGTTCTGCCAAGCGTGCCCGCCCCAGTCGTAATACCAGACGTGCTGCGCGTTGTTATAACTGTGGATGTAGTCACCAAAGGTCCAGAAGCCATACCAATGACGCTCGTCCACCTGCTGCTGATAAAACGTCAACACGGAATCAAGTTTGTCCTCCACGGTCTTTTTCAACGGCGTCGAACGGTCCGGCAAGCTCCACACTCCGAATACACCCGTCGAGTGCAGATAGGTGGGTGACGCCACCAGCAGCGGTCGCCGCTCGCCCGCCCGCGCCATCGCCACCATCGCCGCCTTCGTCGGGACCTCGCCCGCAGGGAAGAGCGTCAACTCGCTGGTTCGCGCGACGCCAAAGGCCACGCTCATCCCGGGCTGCACGTCCTCATACGTCGCGTTGAGCCCGTGCGCACGGGTGTCGTAGTGCCGCATGTCCATCGCCGGTGCCTCCGGCGACCAGAGCCACGCCGTCAACTGCGCCGTGGCCTTCGCCGCGTCACGAATCTCCAGCCCCGTGGGAAACGACTGCCAGAAATCTTTTAGCTGATCGCGAGCCCGCCGCTGACATCGCCGACGAAGGCCAATCCCGACGCCCGCCGGCCCGCATCCGCAAACACCCATTTACTCTGCGGATTAGTGCGCTTGGCGATCGTGAATCCCTCGGGTGTCGGCTGCGACAGCGTGTAGTCGCTCCAGATCGCGTGCTGCTCTTTCTCATTGTCCGCATAGAAACGCCCGCCCTCGATCCGTTGGCCCGCAGCCTGGGCGACGTTGCCGCCGCCCGGTTGGATGGGCTCGGCCCAGAGACCGCCGTCGGGTCCGGAGAAACGCACGTGCCGGTTGTGAGCTTGCTCGCGCATCGGCACCGCAAACGTCAGGCCGACGCCACGAATAAAATCCTTCTGCTGATCGCCGTCGAACACGAGCGTGTGCACGACGCGGATCGACTCCTGCCCTGCATAAAAATACAGCCGCACGCTGAACGGCAGCCACTCGCGCGGACCGTTCACCGCCTTGTGCATTCCCTCCACCTTAACGACCGCGCGGACCGGCCCCGTCTGCTCGACCGTGACCTTGTGGACGTTGCTCAGAAATTTATCGCGCCGCGGCATCGCGCCCTCCTCCACGTCGGGCCCACTCTGCAGGATACACACGAGCTGCCCCGCGCGCGCCACTTCGCGTCCGCCCACCGCGAGCGACTCGATCAGATTTTTCCCGGTCGTGAGCAGCCGGGCCTTCATCGCACCCGTGTCGATTTCGATTACTCCGTTGCTCTGCTGGAGAGTCAGCTTCGCGCCGTCCGTCGCCGCGCTCGTCCCGCTCGCCAAAGTAAACGGCCCCGCCACGCCCGCGCCCGTCGCCGTCGCCAGACCGCTCCACTTCAGCGAGCCGTCCGGCCAGTAGGCCAATGGCCACGTTTGCAACGGCAAGGTCTTCCCGTCCGCCGCCCGGAGCGAAAACGTCGGGTCCTTCTTCACCGCCCCCTGCGGCCACGGCACCCCGAAGCTGACACCGGTGGCGGCTCCCGGCGCAGAGTGATCCAGCCAATCGATCGACACATCGGCGCCGAATACCTCGGACGACACCATGAGGCGGATCACGAGAGCGGTTAAGAAATAATGGGAGTGTTTCATAAAAGTGAGCGTTGCGACCCAGCGTCGGGTCGCGCCGAGGTACGGAACCGGAACGTGTGCGCAGACTGACGAATCGCCCGCATTTCGGATGCGCCGACGATGGGCCACGGCCAAATTTTTAGCCGGCCCGCCCTCGACGATGCCCATTCATCGTCCGTTGATGCCCTCGTCGGACTGTCCACGCGCGGACCGTTGGCTCTTTTTTCCACGCCTTGCGTTGGTATTCGTTCGGCCATCCACCACCGACGAATCTTCGTTTAACCAACACTATGACCTCCCGTCTCTCCGCCTTAATTTCCTCGCGGACGCGCGCCGTCGCCGCCGGGTGGCTCTGCCTCCTCGCGCTTGCCTTCGCTCCCGCCGGCCTCCGTGCACAGCCCGGCACGGGCTCGATCGCAGGCGCCGTTTCGAATCAGAGCACGCGTCTTTTTCTTGACCGCGCCGAGATCAAGATCGACGGCACTAACCGCACCGTCCTCACCGATCGCGACGGCACGTATGCGCTCACCGGTCTCGCTGCCGGCACCTACGATCTCGTCGTCTCCTACACCGGCCTCGACACCGAGAAACGTCGCGTGACCGTTTCCGCCGACACCAAGGCCGCTCACGATTTCACACTCACCTCAGGGATCTACAAACTCGGTGCCTTCACCGTCGCCGCCGAGGCCGAGGGCAATGCCGCCGCGATTAACCAGCAGAAAAAATCCGACGTGTTTATCCAGGCGATCTCGACCGACACCCTCGGCATCGTGCCTGACGGCAATATCGGCGAATTTCTCCGCTACGTGCCCGGCCTGCAGGTCAACTTCTCCAACGCCGACGCCAGCACCGTTTCCATGCGCGGCCAAGACCCAGAATCGACGCTCTTCACTTTCGACGGTCAGATCCCCGCCGCCGCCGGCACCCCGCCACGTTCGAGCACCGGCAGCTCCGACGCCTCCAGCCGCGCCTTCGAGTTCAGCTCCGCGACGATTTCCAACATCGAGACCATTGAAGTTTTTAAGGCACCACCACCTTGGATGGCACCTTCGACGGGCGGCGTGATCAACGCCGTCACGAAAAACGCTTTTCAACAAAAGGCCGGCGCTTCAGCACCACCTTCACGCTCTCCGCCAACAGTGAAATGCTTCGCCTCGGCGAGGTGCCCGGCCCCGGCGCCCGTCCGACAAGCCGCCTGAAACCCGGCGGCGGCCTCAACTACTCCGAGGCCTTCCTCAATAATACCGTCGGTCTCACCTTCAGCTACTTCGAGAGCAATGTCATCAACCCGCAGCACAATTACGCGATGGGTTATTCGCCGTTCGTCGCCGGCACCGTCGCCAACCCCGTGACGGAAAACTCCCGCTACAACGTCAACACCTTCACCCTCGTGGACGGCCCGCAGGTGAAAAATCGCCGCACCTTCTCGCTCGGCGGCGATTACAAACTCGGCCAGAACACCGTCCTTAAACTCAAGACTTCCTACAACGGCTTCGTCAACCAGAGCCGCAGCCACACCTTCCGCGTGAAACCCGGCGTGATCGACCCCGCCTCCACCACCACCGACGTCACTCTCCGTAACACCGGCGTCGACGTCTTCGACGACTACAGCGATCAAATCGGCGTCAGCTACGGCTACGTCGGCAGCATCGAGCACAAGATCGGCGCGTGGAAACTCGACGGCTCCGCCAGCTATTCCAAGTCCGACTCAAAGGTCACCGACCTGCCGTCGATGATTCAGTCGGTACAGTTCAACCTCGTCGCCGCACAGGGCGTCACCGTGCGCATGACCGCCTCCCCCGACACGCCCGCGCCCCTCACCCTCACGCAGTCCGCCGGTCCCGATCTCTACGATCTCCGTAGTTACACTAACACGACAGGCCTCTCGCTCCAGACCTCCCCGCGTTTCCAAAATGACCGCACGTGGAACCTGAAATTCGACGTGAAGCGCAACTTCGCCAATCTCCGCTTCCCCTTCGAATTTCGCTCCGGCGCCAGCCTCTACCAGCTCCACCGCAAGAAACAGGCTGGCCAGATCGTCCTCAACTTCCTCGGCCCGGATGGCATCACCGGCACTGCTGACGACGGCCCGAACGCGCTGAACGCCTCGCTCTTCGACGGTGCCGACACCTACGGCGACAAATTCCTCTACGGCATCCGTAAGCCCCCGCTCCTCGATCCCTACAAAGTCGCCGACTACATGCAGAAATACCCACTCGCGATCCAGGACATCGCGGCGGCCAATATCGCGCGCCGTTTCACGAATAGTCAGTCGATGGCGCAGGATATTACCGCGGTTTACGTCGCCGGCACCGTCAAGGTCGGCTCCCGCCTCACGCTCACCGGCGGCGTGCGTGGCGAACAAACGGAGAATTTCCTGCGCGGCCTCTTCCGCCAGAATTCCCTCGGCACCGGACTCACGGGCCTCGATCAGCAGCTCGCCCTTTACTCCCAGACGCAGCGCGTGACGAGCGACTACGTGGATTATTTCCCCAATCTTCAGACGGTCTACCGTTTCTCTCCCGACCTGCTTTTCCGCGCGGCCCTCACGCGCTCCATGTCCCGCCCCGGCGTCCAAAGTATCTTGCCCGCCACGACCGTCAACGACCTCACCACGCCCCGCACCGTCTCAGTGAACAACGCCGCGCTGTCGCCGACCTACGCCCGCAACCTCGATCTCCATCTCGAGCTCTACACCCGCCCCGCCGGCAGCGTGACCCTCGGCTGGTTTCGCAAGACGATCACCAATTATATCGTCAACGATCGTGATGCCATTGTCGGCGGCAGCGCGGAGGACGCCTACGACAATGCCTATGGCGACTACGATCTCATCTCCCAGGCCAACGGTGGCAAAGGCCAGTTCGAAGGCTTCGAGGCGTCCGCCCGCCAAGGCTTGGCCGCGCATCTGAAATTTCTGCCCGAAGTCGCTCGCGGCTGGGATGTGTTCGGCAGCTACAGCCGGAACACCAAGGGCGAGGCCCCCAACCGCGCCGGGGTCCTCACCAAGCCCCTCGCTCCGAATTTCTACGACTGGAACGCGAGCTGGGGCGTCACCTACACGTTCCCACGCCAGCTCTTCTCCATCAATCTCCGAAACACGATTTTCCCAGAGGCGATCACCACCGCCGCCTCGACGACCAATCTCCTCCCGACCTTCGAGTCCAGCCACTCCCGCTGGGATGGCAGCGTGAAGCTCAACCTGAGCCGCACCTACGCCGTCGAACTCACCGGCTCAAATCTCACCAACGACTCGTGGCGCAATTTCTACCAAGGTGGCCGCAATACGTCGCGCCGCACCTTCGGCACGCAATACAGTCTCTCGTTTAGGGCCAACCTCGATCAGCTGCGCATTCCGTTCCTCGATCGCAAATAAGCCGCGTCGCTCCTCGCGCCGTCCCGCGGCGGGGCTGGCGCGAGACGCCGTGAGTTCGATCCCCCCGTTTTACCGCGGTCGGATTTTTTTCTACGCTGATTTGGCATTGCGACCGACGCTACGAGGTAGCAATTCACCTAGCTCCTGTCCCCATGCCCACCGCCAAATCTACCGCTCTGCCCCTCCCCGTTAAATCCGCGCCCACCGCGCCCACCGCGCCCACCGCGCCCGCCGTGCGCACCATCAAGAAACTGATGGCCGCTAACCGCAGCGAAATCGCGGTGCGGATTTTTCGCGCCGGTACCGAGTTGAATCTCCGCACGGTCGCGATCTTCGCGCAAGAAGACCGCCTCTGCATCCATCGCTACAAGGCCGATGAGGCCTACCAAGTCGGCCAAGGCAAGGGCCCCGTCGCCGCCTACCTCGACATCGACAGCATCGTCGCCGCCGCCAAAGAGCACGGCGTTGACGCCATCCACCCCGGCTACGGCTTCCTCTCCGAGAACGCGAATTTCGCCCGCGCCTGTGAAAAAGCCGGACTCATCTTCGTCGGGCCGCGCCCCGAGTTGCTCGAAATGATGGGCGACAAAACCGCCGCCCGTGCCCTCGCCCAACGCATTAACGTGCCGACTCTTCCCGGCACCGAAGAGCCCATCACCGACCGCGACGAGGCCCTCAAGACCGCGAAGCAGATTGGCTTCCCCCTCATCATCAAAGCTGCGTTTGGCGGGGGCGGTCGCGGTATGCGCGTCGTCCACAAAGCCGCCGATCTCGCCCATCTCCTCGACGAAGCCCAGGGCGAAGCCGGCCGCGCCTTCGGCAATCCCGCCGTGTTCCTCGAAAAATACATCTCTCGCGCAAAACACATCGAGGTCCAGATCCTCGGCGACAAGTACGGCAACGTCATTCACCTCCACGAGCGCGACTGCTCCGTCCAGCGCCGCCATCAAAAAATCGTCGAGGTCGCTCCGTCGTTCGGTCTGCCCGAAAAAATCGTCCGCGAGCTCTGCGACGCCGCCGCCCGCATGGCCCGCGAAATCCGCTACGACAATGCCGGCACCGTCGAATTCCTCTACGATCTCGACCGCCACGAATGGTTCTTCATTGAGATGAACCCACGCATCCAGGTCGAACATACGATCACCGAAGTCATCACCGGTCTCGACTTGGTCCGCGCCCAAATTCTCATCGCTCAGGGCCACGCCCTCCACTCGCCCGAGGTGGGCATGCCCGCTCAGGCCGAGATTCCGCGCAACGGCTTCGCGATCCAATGCCGCATCACGACCGAGGATCCCGAAAACAAATTCATTCCCGATTACGGCCGTATCCTCGCCTATCGCTCGCCCGGTGGTTTCGGCGTTCGCCTCGATGGTGGCATGGGTTACTCCGGCGCGGTCATCACGCCGTTCTATGACTCGCTGCTCGTGAAGTGCATCACGAGTGCGCAGACCTACGAGATCGCCATGAACCGCGCGCGTCGCGTCCTCTCCGAGTTCCGCATCCGTGGCGTCAAAACCAATATCCCCTTCCTCGAGAATCTCATCGCGCACCCGCAGTTCCGCACCGGGCAGGCCACCACCACCCTGATCGACAACACGCCCGAACTCTTCGCATTCAAGCCCCGCCGCGACCGCGCGACCAAACTCCTCAATTTTCTCGGCAACGTCATCGTCAACGGCAACCCGCACGCCAAGGGCTACCGGCCCGAGAAGCCCTTCGCACCCGCTCCCCTGCTCGCTTACGATCATCGCGCCACCCCTCCCCCCGGCACGCGCCAACAGCTCCTCCAACTCGGTCCCAAGAAATTCGCCGAGTGGACCACGAAGCAAAAACGTCTCCTGATTACGGATACCACGTGGCGCGACGCCCATCAGTCGCTCATGGCCACCCGGGTCCGCAGCTACGACATGCTCGCGGCGGCCGATGCCCTCGCGCACCGCACCCCGGAGCTCTTCTCCCTCGAGATGTGGGGCGGCGCTACTTTCGACACCGCCATGCGTTTCCTCAATGAGGACCCGTGGGAACGTCTCCGTCAGCTCCGCGCTCGCGTGCCGAATATCTGTTTTCAAATGCTGTTCCGCGGCGCCAACGCCGTCGGTTACACCAACTACCCTGACAACGTCGTCGCCGGTTTCGTGAAGCACGCCGCTGCCAACGGCATGGATATCTTCCGCGTCTTTGACTCCCTCAACTATCTACCCAATCTCCGCGTCGCCATGGAGTCCGTCAACGCGACCCACGGTATCTGCGAAGCCGCCCTCTGCTACACCGGCGACATCCTCGACGAGAAACGCGATAAGTTTTCCCTCAAATACTACGTCCGCCTCGCGAAAGAACTGGAAAAAATGGGCGCCCACTTTCTCGCCATCAAGGATATGGCCGGCCTCTGCCGTCCCTACGCCGCGCAGAAACTCGTCAAGACCCTGAAGGAAGAAATCGGCCTCCCCATTCACTTTCACACCCACGACACGAGCGGCATTGCGTCCGCCTCAGTTCTCCGCGCCGCCGATGCCGGCGTTGACGTCGTCGACCTTGCACTCGCGTCCATGAGCGGTAGCACGTCGCAGCCGAACCTGAACTCGATCGTCGCCGCACTGCAACACACCCCCCGCGACACCCGGCTCGACCTCCCGGCGCTCAACGAATTCTCCGACTACTGGGAAAACGTCCGTTCATTCTACGCGCCCTTCGACACCGCGCCGAAAAGCGGCTCTGCCGAGGTCTATCTCCACGAGATGCCCGGCGGCCAATACACCAACCTCAAGGAGCAGGCCAACTCCATGGGCGTCGCCCATCGCTGGCCCGAGATCGCTCGCGGCTACGCCGACGTGAATCAGCTCTTCGGTGACATTGTGAAAGTCACGCCCTCCTCGAAAGTCGTCGGCGACATGGCCTTGTTCCTCTTCAGCCGCGGCATCAAGGCCGCCGACGTCGTCAACCTCGAACCCGGCTCCGTTCCTTTCCCGGAGTCCGTGATCGACATGATGAGCGGTGGTCTCGGCTGGCCCGAAGGCGGCTGGCCGGAGCCAGTCTCCCTCGTGGTCCTCGGCGAAAAACGCCACAAGGAAGCCCGCGCGAAATACCTCAACGATGCGAAGAAAGGAAACTCCGCCTCCGCCCCCGCGATCGACCTCGCCAAAACGCGCTCCGATCTCGCCGAGAAACTCAAACGCCCCGCCACCGACGACGATCTTTACTCGCACTTGATGTATCCGACGGTGTTCGCGGACTTCGCCAAGCACCTTCAAGCCTCCAGCGACGTGAGTGTGCTCCCGACCTCCGCGTTCTTCTACGGACTTAAACCCGGAGAAGAAATTTCCGTCCACATCGAGCAGGGCAAGGTCCTCATTATCCGTCTGATTTCCGTCAGCCCTGCGGACAAGGATGGCCGCCGCACGATCAGCTACGAGCTCAACGGCATAGCCCGCGAGACCTTCATCATCGACAAGACAATCGTCCCGAAGACGAAAGCCCGCCCGAAAGCCGACCTCGCCGACGTCACGCACGTCGCCGCCCCCATCCCCGGCCTCATCGCCACCCTTGCCGTCTCCGTCGGCAGCAAAGTCGCCAAGGGCGACAAGCTCCTCATGATGGAAGCGATGAAAATGCAGAACACCGTCTACGCCCCCTGCGACGGCGTGGTCGCCGAGCTCCACATCACCCTCGGCGACACGGTCGAGAGTAAGGATCTGCTCATAAAGATTCGTCCGGCCGGCTGAGCCCCCTCCCGTAGCCCGCCTCGTGAGAGGCGGGACCGACCACCCTCAGGGACACCGCACAAGCTTCGCGTAAATCCGCCAAAAAAGCTCCCAATACGCTTCATCCCTCGCATCCAATTCGGGATACCCCGCGACCATCGCGCCTGCAAACGGCCACTCCTGCCACTTCGCGCAAAGCCGCCCGCACCGGATTCTCGTGCCCGTAGCCACACGCGGTGATAAATGCCCCGCGCTTCCGCTGCTCCTCGCGGAGCACGCGATCATGCGCTCAATCCTGCAACTGAGCCGCACCGAATTTATCCCCATATGCTGCCGCAAAAATCGCGTCGCCGTGTGTTGATCGCTTGTTTCCGTCAACCCGAGCCAAACGAGGTGCCAATGATCCGGCATCAACACGTAGGCCGGACACGCCCACCCATATCGTGCGCACGTGTGCAGCAGCACCTCGCGAAAACGTCTGTGGAATCGCTCATCGAGCCAACCTGTAGCGCGGTCTTCAATCGTATGCGTCCAAAACACCGCCGCGCGTCCCTGATACCACTCGCGCGGCAGCCGCGGTAAAGTCGCTTTTCGTTCGAACGCCATAGTCCGTCCCGCTTCTCACGAAGCGGGCCACCACGCAAGCCCACGCTCCAGCCCACGCTCCAGCCCGACACGCCGACCAGCGCTCCATTCCTCGTAGCCCGCCTCGTGAGAGGCGGGACCGAACCTCCCCATCACCCTTCCCTTCCCTTCCCTTCCCGACCCATCACCCTTCCCTTCCCTGACGGAACAAGCCGCGGGCCAAACGATCCGCCGGCGACGGCCCGTGCACGAAGCGGCGCTCCTCGAACACCCGCGGGCCCAACCCTCCGTTCGCCGCGCCCACGGCGCGTCGTGGCGAACTCGCCTTTGCCCCACCGCCGTCCGCCAGCAGTTTATTTAACTTTCGCCGCGTAGCCTGGGGCCGCCTTGAAAATCGCGAGACAGGCCCCGGTCGTCGTGTCCCAGATGCGCACCTCGCCGTCGTAGGCGCCGGTCGCGAGCCGGTTCGCCGCGGGCTCGGCATCGAGCGCATAGACCCAGTCACGATGGCCCGCGTAGGCACGCACTTCCTTCAACGCCGCGAGGTCGAATTCCTTCACCATGCCGTCGGCAGACGCCGCGAATGCCTGCCCACCGCGCACCGTCAGCGCGAAGACTTCCTCCCGAAAACCGTGTTCAATAAAGCGCGCGTGGCTTTTCTTCGCGAAACGATTTTCCATATCGGCGGCGGTACCGTTTTCATCGTGCGCTTTTTCCGGCTCCCAAATTTGAATCCACTGCCCGCGGCCGGCGCTGCACGCCACCGCTGCCTCCGCAGTGAACTTCACATTATAAACGGGATTTTGCCCCGCATATTTTCCCAGCATCTGGTTGTGACCGTTATAGGTCGTGAAGAGAGCGCCCGTCTCGGCCTCGTAGATTTTCACCGTCTTGTCCTTGCTCGAGCTCGCGAGAAACCGGGCGTCAGCGCTGAAGCTTACGCCCGTCACCCAATCGGAGTGTAGTTTATTGCTCCAGAGCCTCCGTCCGTCGCTCGCCGCATAAACCCGCGCGGTCTGATCGGCGGAGCCGGCGGCGATGCGCTGGCCGTCGTTGCGAAATCCAGCCGCGAGCACGACGTCGTCGAACGTGTCCAGCACCCGGGGCTTTTTACCACCGGCGAAATCCACCAACGCGAGCTCGCCGTAGTCGCCCGGTGTGCCGCCGCCGACGAGCAACTCGCTGCCGTCGTGGTTGAACGCAAGCGCTTGAATCCGCTGGGGCAGAAAGCCGAGCCGGCGCACGAGCCGACCAGTCGCCGTATCCCAGACCGTCACTTCGTGGTAGCCACCGACCGCCACTTCCTTTCCTCCCGGCGCCAACGCCAGCGCGAGCACGGGGACGGGAATTCGATACACGACCGGCGCCGCCGGGTGGACCCGCGGGCCGAGTAGCGATTTCAGCGTGGCCTTCCGATCGGGTCCGTCGAACTTCGCCCCTTCGGCGATCCACGCGCGAAACAGCGCGATCTGCGGGACGGTGAGCGCCTCATCGTCCCTCGGCATGCGCTCGTCCTCGTCCTTCGCCGCGAGGAGAGTGAACAGCTCCGAATTTTCCGGCTGGCCAGGCACCACCGAGGCCAGGCCCGATCCGCCGCTGCGCATCAGCTGCTCAAACGTGTGCAGGCGGAAGTTACCGGAGTCCTTCCGTTCGCCGTGGCAACTCGTGCAGCGCTTCACGAGCAATGGCGCGAGCTCGCGCACGAAGCTGACCTCGCCACGCACCGCACTCGTCAGTGCCACCACGACTGCGGCGGCCGCGAGCAGCGGAGCGATTAACGGGCGGGCAACGCGATGCCGAGGTGGTCTGACCTCCGTGTGACGGGGCCGGGGTAGCAGCGAGCTGGCGCGCGATAATCTCGCCACAATCGCCAGCAAGCAGTCGCCTGCATCACGGAAAAAATCGCGGCATGGGTTGCGAGCAGGATCGTCGTGCAGCGCTAGGCTCATGGCTCAGTGCTGGAAAAGAAATTCGCGCGTGTTGAGGACCGACCAGAGCAGGTCCATCACCGCCTCGCCGCGTTTCGCCGCGCCGCTGAGAAACGCCTGGCCCGCCTTGCGCTCGGCGATGCTCGGCAATCGCGCCAGCGCGGAGAGGTAGAGTTCCTCGAGCAGTTGCTCGTCGCCGAGCTGTTCGTAGTTTCCGCGGCCGCCTTGCACGGCCCCGTGCATGACCGTTCCGTTGAGGAGCTCGAGCGCCTGCAAAAGGGTCGGCGAACGTGAGCGCTCACAGCTGCACGCCGTCTCGCGCTTGGGCTGGCCAAACGCCGTCATGAAGGGCTGCGTCTCGGGATACGGCCGCTGGGTCGCGTAGTCGAGGCGCTGTTGCTGGGTCGCCATCCGGCGATCGATGGCCAGATACGCTTTATCCATCTGCGGGTAGATCTCGAGAATGGCCGCGCGGTTTTCGGCGTCGAGCGCGGCGCGGGGGTGCGCGACCGGTTGCGCGGGAGAGGTCGCGTCGGATTCCGTGGCGAGCGCTGCGGCGGGTCGCGCGAGCAACGCGATCACCGCTGGCGTGAGCGGGAGCCGTGCGGGCGCAGCAGAGCCTGCGGGCTTCGGTTCTTCGATGCGAAACCGGAACTGCGGGTCGTCCTGGCGGCTCGCGATCTTCATCACGAGTTGATTGATCCCGGCAGCGAGTTCGATCGGGATGCGACGCTCACGCGTGAGCGCCTGCCGAAGGGCGGATTTGCCGTTGACCCAAATCGTGGTCGCTCCGCGTGCCGTCACCTGAATCGTGCGCGGTTCGCGCGAGTAAATCTGACGGGCGAGGTAAACGGTGGAATCTTTCGGGCCATCGATCGTGTAGGTGGGCTCCGGATCGTTCCATTCCGGGCGCGAGCGCCAACTCCGCCGGCCCTCGTCGAAGGTCGCGGTGAAATCGACGGGGAATTTCTCCGGCCCGAAGGCTTGCTCGCGGTCCGCCGCGGTAAACGGACCTACCGCATACCAACCTCCAGCCCAAAAATCGCGCGTCGCCACGTCGGCGGTCGCTTGCTCAAACCACGCGGGGAAATCCGCTTCCAGTTCCGCCCGACGCTGGTCGAGCGCGGCGCGGCTCGCCGCGATTTGCGCCGGCACCGCCTGCACGGGCGCGAGCGTGCGGGCAGCCGTCCCGACGGCGTCCTTGAGCTGCTCGGCCGTGAGGAGCCGCGGGCGGGCGTGCGAAAAAAGAATTTCGTCCGAGGCGTTGAATGCGTTCGTGGCCATTGAGCGCTGGTAGGTCTGGCTGTTGCAGATCAGCTGGACGATCCGTTTGCGCCGGTAGCCGCCCTTGACGAATTCCTGCGCGAGTGCGTCGAGCAGCGGCCCGTTAGCCGGGGGATTCGAGGATCGCAAATCATCCACGGGATCGACGATGCCGCGGCCGAGGAGATGCGCCCAGATGCGGTTCACCTCCACGCGCGCGAAGAACGGATTGTCGGGCTGGGTCAGCCACGCGGCAAACGGTCCGCGCCGGTCTGCGTCCAGCGCGGCGTCCGCTCCGCCCCAGGGCCGCACCGGTTGTTGCGTGGTCGGGTGCAACGTCTCGCCGGTCGCGGCGAGTTGCACCACGCCCTGATCCACGGTGGTGCGGGCAAAGACCGCGCCAAGACTGTAGTAGTCGCGCATCGTCCATTTCTCGTAGGGATGGTTGTGGCACTTCGCGCACTCGAGCCGCGAGCCGAGGAAAAGCTGCGCCGTCATTTCAGTGCGCTCTTCGGGCCCCGGAATCGCGACAAAGAAATTCGCCTCGGGCACCACGCGCGTGTCGCCCACTGCGGTGAGCAGTGTGCGCGCGAATTCATCGTAGGGCAGGTCGCGCCGTTGAGCCTCGACCAGCCACTCTGAAAACGCCTCGGCGCGGCCGTCCTTGAGCCGCGTTTTGGACACGCGCATCAGGTCCGCCTGCTTGAGCGACCAGAACCGCGCAAAGGCCTCGCTCGCCAGCAGTGCGTCGATCAGCTGCGCGCGTTTGTCCGCGGCTGTGCTCTCAAGGAACTGGCGGGCCTCGTCCGCCTTGGGAATCAGCCCGGTGAGGTCGAGGTGCAGGCGGCGGACAAACGTCGCGTCGTCACACGTTTCCGCCGGGAGAAACTGCAGTTCCCGGAGCTTGGCGTTGACGTGAGTGTCGATAAAGTTCGTCTCGGCCGGCGCCTGCCACACGAAGTTCTCCTGATCCTCGATGACCGTGAAATAGACCGATTGGAGGTGCGCCAGATAACGCACACTGATCGCGGCCTGCCCCCGGCGGCGGCCGGTGACGCGGCCATGCGCATCGACGGTGGCGAGATCCGCGCTCGACGTTTCGTAGGTCGCGATCCGCGTGACGTCGCGCACCTGGCCATCAGAATAATGGGCGAGCACGCTGAGCTGCTGCGTGAGGTACGGAGCCTTCAACACGCGATCGGTGCTGGGCGTGACCACGATGCGCTCGCACTCGACCGTGGGGAGATCGACGTTGGCACCTTCGGAAATCCACAGCAGCAGCGTTTCATAAGGCGTCTCGCCTTGACGCAGGCGCTTGCCGCCGACGTGTGCGAGTTCGAGCAGCGGTTTCCGCAGCAGCAAACTTTCCTCCGGCTGCACCATGTCGAGTCGGCGGCTGAATCCATCGCGCGTGAGCGAGCGCCGATCGATGGCGGGATCGTAGCCGAAGAGCGAGAGGGCGAATCCGGCCTTCCCCTGCGGTGATCCGTGGCACGATCCCGTGGCGCAGCCTTGCTTCGTGAGCACGGCCATCGTCTCGAACGTGAACAGTACCGGATCGGGCGCGGCGAAATGGGCCACGTTCACCGGCACCGAAAGTTTCTGGCCCGCGAAGGCGATGGTGAGCGATGCCTTGCCATCACCCGCGGCGAATGCGGTCGCACTGGTCCCATCGATTCTGACCACGCGCTCGTCGCTGCTGAGAATCTGCGCCAAGTGCGACACGTCGCGAGCCTGCCCGTCAATGGTGGCCGTGACGACCAACTGCCGCGAAGCTCGCCGGCTTGCGAGGTTCAACGCCGCCGGTTCAACCTCTAGCCGATAGCCCGCCCGCAGGTCCCGCGGGGACTCCGCCGCCGCGACGAAGCCGAGGCTCGCCGCACCCAGCAGCCACGCCAGAATGATCGCCATGCGTCCCAGAGACTGCCGGCCGAACTCAGCGAGTGCGCGCGTCCCAGGATAGCAGGTCCGTGGTGTCGCATCGAGGAACGCGGGCGGAAGCTCGGCGCTACTCCCAGCAATCGCGCCAGCCAGAGACGCGAGACTCAACCGACGACAGATGGGCGATCGCATTCGAAAAAAGTCATCAATCAACTGAACAGTTCAGGAATCGGCCGGCCCTTGGCTGCGAGAATGATCGGCCGATTGCTCGCGGTGTGCAGCGGCTTGCTCCGGTCGATGCCGAGTTTTTCATAGATCGTCGCCGCGTAATCCTCGATCGTGTAAGCCATCGAACTCGTGATGTAGCCGCCGTCGCGATCCGTCGAGCCGACGAGTTGCCCTCCCGGCACGCCTGCCCCGGCGAAGGCGAAACTAAACGCGTGCGTCCAGTGATCGCGCCC
>CAMCHO010000056.1 GCA_945874455.1 Opitutus sp. GAS368 | reverse complement strand
GCGTTGTAGCGCGCGAGACTCACGAGGTCGGAATTGAAGATATTGCGGCCGTTGAGCTGCACGCTCGCCGGGAGCTTCTGCCACGGCAGGCGGAAGCGATAGCCGACAAACGCATCGGTGAACAACGTGCCATCGGCATAGTATTCCTTGCCCGTGCCGCCGGCACTCGCCGCGCGGTTGTCGGTCTGGCTAAAAATCTTCGACTGATAGCGCACCGCACCACCGACGAAGGCGCCCTTAAGGCGGTCCCCCATGAACCCCTGGCCGTCGAACTTGTAGCGCGTGGTGAGCGTGGCCTTGTGCGGGATCGAACCGAAGCCCTGCTCCTGCGCGACCGCGCGACCGTCGAGCTCCGTGGTCTGAATCGCCGCGATGTTCGTCTCGACCGTCGCGAGCAGCGCGGGATTGCCCGCCGCGAGCGCGCGCCACTCGGCGAATTTCACGGCGAAGAACGTGTAGCCTTCCTCGAAGAAGTTTTCGCGGTCGCGCTCCGACTTCGAGTAGTTGGCGCGGATCGTCCAGTTCTTCGTCGGGTTCGCGACCAGCTCCACCTCGATGCCCTTGCTCGCGGTGTCGATGATGGCGGCGTTCCAGTTGAAACTCGCCGCATCCGACTGCGCCTGCGTCAGGCGGCCCGCCGCCACGAAGGCCGCGTTCACCGCGAGCGTCTGCGAACGGCCGAGCGCCGCCGCATTCGTCACCGCCCCGCTGGGCGAGACCGCCGCATCGCCCACTTGTTTGGTTTCAAAATACGTCACGCGGGCGAAGTAGCGGTCATCACCCAGCAGATCGATCATCACACCCAGATCGCGGCCCTGACCCTCGGGAGGCTCGGGGATCGCACCGGTTGGCAAAATACGGCGGTCGAAGCGCGGCGCGCCATGGTTGGTGGACTGGTTGTAAAAAGCGGAGAGGCGCTTGTGCAGATGCACCACGCCACCGGCCGTGAGCGTGTCGGCCATGTAAGTGTTCTTATTGAAGCCCGGCAGCGCGACGACTTCGTTGAGCACCATCTGGCCGGAGGTCACGCGCGGGTCGGCCGCGTCGGTCACGCGCCCCGACGTCGTATCGAGATAAATGATATCATCCCGCCGGTAGCCGAGGGTGGTGGTGACGCGGCCATTGAGCCACGCGCTTTGCGCGGCGAGCATGAGGCTGTCGATGTCCTTCACCGAAGTGAGTTCGCCGGTGTTGAGCTGACGCGAGCTGACGGTGAGGCCGTTGTAAGTGAAGGGCGCGAGGGGCGTGTAGAGCCCCGAGAGCGCGTAGGTCGAGAAATCACCCTCTTTCACGTAGGTGCGGCGGTAGAGGAGATTTTGGGCATTCTCGGGCGCGGCGACGTTGGCCAGCGGGCGGTTGAGCGGGTCGACGAGGATTTCGCGGCGCGAGTTGGTATGCCGGTCCTGCACGGCGTTTTCCCACAGGGCGGCCAGGCGGTGCTGGCCGAACCATTTGCCGAGCTTGAGCTCGTAGGCGAGCGTCACGCGCTTCACTTCGTTCTCCGTCTCCGTGGCATCGCCGAGCTGATTGGTTTCGAGATAGAGCTGGCCGGCGCGGGCATTGGCGACGGTCCCCGTGCCGCTCGGCGCCGGGATCGTCAGATTCGGATCACCGAGGAAATCCATCACGTTGCCGTTATAAACGAAGGAGCGCGCTTTGGCCCGCGTCTCGTTCTTGAGGTAGACGGCCTGCACCGTGAGCGAGTCGGTGAAGCGATGCTCGAGCGCGACCTGGTGGTTGTTGAACTCGCGGGTGAGTTTCGTCTGCGGACCCGCCCAGTTGACGTCGTAGGGGAAGACCGAGGGCGGCAGCAGCGTGTCGGCGATGCCGGGCGCGATGTTTGAGCGCAGTTCGTTCCGCTGATTCGACACGAAACCATCCTGCGTGAAATACGTGAAGCGCTGGTTCGCGCCCTGGCTCGAGAACCCGCGCGTCGTGTCCGCCGCCGTCGCATCGGAGATCGGCCGGCCCGCCGCGATCCAACGCGAGACCTGATCGGTGGTGTTCCACTTTAGGCCGACGCTGTTTTTCGTGATGCCGTCCTCGAAGCTCGCGTTGAGCGTCGTGCGTTTGAACGGCCGGTAGGTCACGGCGGCGCTGTAACGCTTGGCGTCGTTGAACTCGTAGCGCCGCCAGCCCTGCGCATCGCTGTAAAGCGCGTTCAGCCGAAACGCGAAGGTCTTGGGCACAAGCACGCGGTTCAGATCCAACGTGTAGCGCTGGTAGTCCCACGAACCAAACTGCGCGTTCGCGGAATATTTGTTGCGGGCGACATTCGCCTTCTTGCCCGAAAGCGAAACCAGTCCGCCGGCGTCGCCAGAACCGAAGAGAATCGAATTCGGGCCGCTCGCGACCTCGGCGCGCTCAATGTTGTAGAGATCCTGCGGCGCGGAGTTTTCCACGTAATCCGTCGAAACGCCCCCCGGGATGCCGCGGATGCGGAACGGTTCACCACCCGCCGAGTTGAAGTCGCGGGGGTTGTTGAAGCCCGCGCCCTCGGCGTCACCGGAGTTGAGCTCGGCGTTGGCCGCATAGGCCAGCATCTCGTTCACATTCGTCGCGGCGATGTCGGAAAGAAACTCCGGCGTAAACGGCGAGATCGAAGCCGCCGTGTCACGCAATGCGGTGCCGAGCCGGCTGCCCGAAGTCGTGTTCATCGCCTGATAACCGACGTCATCGTCCGAGCGAACCTCAAACGGTGACAACTCAACCGCTTTCTCCTCGGCCGGCTTCAACGACGGTACGACGGTCTGCGCGGCCAGCGGTAATGATGAAAGCATGACTCCGAGGGTCGCCACGCGAGCGAGACCGCGCGATGCCCAGGGGAGATAAACGTTAACGAGTAGATTTTGCACAATGAGGTCCGTCCAGACGGCTCATTGTCCCGGAAGATACCCTAGGACGGCCCAGGTCACGCAATCGTCACCTAGACCGCATGGGCCTATTTGGCCTTCGCTCGTTTTTTCTTCGCCCCAGCTTCGGCTTGGCCACCCTCGACACGCTCCGGCCAGTTTTTGGCCACCAGCACTTTGAGTTCGGCGACGACAGCCGCCTGCGCCGGATTGGCCGCGAGATTCTTCATCTCCTTCGGATCGGAGTCATGGTCGTAAAGTTCCGTACCCTGCTTGCCACCGTCCCACTCCGTGTAACGCCAGCGCGACGTGCGCACACTCCGTCCCGGGAAACCACCGCGCTCAACTTGCGTGAAGGCCGGACGATTCCACGCGGCATCGGGTTTTACGAGCAGCGGGCGCAGACTCGCACCCGCGAGATTCGCCGGCGCCTTCAAGCCCGCGAGGTCCGCGAGCGTTGGATAAACATCCACAAACTCCACAATCCGCGGTGACGGCGTGCCGGCTTTGATCCCCGGACCAGCAAAGATCATCGGCACGCGGGCGGCGTCTTCGAATAAATTTTGTTTCATCCAGAGTCCGTGAGTGCCGAGTGAGTAGCCGTGGTCGCTCCAAAAAACGATGATCGTGTTCTCCCGCAGGCCGAGGCGATCCAGCGCATCGATCACGCGACCGATCTGCGCATCGACGAAGGAAATCGCCGCGTAATACGCCTGCTTGGTTAGGCGTGCCTGTCCAACGTTCGTGCCAAAATTCGGCCACGGTTTTGTCGCCGATAATGCACCCGCCGGCACCGTCTTCTCGTAGCCGTCCGGGAGCGAGGGGATGTCGATTTTCTCCAATGGATAGAGGTCAAAATATTTTTTTGGCGCGACGTAGGGCGTGTGCGGTTTGTAGAAACCCACCGCAAGGAAGAAGGCCTCGCCCTGGTGTTTCTCCAGGAGCCGAATCGCTTCGGTTGCGACCTTGCCATCAGTGTGGTCTTCGTCGCGGCCCTTCACATCGCTCAGAAACGACATCGCCGAACCGAGCCCGCGCTGGGGCGTGAAGTTCGTGATGTCCGGCTCGAGCGCGGTCTTGTCGACACCCGCCGGATTGACGACTTCCTGCCACGAAGCAGGGTCGTCGAGGCCGCTCGTGCCGATGTCACCCGGATTGCCGTAATGGTAGATTTTTCCAACCCGCGCGGCGTAATAGCCGTTTTGACGGAAGAGCTGCGGGATGGTGACGACGTCCGGCAACCCTTGGCGAAAGTGATACTGGAGATTGAACACCTTTGTCGTATCAGGGCGCAGGCCGGTCATGATCGACGAGCGACTCGGACTACAGAGCGGAAACTGACAATAGGCGCGCTCGAAGCGGACGCCGCGTGCAGCCAATTTGTCGATATTCGGCGACTTCACGAGCGGCGTGCCGTAGCAGCCGAGATCGTTGTTCATGTCGTCGACGGCGATGAAAAGAACATTGGGCTTGGCGGCCGCGGCTTGGCTGGACAACGCGAGCAACCCAGCCGCCAGCAGCTGCACCGCGCGACGGCCGAGTTTCGTAATCATCGTCAGAGATCCCCCTGTTTCGCCTGTTTCTTCTTCTTCCCACCTTCACCGCCCGCGCCTTGATTACCGTAGAACCGCGCCGGAATTTCCGCCGGCACCTTCAACTCCTGCCGCAGTCGCGTGAGTTCTTTCTTTAGTTGGTTGATGGTCGCGGCATACGCGGCATCTCCGTAAACACTCTTCATTTCACTCGGGTCTTTCTCGCGGTCGTAGAGTTCCCAATACGCTTCTCCCATACCGTCGAAGTGCACGAGTTTGTAGCGGTCGGTAATGACTCCGTAGTGGGGACGCACCCGGTGCGGCGCGGGGTACTCAAAATACTGGTAGTAGAAAGCCGTGCGCCAATCGGCCGGCTGCTCCCCGCGCAACAGTGGCTGAAAGCTGCGACCCTGCATGTCGGCCGGCACCGGAACGCCCGCCACGTCGAGAAAGGTCTCGCCGAAATCGAGGTTCGAGACGAGCGCCTTGGTGGCGGTACCGGGCTTCGTCACCCCGGGCCAGCGCACGAGTAACGGCGTGCGCACGGATTCCTCGAAGATCCAGCGCTTGTCGAACCAACCGTGCTCACCCAAGTAAAAACCTTGGTCGCTCGCGTAAACGACGATCGTGTTTTCCGCGAGGCCCTCTTTGTCGAGATAGTCGAGCACTCGGCCGACATTTTCATCCACAGCTTTTACCGTCGCGAGGTAGTCATGCATGTAGCGCTGGTAGCGCCAGCTCACGAGTGCTTTGCCCGAGAGATTGGCCGCGCGATACGCGGCGTTGCGGGGCTCGTAGTAAGCATCCCACGTCTTTTGCTGTTCGGGCGAAATCCCCGCCGGCAGCGCCAACTTCGCGTCGCGGTCGGTAAAGGTCTTCGCGATCGTCATGTCTTGATCGCGCACGGCGCTGCCGCGGCCCGAGTAATCATCGAACAAAGTCGCGGGCTCGGCGTAAACACGGTCTTTATCGAAGCCGAGGTGGCGCAAAGGCGGGGCCCATTCCCGGTGCGGTGCCTTGTGCTGGCACATGAGCATAAAGGGTTTCGTTTTGTCGCGATTCTTCAACCATTCGAGCGACACGTCACCGATGATATCCGTCACGTAGCCGGGCATCGCCACCCGTTCGCCCATTTTGATCATCGGCGGATTATAGTAAACGCCCTGGCCCGGGAGAATCTGCCAGAAATCAAAGCCGGTCGGATCGGAGCCGAGGTGCCATTTGCCAACGATGGCCGTCTGGTAGCCGGCCTTTTGCAGGAGCTTGGGGAAGGTCTGCTGCGCGCCGTCGAACGTGGAATTCGAGTTATTGGGAAAGCCGTTGAGGTGACTGTATTTTCCCGTGAGAATCGTCGCGCGCGCCGGACCACAAATCGAATTCGTCACAAGGCACCGGTCGAAGCGCACCCCTTGCTTCGCGATGCGGTCGATGTTCGGAGTGTCGAGCAGTTTGCGCGCATCACCGTAGGCGCTGATCGCCTGATAGGCGTGATCGTCGGAGAAAATAAAGACGATGTTCGGCGTCTTTGGAGCGCTGGCCGCGCGTGCAAGCGCGGCAATAGCAAGGAAGCAAACCAGGAGTGATTTCATAGAGGTAAGCTCGGAGTCTGCCGAATCGCGCACGGGCCCGTCGAGCTTCCAATCGCACCCCCAGCATCGCGGGATCGGTCGGGCGCAGCTGCCGATGATCCGACGGGCCCCAACCCATGCTCCACTGACCGCGTCATGAATCGGATTTTTGTTTGCCCTCCCTCGTCGCACCGCGTTTCACCTTTTCCGTAACAGGAGTCATTCCGCTCGTCGGTTCTGACCCGGTTGCACTCGTCTCACGCAACCCATGTCACTCATCCCTTTTTCCAGCCAACTGATCGCCGATGTCGGTATCTCCTTAGGTGACGAGGGCAAGGGCCGCCTCATCCCCGAAGTAGCCGACGAACTCCGTGGCACGCGTGCGGCCGTCTCGGTCGTCCTCAAGGTCAACGGCGGAGCCAACTCCGGGCACACCGCCGGTGGCATCAAGCTCAACCTCCTCCCTGCCGGTGTTGTCGTCCGCGACGCCGCGCACCTCTGCATCGGGGCCGGCGTGGTCGCAGATCCACGCAAGATCTGGTGGGAAACGAAACCCCTCGAACTCAAGGGCCACGCGATCCTCTCCCGCCTCCTGATCGACGAGCGCACAATGGTCTCCGACTTCACCCACCGACTCCTCGACCTCGCCACCGAAGATTACCGCGTCAAGGTCCTCGGCGAAGAGCCGCGCGGCTCCACCGGGCGCGGCATCACCCCCGCCTACCTCGACGAAGTCGGCCAACAACAAATCACATTTTCCGATTTTCTCGCGGGCCCGAATTTCTTCGCCCGCAAACTCGCCCAACGCGCCGACCGCGCCCTGCGCACCATCCAACACGTCTACCGCGTCAGTCCGGCAACGTTCGCCGGCTTCTTCGACCAACTCTCCGTCGCCGAAAAACGCGCCAATACCGAGGCCATCGAACTCGGGGTGTTCACCGCCGACGAATTCGACTTCACTCAATTTCGCGGCACTACGCCCTTCACGCTCAACCTCGAAGCGCTGACCGCGACCTACTGGGCCGCCGGCACTGCCCTCGCCAAAAATATCGGGGAAGTTCGCGAGTTGATTCTCCGCGAATTTCAAGCCGGCCACACCATCATTGGCGAATTCGGTCAAGCCTACTGGCTCGACAAACGCCACGGCTACTCACCCAACGTCACGGCCTCGCACACCTACACGCCTGAGTTCTTCGAGAGCGCCGGCATCCCCGTGCAGCGCATTCACACCTTCGGCGTCGCCAAGGCTTACGACACCAAGGTCGGTACGCACACTTTCCTGACGCAGATGGACGACGCCCACCCGCTCGCCATCAAACTCAAGCGGATCGAATTCGGCACCAGCACCGGCCGCCAACGCATGGTCGGCTGGTTTGACGCGGTCGAAAAAGGCGACGCCCTGCGCTACGGCGGGTTCCAAGACGTCATGATCAACAAGTCCGACGCCCTCACTCACCACGGCGAATGGCACGGCGACCTCCTCATCTGCACGTCCTATCAAGATGCCGCCGGCAAGATCTACCACCACGTTCCCCGCAACGAAGCCGTCCGCAAGACCCTCAGGCCCGTCTACACGCAACATCCCGGCTGGACGGAAGACATCTCCCTCGTCCGCCGCTTTGCCGATCTCCCGCAGAACGCTCAGCGCTACGTCGCCGCGATGATGAAGGCCACGCTCGACGTTGCCTACGAGGGCACCCCGTGGCCATCCGCCGACAAGCTCCCGAACCTTCGCTACCTCGGCGTCGGCCCCGAACCGTCACAGATTATCAAGGACGTCCCCGCGACCGCCGATCTGGTAAAACTCGTCTGAGCGCCCACCGACCGCGCCCCTTTTTTCAGTATCTGCACGTTGGCCACGAGTTCAGGCGTTTCCTGCAAGTCCGCGAGCGGCTACTCATTTTCTTCGTTGTAACGCCCATCGCGGTTGCCGCGCTTTGGGCTGAGATTGCCCTCCGCTCACCTAGTCCCGACAACCCATCCGCCGCCAAAATCCTGACAGCACTTCAGCTGCGGCGAGCAGGTCATATCATGAAGATGCGTGGCCGATCATGCTTGCTGCTCGATCAGGCCGGTTTCCTCCGTGGCCCCACCGGCCCGACCATTGAAACATCTCCGCCGTCACTATTATCGCCCAGATGCCACGGGCGTCGCTATTGCGGATTTCGTTGGGCTGCATCGCGTCGAGTCCTCGGCCCGCGAATTGCCAGGCGCGCACGCGCTCTTGCCGCAACCCATTCTCGCCGTGGCCCCTGCCGTCAGAGCGCGTACCGTTTCAAACTCTCCAAACGCCATCCGTCTAAAAATCCTGCAAACGCCCCTCGCCGGCAGCGGTGCCCGGCCCGATCCGCGCCAGCACTTCGCCCAGCAAGTAGATGGACCCCGTCACCACGACGACATCATCGACTCCACCCGCCGCACAGCGCCCCTCGTTGGGAAACAACCCCGCCACGGTCGCGCGCACCGTCCGTCCGCCGCGCGCGAAAAAATCCGCCGGCACGAGCGCCTCGAGCTCTTCGTAGCTGCACGCCCGTGCCTGATTGGGCACGACAAAATAAATCTCCTTCGCGTGCCGCGAGATCGTCTCGATCAGCGGTCGTGCGCGCGCCAGACCCAGCACGCCCGTGATCACCACTGGCGCGCGCCCAGTTTCGGTCACCAAGCCCCTCAAATTTGCGTCGAGCACCCGCGCCCCCTCGGGATTGTGCGATGCATCGAGCATGGTAATCCGGCCGTCAATTCGCACGCGCTGCCAGCGCCCTGGCCAGTCCACGTGCGCCAATCCCTGCGCAATCGCCTGGTCTGAAATCCGCCATTTTTCGGGCAACGCCCGCGCCACCAAGGTCGCCGTCGCCGCATTCCACCGCTGATAATCACCCTCGAGATTGGTGTGCGGATATCGTTCCAGTTCATCCCCATAGTCTGCCGCGACCGAAGTCACTCGCGCTCCGCGCTCGGCCGCGATGCCGCGAATCACCGCTTCCGCCACCGTCGGTATCCGCCCAATCACCACGGGGCGACCAGCCTTAATGATCCCCGCTTTCTCCGCGGCAATTTGCGCCAGCTCGTTGCCCAGAAACTCGCAGTGATCGAGTCCAATCGACGTGATGACGCTCACCTCCGGTATCACGACATTCGTCGCATCGAGTCGCCCGCCGAGGCCGACTTCGATCACGCTCATTTCGCACTGCTTGCGCGCAAACTGCAAAAAGGCCATCGCCGTCATGAACTCAAAGAAACTCGGGTGATCGCCCGGATTCTCCGCAGCGACTCGCTCCGCCGCCGGCCGCAACTCCCGCGCGTAGGCCACAATTTCCGCCTCCGTCAACGCCCGACGTTCGACCTGCACCCGTTCGCCCAATTTCACCAGATGCGGCGACGTATAGAGCCCCGTCCGCCATCCCGCCGCATGCAAGATCGCATCGAGCATCGCCGCCACCGAGCCCTTGCCGTTGGTGCCGGCCACATGGATACACGGCACAGCCCGCTCGGGATGTCCGAGCTCCGCCACGAGCAGGGCCATGCGGTCGATTCCGAAACGCACTCCGTGGGCTTTCAGACCAAAGAGGTAGTCCGTCACCGCCGCATAATCGGTCGGTTCTCCGGTTGTCATCGTGGACGCGTGTGCCGCCGCCGCGCTCAGTTTCTCCCCGCCGCCCGCGCGACGGCCCGCTTGCCCACATACAAAGCCAACAGCAGATCGCGCAGGCGATCCCGCATGTCCAGACGGCTCACGATTTGGTCGACCAAGCCATGCTTCAGCAAAAACTCCGCCGTCTGGAAACCCGCCGGCAGCGTCTGCTTCGTCGTGTCCTTGATCACCCGCGCTCCGGCAAACCCAATCAATGCTCCGGGCTCGGCCAAAATGACATCGCCCAACGTCGCGAAACTCGCCGTCACTCCACCCATCGTCGGATGCGTCAGCACGGAGATAAAAGGCAATTTCGCCGCCGCCAGCCGCCCGAGCGCCGCGCTGGTCTTGGCCATTTGCATGAGCGAATAAATCCCTTCCTGCATCCGCGCGCCGCCTGATGCGCTAAAAATAATGCAGGGGATTTTCTGCTTCAGCGCCACTTCGATGGCGCGCGTGATTTTTTCCCCGGCGGCCGCCCCCATCGCACCGCCACAAAAGCGGAAATCCATCAACGCGACCGAGACCCCAATCGCGTGGATCTTCCCCGTGCCACACACCACGGCCTCCGGCAGGCCACTGTCTTTCTCGTACCGCTTCAAGCGATCCGGATACGGCTGCGAATCGATGAACTTCAGAGGATCGCTGGACTTCACCGCCGCATCCACTTCGACAAAGGTGCCTTCATCAAAAAGCTTCGCGATCCGCGCGCGGGCACTGATGGGAAAATGATGACCGCTCTTCGGGACCACCATCTGGTTGTCCTCAATCTCCTTGTTGAAAATGATCTCCCCGCTCGCAGGATCCTTGGTATAAACCCCCTTCGGGATGTCTTTCTTGCGGGTCTTGCGGACGGTGTAGGTCGGTTTGTCGAAATGCATGAGAGAGATTTTCAGCCGTGGCCAAAGGTGATCACGTCGAGGTTGAGACCGCCCGCGCGACGGAGCGCCCGCGCACAGCTGTTAAGCGTGGAGCCTGTCGTGAAAACGTCGTCAACCAGAACATAATGGAGGTCGGGATTAATGGTGGTGCCGCGAGCCAGAGCAAAGGCATTTTTCAGGTTCGCCATTCGGGTGCGGCGGTCGAAGGCGGTCTGCGTCGCCGTGTCCTCGGCCCGGCGCAACGCCTGTTCAACGCGCGCCCCGCCGCCCGCCACCCGTGCGAGAATTTCCGCGAGCAACGCCGCCTGATTGTAGCCGCGTTCGCGCAACTTTCGCGCGTGCAGGGGCACCGGCACGACAACCGCCCCCCGCGCCAGTTCGCGCACATGGGTCGCGCGGCTAAAAATCTCCTCCATATCCGCCAACACGTGCAGACCGCGGTGATATTTGAGCTCAATCACCAAGGCCCGCGCCGGTCCCTTGAACAGCACCGCGGTCCGCCCCTCTCGAAACGCCGGATGCAGCCCTTCGCAATTCGGGCAACCCCGCTCCCCCTCAACCTCGCCGTAAAACGGCGACCCACACGTCGTGCAATGCGGCGGCTGCACAAAATCGAGTTGCCCCACACACTTTTTACACAGGTGCCGAAACCCGCCCGAGCCCGCGACGGCGACCTCAGACTCACCCCTCGCCCCCGCCCGCTCTTGCTCGACCAGCCCGCGACAATGCACACACGAGGGAGGAAACACGACATCACTAACCCCGCGCATCAGCCGACTGAGCGTCGGGTTCATGAATAAAAAACCCGGTCGAGAAACAGTCCCTGCGGCGGCGCCGTTTTCACGAGCGCCGTACGTTCCTTGGCGTCCAAAATTTCCTGCACCCGCTTGGGAGTGAGCCGACCTTCGCCCACCGCCAGCAGCGCACCCACCAAACTCCGCACCATTTTATAGAGAAATCCTTCCGCTTCGGCGGTGATCTGCAGCCGCCGCCCGCGCCGCGCAATGTCGAGCCGGCTCACAGTGCGCACGGTATTTTCCCGCTCCGTACCGTTGAGCGCGGTAAACGCTCGAAAATCGTGCTGCCCGCGCAATACCGCCGCTGCTGCTGCCATCCCCGCGAAGTCGAGTGGCCGGAACATCTCCACGCAAAACGGCTTGGTAAATGGGTCGGCTTCCCCGAGCCGCACGTGATACACGTAGCGTTTGCGAGTGGCCTGAACCCGGGAGTGGAAATCCGCCGCCACCACGCGCGCGCTGCGGATCTGGATCGTGCCCGGCAATCCGCAACGCAGCGCCTTGCAGAGCCGGTCCGCGCCGTGGGGCCAGACCGCATCAAAATGAAACACCTGCCCCCGGGCATGCACGCCGGCATCCGTTCGCCCGCTCCCGTAAATCCGCACGGCTGACTCCAAAATCTCCGCCAGCCGGGCCTCGATCACATCCTGCACGGCGCGCCCTCCGGCCTGGCTCTGCCAGCCCGTGAAACCCGTGCCGTCATAGGCACAGACACATTTCCAGCGGCGAATTTCGGCTGACTTTACATCGGACATTTCCGGAAGGTTGCGCCGCTCAAGCTCCGCTGTCCAAAGTGTTTTCGCTCCATGCCACTCACGCGCTACCACCATCTGATTTGGGATTGGAACGGCACGCTCCTCGACGACCTCGATCTCTGTATCGACGTCATGAATGCCATCCTCGACCGCCGCCAACTCCCGCAGCTTCACCGCGCGCGCTATCATGCGCTCTTCGATTTTCCGGTGCGCACTTACTACGAGCGCCTGGGCTTCGACCCCGCGGAAGACAGCTTCGCCCGCCTGAGCGTCGAATTCATTTCCGGCTACGATGCGCGGCGCCTCGAAAGCGCCTTGTATCCGGCGGCCCGCCGGGTCCTCGCCGCTGCTTCCGCCGCCGGGCTTCGCCAATCGATCCTCTCCGCTTACCGTCAGGAAACGCTGCACGAAATCGTCCAACATTTCGGCCTCGCCGCACACTTCGACCACATCGCCGGACTCCCTAACATCCACGCCCACAGCAAACTCGCCCTCGGCCACGCACTCGTCCGGCGCCTCGCCATCGCTCCCGCCCAAATTCTCCTCGTGGGGGACACGCTGCACGACCTCGAAGTCGCCCGCGAACTGGGGGTTGACTGCGCCCTCATCGCCGCCGGGCACCACCCCTTCGAACGACTGCATGCCAGTGGCGCTCCCGTTTTCCCCGACCTCGCCGCGTTCGCCGCAGCTTACGGGCTTTAAGCCCGATCTTCCTCGATTGGCGGGAAAATCTGATTCAGGTAGTCCTGCAAAATTAACGTCGCCGCCCGCGAATCGATGATCCCACTCGCGCGCACGTCCCGGCGCTTGTGCTTCGCGATGCTCGCTTCCGCCTCGTAGCTCGTGAGCCGCTCATCGACCAGATGAACCGGCTTCCCCAGCTCCGCGCTGAGCTGAGCAGCAAAACCCTCCGCCTCCTTCGCCTTCGGTCCCTCACTATCGTCCATATTGAGGGGATGTCCGATCACGATCTCGTCCGCTCGCCGCTCGCCGATCACCTTGAGCAGCGCCACCCGCCGCTCCGCCGCATCCGCCGAAGTCAACGCCGGCAATGGCGTCGCCACGCCCAACTCGTCGCCAAACGCGAGTCCGATGCGGCGAGTGCCGAGATCAATGCCAATATAACGCATCCCGTGATTCCCGCCGCGGCGCGCTTCCGGCGCAAATTCATTTACGACGACCGCGCTTCACGCTCTCTTTCCCGACGATGCCCACTGCGTTGCCACATCTTTCGCCCGCCGAACTTGCGCGCTACAGCCGGCATATCCTCCTCGGCGAAATCGGCGTCGTTGGTCAGCGCAAACTCGCCGGCGCCCGCGTGCTCGTCATTGGTGCCGGCGGGCTCGGCAGTCCCGCTGCCCTCTACCTCGCAGCCGCCGGAGTCGGGACGCTCGGTATCGCCGACTTCGATCGGGTCGCCGATCACAACCTCCAGCGCCAGCTCCTCCACGACACCGCTGCCATCGGCGAAACGAAAGTCACCTCCGCCGCGCGGCGACTGCGCGCGACCAATCCCTTCATCCGAATCGTCGAACATAGCGACGGCGTGACCGTCGGCAACGCCCTCGCCCTGTTCGCCGACTACGATGTGATCGTCGACGGCACGGATAATTTCCCCGCCCGGTACCTCAACAACGACGCCGCGTTCTTCGCGCAGCGACCTATCGTCTACGGCAGCGTATTCAAATTCGAAGGCCAGGTATCTGTTTTCGATTCCACGCGCGGCGGCCCTTGCTATCGCTGCCTCTTCCCCTCCCCACCGACCGAGGGCAGCGTGCCCGGTTGCGGCGAGGCGGGCGTGCTCGGCGCGCTGTGCGGAGTCATCGGCAGCCTCCAGGCCCTCGAGACCATCAAACTCATCACCGGTATCGGCACGCCACTCAGCGGGCGTTTGCTCACCTACAACGCCCTCACCCAAGTCTTCCAGACTCTCACGCTCGCCCGCGACTCGGATTGCCCACTCTGCGGCTCCGCGCCGACGATCACTCAACTCACGACCGAAGCTTGCTCTGCCTGTTGCACCCCGCCACCTCCCACTACGTCCATGCCGCCCGAAGACTACCCTCTCGAAATTTCCGTCACCGCAGCGAAACAGTTGCTCGATCAGTCACCCTGCGGGGTTCTGCTCATCGACGTGCGCGAACCCTATGAAGTCGAGATCGCCAGCGTCTGCGGGGCCGAGCTGATCCCCATGGGGCAGATCCCGGCAAACACGCCTTCGCTCCCTCGCGACGAGCACCTGCTCATCATGTGTCACCACGGTGGCCGGAGCCTGCGAGTGACCCAATACTTGCGCGCCCAAGGCTACTCCGCCGTGACCAATATCGCGGGCGGGATCGACGCGTGGGCTGAGCAGATTGATCCCGCCTTACGTCGCTACTAACCGGGCGCAACGGCAACGCCGTCAGACTCGGAGCGCGGGATGCGCCGCCGCATACGCCCGCGCGTAGTTTGCGAACGCCGCCTTCAACCGCGCGGACACCGTAGCTTGTCCGACGGTGAATCTCACCGCGTCAATCGCCGCCACCGGTCCCACATCCTTCGTCGTCGAAAGGAGAAAACACTCGCTCATCCCACCAAAGTCCGCCGGTCGCACGCGCTCCTCCCGCGCCGTGATGCCCGCGGCAAGCGCAACCTCATTGAGGATGAGACCCCGGGTGATCCCGCCCAAAATACCCGCCGACAAGGGGGGCGTCAGCACCACTCCGTCACGCACAAAAGCAATATTGGACACGGCCGCCTCGGTGACTTCACCCGCGTGATTCAGAATCACCACCTCATCGGCACCGCGCGACCGGGCCTCCCGCAGGCAAAGAATGTTATTGAGATAGTTCCCCGTCTTCCACGCCGGACTCAGCGCGTCGACGGGATTTCGACGTAATTCGGTCGCCAGGGAAAGGTGCAGTCCATCGCGCAGTTTTTCCGCCGCCACTTCCGGGCACGGCTGCACCAAGAGCACGAAGTCAGACCGATCCGCTAAAGCCGGATCGAGTCCGATGGCGCCGCCGCCACGAGTGACCTGCAGGCGAATATAGAGCTCTCCGAGATTTCCGCTACATTCGCGATAACGGGCCACGGTCCGCTTGATCTCAACCAACATGGCCCCCGCCACGAGTGGCAATTCGAAGTGCAAAGCGCGGGCCGAACGTTCCAACCGCGCCCAGTGTTGCTCCCAGGTGAAGATCACTCCCTCATGCGTCCGCCACACTTCATAGATCGAGTCGCCATAAAGAAACCCGCGGTTCAAAGGCGAAATCGAAGGCTCATCAGCCGCGTGTAAGCGACCATTGGTATTGGCTTGGATGATATGCGCACACATGGGTATTTGAACAAAGAAAGAGGATCGCTAATCGGCTTGGTGAAGCCAAACAAAAAGCCTCCGCTTTATGGCGGAGGCCTGTGCGATGCGAAGATCGTGAAACGAAAGCGGTCCTGATTATTTACGGGCTTTAACGAGTCCGAGCACCTTCTTGATATTCTGCACGCTCGGCAGCGAAATCCCGAGCTCTTCGGCGATGGCCGCGCCTGATTTACCCTCTTCAACCAGTTTCTTCACGTTTGCGCGAGTCTCGTCGGTGATGACTGCGCGCGTGCGGTTTTTTCCGCCGCTCGTCTTGGACTTAGCGGCACCGCGGACTTTGTCCCCGCCACCCACCGCAGCCTTCACCGCCTTGGCGAACGCTTTGACGGTTGAAAAACCATAGTTGGCTGGGAGCGCGGCGAGTTCGCTCTTCAATTGCGCCGCGATGGATTTCTCCAGTGAGGCAATGTGGGCCCTAGCGGCTTCGATTTCTTTGAGTTTGTTAGCGATCATAGGAAGACTACGTCACGCCTATAGGCTCCGGAATGCAAGCCACTTTATACATGAATGCGCTGCCAGAACGCCTAACCTCAAATCGTCATAGCGTGGTAGCCACCATCGACTACAATCTCTGCTCCCGTAAGAAAACCACCCGCATTATCACTCGCCATCAAGAGGGTCGCACCCACGAGTTCGCGGGCCTCACCGAATCGCTTCATCGGGGTATGACCGATGATCGCAGCGACGCGCTCGGGGGAAAGAATCTTGCGATTTTGCTCTGCCGGGAAAAACCCCGGCACCAGTGTATTGACGCGCACGCCCTTCGGGGCCCACTCGCGCGCGAGGTTTTTTGAAAGATTGTGGACTGCGGCCTTCGTCGCCGAATAAGTAAACACTCGGGACAACGGCACAATGCCGGACATCGAGCCGAGATTGATGATCGAGCCACCCTCGCCGCGCTCGACGAGATACTTTCCGAAAATCTGGCAGCCCAGAAATACGCCCTTCAGGTTTACCTTCACGATCCGATCAAACTCGTCCTCGGCGATATCGAAAAATGGCGTGGCTGAATTTATGCCCGCACCGTTCACGACAATATCCACCTTGCCAGAGCGTTTTAGCACCGTTTCGAGCAACTGCTGGAGCGCGGCCTTCTCACTCGCTTCAGCGGAGACAAAATAACCTTCCCCCCCCGCCGCATGAATACGGTCCAAGCGCGGTTTTGCCTTTTCTTCGTTGCGGCCAACCAAGACCACCTCGGCACCCGCACCCGCCAAACCCTCAGCCATCGCCCCACATAACTCACCCGTGCCGCCAATAACGACAGCGACCTTGCCGCTGAGTGCATAGAGAGACGCAAGATACTCGGATGGATTGCTCATAAGGGCGCGAAGAAAGCCGCGCGCGTCGCACTCTGGCAACGGAAAATCCTGTCCATTGGTGGGTCGCCAACGCGGGCGAGCATCGAGAATACCCGAGGCCTCAGGATTCCGTGGGGATACGTGGAAGGAAAAATCAATCAAGTGACGAGCCGACGCACCGCGCAGTTTTATCTCGGCGGGCGCGCCCACCGAGCTTTACTCAGACCATGGCCCGAATTCCGCTCGAAGATAATTTTAACGACGTGATCAACAAGACCCAGCGCGGACTTCACATCACCGACGCGGACTTGGCCCAGCGCGCCGAAGTCACCGCCGAGGATTTGGCTGCCGTGAAAGCGGGCCAACCGCTCGACGCCGTGATCCGCCGGGTCGCCTTCGCGCTCAAACTTTCCGCGGCCGCTCTCGAAGCGCTCGCTCACAAGCGTTGGTATCCGCAACAACCTATTTTTCCCGCCGGCTTCGCCGCGTTCAATACGGTCCACGAGGACATGACCGTTAACAGCTATGTCATCTGGGACGGACGCACGCGTGTCGCCGCAGCCTTCGACACGGGCGCGACCTGCGAGCCCATGCTCGACCTCATCCGCGCCGAACGTCTGAGCGTTCACTACATTTTTATTACGCACACCCACGACGATCATATCGCTGACTTGACTCGCTTTGCCGCCGAAACGAAAGCGCAGGTCTGGGCCAGCGAACTGGAACCCGCTCCGCTCCCCGGCGCGCAGACCTTCAAGGAAAACGCCCACTTCCACCTCGGACCCCTCGCGATCAAGACGCTGCTCACGTCGGGTCATTCACCCGGAATGACGACGTTCTACGTCACCGGCTTGAGTTGGCCGCTCGCCGTCGTCGGTGATTCGATTTTCGCCAGTTCCATGGGTGGCAGCGCCACGCACTTCGCCGAGCAGTATCGCAACAACCGTGAGAAAATTCTCACGCTCCCCCGCGACACCGTTCTCGCCTGTGGGCACGGGCCCGTCACGACCCTCGGTCAGGAAAAGCAGCACAACCCTTTCTTCGCCCACTAACCTCCCGCTCGGTCCACCGGCCCCATTCGCCATCTGATGGCCACCCCTGAACAAATCGCGTTGATCGGGGTCGGTCGAGAGGGTGCCCACAGGGCCCGGGGACTCAGGGCCAATCGCCGGAGTCGGGCCAAGGGCCGAAGCCAGCTCGGTCCGACAGCAAGCCCGCCGAGGGTACGACCTCGCTTCGATGCGGAGTGACTACGAAAAAGGCACCTCCTCCCGCTGAGGTCGCTCCGGTCCGTTGCTCGGGGAGTTGACGTCGACGTGTAACAAAAAAACGCCGGCCCAGGTAGGCCGGCGTTTTGGTTGGGGGAAATCTTTCCCACCGATTAGTAGCGGTAGTGATCAGGCTTGTAAGGCCCGCCGGCCGGCACCCCGAGGTAAGCCGCCTGATCTTTAGTCAGCTTGGTCAGTTTCGCGCCGATCTTATCGAGGTGCAACCGGGCCACCTCTTCATCGAGAAGCTTCGGCAGACGATAAACGCCGATCGCGTAGGCATCTTTGTTTTTCCACAGGTCCAGCTGAGCCAGCGTTTGGTTCGTAAAACTGGCAGACATCACGAACGACGGATGGCCCGTCGCGCAGCCGAGATTTACCAAGCGGCCTTCGGCCAACATGTAGATGCTGTTGCCTGTTGGAAATGTGTAGAGGTCGTATTGCGGCTTGATGTTCACGCGCTTCGCATCGGACGTATTCAGACGGTCGATTTGAATCTCATTATCGAAGTGACCGATGTTACAGACGATCGCCTGATCCTTCATCTTCCGCATGTGCTCGAGCGTAATGATGTCTTTGTTGCCGGTCGTGGTCACATAGATATCCGCCTTACCAAACGTGGACTCGATCGTGTTGACCTCAAAACCTTCCATGGCGGCCTGCAGCGCATTGATGGGATCGATCTCCGTCACAATGACACGGGCGCCAAAGCCTTTGAGCGAAAACGCTGAACCCTTACCGACATCACCGTAGCCGCAGACACACGCGACCTTACCGGCAATCATGACATCCGTGGCGCGCTTCAAACCATCGGCGAGCGACTCGCGGCAACCGTAGAGGTTATCAAATTTCGACTTGGTGACGGAGTCATTCACATTAATCGCGGGCACGCGGAGTTTGCCCTTCTCGAGCATCTGATAAAGGCGGTGCACGCCGGTGGTCGTCTCCTCTGAAACCCCACGCCACTCCTTCGCGATGTTGGTCCAGCGCTTCGGATCCTCTTTATGAACGCGCTTCAAGATGTTCTTGATGACTTGCTCTTCATGCGACGTCGACGGGGTGTTCACCCAATCGCTGCCCTCCTCCAATTCACAGCCCTTGTGGATGAGCAGCGTCACGTCACCGCCGTCGTCTACCACCAATTGCGGGCCTTTGTTTCCCGGAAACGAAATGGCCTTGAGGGTCAGATCCCAGTATTCTTCCAGCGTCTCGCCCTTCCAGGCGAAGACCGGCGTGCCGGTCGCCGCGATGGCAGCCGCAGCGTGGTCCTGAGTGGAGAAAATATTACACGAAGCCCAGCGAACATCGGCGCCGAGTTCCTTGAGGGTCTCGATCAGCACCGCCGTCTGAATCGTCATGTGCAACGAGCCCGTGATGCGCACGCCCGCGAGCGGCTGCTTCGGTCCGAATTTTTTGCGGACCGAGACGAGGCCGGGCATTTCATGCTCAGCGACCGCGATCTCTTTGCGGCCCCAATCGGCTAGCGTAATATCTTTGACGTGGTAATCGTCCGCAGGTGATTTGCGCGAAGGTTTGGAGGCTTTGGCCATGATGAAAAATTGAAATTAAGGAGGCGGAGGAGAGCGGACGTTCAGGTTTACTTAAGCGCGGCTTTGAGGGCTGCGACCTTGTTGATTTGTTCCCACGGTAGACCCTTCTTGCCGAAGTGACCGTAGTTCGTCGTCTGACGATAAATGGGGCGGAGCAGATTGAGATCGGCCACAATATCAGCCGGTTTGAAACTGAACACCGCGCGGACCGCATCAGTAATTTGCTCGTCCGAAACACCCTTGAGGGCAGTGCCAAACGTCTCGACTCGTACCGAAACCGGCTGTGGATGCCCGATCGCATAGGCAAATTGAATCTCGGCGTGCGTCGCGAAACCCGCCGCGACGATATTCTTGGCCACCCAGCGGCCCATGTAGGCGGCGGAGCGATCAACCTTGGACGGATCCTTGCCCGAAAAAGCACCGCCACCATGGCGGCCCCAGCCACCGTAAGTATCAACGATGATCTTACGACCGGTGAGCCCCGAGTCTCCCTGCGGACCGCCGATCACAAACCGGCCGGTCGGATTGATGAGATACTCCGTGTTTTTGTTGAGCAACTCGGCCGGGATTACCTTTTTGACCACATGCTCAATCAAATATTTTTCGATCGTCGCATGCGCGACGTCGTCGGTGTGCTGCGTGGAGATCACCACGTTGACGACCTCGACCGGTTTGTCGTTTTCATAGCGCACCGAAACCTGTGACTTGGCATCTGGGCGCAGCCAAGGCGCGACGCCAGATTTGCGAATTTTCGTCAGCTCGCGACCCAGCCGGTGCGCAAACATGATCGGCGTTGGCATCAGCTCGGGAGTCTCATTGCAGGCGTAACCAAACATGATCCCTTGATCGCCCGCCCCCTGCTCGGCCGTCTTCTTCCCCTTGGCCTTCTTCGCATCAACACCCTGGGCGATGTCCTGAGACTGCTTCGTCAAATAGTTGTTGATGAAGACCTGATCGGCATGAAACACGTCATCGTTGTTCACATAACCAATATCCCGAATGGCAGCGCGCACGATCGCCTCGTAATTTAGCTTCGCGCCCGTCGTGATCTCGCCAGCGAGAATGACCATGTTGGACTTGACCATGGTTTCGCAAGCGACGCGACTGGAGCGATCCTGCGCAAGGCAGGCGTCGAGCACGCTGTCGGAGATCAAGTCAGCGACTTTGTCAGGATGTCCTTCACCCACGGACTCGGAGGAGAAAACGAATGATTTTGCCATAGAGGTAGCCAGACAGAAAAAACGCCGTCCAGCTAGCGAGCAAGTCTAAACATCAACATATGCCGATTTCCTGATGCGATAAAAATTCTTCATTCCCCGCCAAAACATTTCACCGCTCGGTCGGGATTCTCGGCTGTTACCATGAGATGCGTGCGCAGGCGGATGCGGGCGAGCGGGCGCTTCGCGATTAACTTACCGCTTCACCTCGTCGGAGACTTGGTCAGCTTTATTTTCATGTCGCTTTGTTTTCGTTGGCTCCCCGCTCTCGTCCTCGGTCTCGGTCAGATTTGCCTGCTCTCTTCGACCCACGCCGCCTTCCCCGCTCCGACGAATAATCAGGAAATCACCGACAAGCCCCTCACCGCCCCAGCGGACTTGCTGAAGTTGATGCACCTGCCACCCGGGTTCAAAGCCACGCTGTTCGCCGCCGAACCCGACGTCCAGAATCCCATCGCGATGTGCTGGGACGAGCGCGGTCGTCTCTGGATCGCGGAGAACTACACTTACTCTGACAACAAGGAGCGCTTCGACCTCAAGCTCCGCGATCGCATCGTTATCTTCGAGGACACCGACAACGACGGGCGTTTCGATCGACGCACGGTATTCGCCGACGATCTCCAAATGCTCACCAGCATCGAGCGCGGCTTCGGCGGCGTCTACGCAATGTGCCCACCGCATCTCCTGTTCATTCCCACCCACGGCGACAAACCCAGCGGCCCACCGCAGATCCTCGTCGACGGTTTTAGCACCCAGGCCGCCAGCCGCCACACCTTTGCCAACGGTCTCAAGTGGGGGCCTGACGGCTGGCTCTACGGTCGCGTCGGCATCAGCAGCACGAGTTGGGCGGACGTGCCCGGCACTCCCCACGACCAACGCTCACCCACCGCCGGCGGTATCTGGCGCTACCATCCCGCCCAAAAAATCTACGAGCCCTACTGTCACGGCACGACAAACCCGTGGGGCATGGATTGGGATCAACACGGCGAGATGTTCTTCATCAACACGGTCATCGGCCACCTTTGGCACGGCATCCAAGGAGCGCATTTCAAGCGGATGCACGGCGATGATCCTTATCCGCGCATTTACGAACTCATCGACCAGCACGCCGACCATTACCATTGGGATAGCGGCGAGGTGTGGACCGATGTGCGGAAGCTGGGCGTCACCCCCGCGTCCTCCCGTGTCGGTGGCGGCCACGCGCACGTCGGCCTGATGATTTACCAAGGCACCAACTTCCCGCCCGAGTATCGTGGCCAAGTGTTCACAACCAATCTCCACGGTCGCCGCGTGAATATCGACCGCCTCGAGCGCCGGGGCAGCGGCTACGTCGGCAAGCACGCGCCCGACTTCATGCGGACGGATGATCCGTGGTTCCGCGCCATCGAAATTCAAGCCGGCCCCGATGGCGGCGTCTACATTCTCGATTGGAGCGACGTGGGCGAATGCCACGAAAACGACGGCGTTCACCGCACCTCCGGACGTATCTACAAAATCACCTACGGCGACGCCACGCGTCCCCAGGAAACCGATCTCACGAAACTCACCGACGCCCAACTCGTCGCCCTCCAGCCCAGCGACAACGAGTGGCTCGTGCGCATGGCGCGCTGGGAACTCCGCGAACGCGCCCGCCGGCAAAACGGCCTGCCCGCTCTGACCACACTTCTCGGCGAGCAGTTCACCACCGTGCCCACGCCTGCCAAAAAACTGGCCGCGTATTGGACGCTGGAACAAATCTCCGCCTTCGCACCCGACGCTGCCGCGCCCGTCGCTCCCCTGCTCTCGGCGATGCGCACCAGCCCGGACGAACACCTCCAGCGCTGGGCCGTGCCCTCCACGCCCGCCACCGCGCAGAACACCGCGAGCCCGTTCCTCCGCCTCGCCCGCGCGTCAACCCTCCCTGCGCTCACGCCCGACGCCCGCGCCGAACTCGCCGCACTCCTCCTCACACACGCCGAAGACGCCACCGACCACAATCTGCCGCTCCTGTATTGGTCGGGCATCCGCGGTCTCGCGCCCACTCAGCTCGTCGCCCTCGCTTCAACGTGTCGGATTCCACTGGTGCGCCAGTTCATCGCGCGCCGCGTCACCGAAGACATCGACCAAGCCCCCGCACCGCTCAACGCGCTCCTCTCTCTCCGGTCCGATGCCCTCGCGGCCGACATTCTTCGCGGCATGAGCGCCTCCCTCCGCGGCTGGAGCAAGGCCAAGAAACCCGCCGCGTGGGACGCCTTTGCCGCCCGCGTCGCTGCACTCCGGGACGACGCGCTGACGCGATCACTCCGCGACCTCGAAGTCCTTTTTGGCAGCGGCCGGGCACTGGCCGAAGTGCAGGCCATCGCTCTCGACAACCAAGCCAATACCGAGAGTCGCCGTGCCGCCCTGCGCACCCTGATCGAGGCAAAGGCTCCCTCCCTCCGTAAGGTCTGCGAATCGCTGATCGGCAACGCCGCGCTCAGCGTCGCCGCGATTCAGGGGCTCGCCTCTTTCGACGATCCTGCCGCGGCCGACCGCATCATCGCCCGCTACAAAGGCCTCTCTCCGCACGAGCGTCCCGCCGCCCTCGCCGTCCTCGTGGCGCGCCCGACGTTTGCTCGCGTCCTCCTCAATCAAATGGAGCGCCCCGTCGATAAAATCGTGATCCCTCGCAAAGACCTTACGCCGGTCCTCGCTCGGCAAATCCGGAGTTTCCACGATGCGTCGCTCACGCAGAAACTCGCCGAGGTCTGGGGCGAAGTCCGCGAATCCAGCGCCGATAAGCAGCAACTCATCACCACGCTCAAAGCGAAACTCACCCCCGCGTTCCTTCGCACCGGTGATGCCCGTCAGGGCCGCGTCATCTACGACGCCGTCTGCGCCGCGTGCCACAAACTCTACGGCGAGGGCAACACGCTCGGCCCCGATCTCACCGGCAGCGGCCGCCACGATATTGGGTATCTTATCGAAAATATCGCCGACCCCAGCGCCGTGGTCGCCGCCGAAAACCTCATGACCGTGTTGACGCTAAAAGACGGACGCGTGCTGAACGGCATGTTGAGTGACAAATCCGAACGCACGGTAACCGTGAGAATGATCGATCAGGAGACGCGCATTGATCGCTCGGAGATCGCCAAACAAGAGCAACTTCCCGTGAGCATGATGCCCGAAGGCCTCCTCACCGCCTTAACGGACGAACAGGTCCGCCACCTCATCGCCTACCTGCAAACCACCGCCCAAGTGCCCCTACCGAATTAACCCGCTCATTTCGTTCTTATGCTCCGCCCCATCGTCGCCCTGTCCACTTTCACCGCGCTTGCCCTTGCGATGCCGCTCGCCAGCGCCGCCACCCCCTCCAAGCCACTCAACATCGTCGTGCTCTACGCCGACGACTGGCGCCACGATACGCTCGGTGCAGCCGGCCATCCAGTCGTGAAAACACCCCACCTCAATCGGCTCGCCAAAGAGGGCATGCGCTTCACCCACAACTGCGTCACCACCGCGATCTGCGGCGTGAGCCGCGCCACGCTCCTCACCGGCCAATGGATGTCGCGCCACGGCAACCCCGCGTTCGCCATGTTCACCACGCCGTGGGCCGAG
>CAMCHO010000055.1 GCA_945874455.1 Opitutus sp. GAS368 | reverse complement strand
GCGTAAACGGCGCAATCTCGATGCAGTCGTAGCCCGCCTTTTTGGCGTAGCTCATCGCGTCTTCCAGCGCCCAATTCTGAAAAATTTCATTACAGATTCCGAATTTCATTGGACCGATCTTGCGACAAATCCCTCGCGACTCCAGCCCTCGTTTACGCCCGTCACCCAAGTAAACCTCCAGCCCGTCCCTCCTTAAAAAACCCCGCTAAGACAATGTCACGTATTACGTGACAATCCCTCTGTAAAACAGCGTTTTTTTGGCAGAAATTATAACCTACGCATACCGGCCCCACCGAGCGGCTGGCGGTCGGCGCCATCCCGGCACCCGCTGAAACACAGATCAAGGTGGGAGCAGGGACGTGGCCGCCCCTTGCGGAATTTTCCGGACCCCATTCCGGCAACCGTTGCGAAGCGAGACCGATTACGAGAACGAAGTACGAGAGAAACACGGGGCAGAAAGATCAGCGGGCACGGGTTGCGGACGTCAGAATTACCGACCACGGATTATCCGGATGCACACAGATGAAGGCAGGAGCTGAACCGCTGATTTTCGCTCATGTTGCGGTCTCGGAGGATTCAAAGGATCGCTGAATCAACAGAGCGATATAATCAAAACAGCGACGCAGCAGCGTTCTCTCTGCGTTCCGGTGTCGTGTCTGCGGTGCAAATGGATCGGCGTGGAGCGAAAAGCGTGGAGCGGATAATCGGAGGGGGCACCGCAGAGACAGGAGAATCCGCCGCAGAGGAAACGAGGAACGCGAAGCCCCGCCGCCGAGTGATCCCAACTTCATTTGAGTTTTTGACTGCCGGTAGCCGCGAGCGTGAGCGAGGGGTATTTCGACTATCGCCCACCTATCACGAGACGTGGGTGTAAAACAGCGACGCAGCAGGGTTCTCTCTGCGTTCCGGTGTCGTGTCTGCGGTGGGCACATTCAAGGATCAACTTGAAGAAAGATTTGATATAAGGAGTTCACGAAAACATTGAGCAGGGGACTTCCACCCCAGGATTTTTCTGGGACGCTCGTTGAGCATTTCCTGATAAGCGCTGAGTTGCTGATAAGATACGAGCGACAGATCCGTGCCTTTGGGCAGGTAGTGGCGGATGCGACCGTTCTGGCTTTCGCAGGTGCCGCGCTCCCAAGGGCTGTGCGGGTGGCAGAAGAAGACCTGCAGGTTGAGATCGGCGGCGAGGAGCTTGTGTTGGGCCATCTCCTTGCCCTGGTCGTAGGTGAGGGATTTGAGCAGAGCCGCTGGGATGTCATCCAGTTTACGCGTGAAGGCCGCGCGCACAGTGGTGGCGTCTTTTTCCGGGAGATGGCAGAGGAAGGTGAAGCGAGAGGTGCGCTCAACCAGCACGCCGACGGCGGACTTGTTCCCCGCACCGAGGATCAGGTCACCCTCGTAGTGGCCGGGAATCAGGCGAGTTTCCACTTCCGGTGGACGCTGATCGATCAGCACCATGTCCTGCAATTTGCCTTGAGTGGCGGCGACACCCCGCCGGCGGGGCTTGCGCCGACGGTGGTGACGGCGCAGACAGGCCGCCAACTCCCGTTGCAGTTCGCCCCGGGCGACGATGTAAACGTAGCGGTAAATCGATTCGTGGGAGGTGTGCATCAAGGGCAGATCACGGTGATCACGTTTGAGGCTGCCAGCGATCTCCTCTGGCGACCAGCCACGATGCAAGCGCTCGTGAACTTCGGCCCGCAGCGGCGGGTGCTCGTCGATGGCGCAGTCACCCCGTCGCGCCGCCCCACGCCGGCCCTGCGCCGCACGATGCGCCTCGGTGGCACGGTAACTCCTCGGCCCGCCGTTAAGCGCCAACTCCCGACTGATCGTTCCGGCAGAACGGGCCAACCGAATTGCGATGATCGCCTGGGTGTCACCGGCGCGCAACGCCGCTTCCAACTCGATACGTTCTTCCAAGTTCAAATGGGCATTGGCCATCGCAGCCCTTTGCGCGCGCGCCGCGGCGGGGGCAAGCTCAGGAGCGGTCGGATGACCGCCAAGCCGGTCCTCCGACCGTTCCTGAGCTTCGGGGGGAGGCTCGCCAAGGCTAATACTACAAGAAGGAATAGCGTCATTATACATGGTGCTTTGGTTCAGATGAGATCTTCGAACTCATCCTTGAGCGCGCCACGCGAAACCCCGCCGCCGAGTGACGCACGCTTGCCGAGGCACACACCGCCACACACCGCCACACGCTGCCACGAGCGCTCAGGGCCCCAGCTCAAACCCATCCTCGGTGCCGGTCTGCACGTGGTAGGCCCCGGTGCGGTTGGTGCCCGTGCGGTAGTTGTAGAGTTCAATGACCCGCGTTAACTCCACCAGATTTATTTTCCCATCCCGATCAGAGTCGGCGGAGTGGTAGGCGGAAAGGGTAACCGTAGCGGTGCTGAGACGACTCGGGTCCGCGGCGAAGCCGTCTTCAGTCTGGAGGGCACCTGCGCTGGACTGCACGACGTAGGCCCCGGTGCGCACGGTGCCATTGAACGTGTTGTAAAGTTCGATCACGCGGGTGAGCTCAACCAGACTGATCTGATAATTCTGATCGGTGTCCGCCCCGTGCGTCATCACTTGCGGCACGCTCAGCGGATCCGGCGTAGCGAGAAATTGTAACGAGGTGCCGTTGCTCACCCCGACCAGCGCCACCAGTTCCGTCAGGCCAGCCTGACCCGCCGGCACGTTCAGGGTGTAAGTGAAACTCACCGGGCTTTGGGGGATATTCGTCCACGCCCAGTACACTTCGCTCGTCTGACCCACGAGCGGACCTTGGTCTCCGGCGCTTCCGGCCGAGGCCGCAAAGCTCCACCCAGTCGGCAACAGCACCGCCCAGCTCAGCGCAGTGGCCGTGCCGCTATAGGTCAGCGTGTTCGTCAGCGTCACCGTCCGGCCGGCCACGTAGCCGGAACCCACCACCGCGTGTGCGGCACTGTTGCCCGGCTGCGTCAGCGTGAACGTCGCGATCGACGACTTCACGGTGCCCGCGCTGTTTGTCGCCGCGACCGTGTAATTGCCGGCCGCGGACGCCTGCACGTTGTTGAGCTTCAGCTCCGCGCTTGTGGCCGCGAGAATGGCGAGCCCGTTGAACCAGTTATCCGCCCTCCCGCACTCCCCAGCACGCCCAGAAAAAACGTCGCCGGAAAAGTGCGGCGACGTGGGTCAAAAACGCATCGCTCCGAGCGCGAGCCTGCTTACTTCTTTTTCTCGTCGGGCTTCTTGAATTCCTTGTGGCCTTCTTTCTGCGCGGCACCGAGCTCATCGGCGATCTTGGCGGCTTCGTCATTCTTGCCGGCCTTCAAGGCCATCTCGAGCTTTCCAAGCTTCGCGTTAAACTCATTCATCTTGGCCTGATATTTCTCCTTTTGCTCGGGCTTCCAAGCCGGCGTCAGTTTGGCCGACGCAGCCGCCTCGGTCTTGATGGTAGCCACGAGCGTGAGTGATTCCGCATTCTTGGTCGCATCGGCGATCTGGCGCTTCAGCTTGCGGAACGCGCCGCTCATTTTGTCCATGTGGCCTCCGAGTTCGGTTTCGTCATTGGCGGCAGCCTTGGCTTTGCCTTCGGCGGCAGAGACGCCCGGCAAGGTCACCGCGGCGCAAATGAGGGAGAGGAGGAGGATACGGATTTTCATGAGTTTTGTTTGGGAGTGCTTTTAGAAGAGCAGGAGGAGAAAGGTGAACCGCTGGCCCGAGGGCAACCGGATTTCTGTCCCCCCACTACCGACCCGCGACCGACGCACGGCACCGAACAAGGATTCGCCCTTCCTCGGCCCCACCAGAGAAACTTCAGTTAGACGCCATTGGCTATCGGATGAGGTCACGGGGATTGCGCCCCGTCCTGGAATTCGCGTTTTCCGGCACGCTATCGCCCACTTCGCGACCTCGCCGCCTGCTAGGGTTGCTCCCGTCGTGCCTTTTCGACAGGCGATCGGCGCCTTCCCGGTTGGCACCCCACACAGCGACCTCACCATCGATCCGCGACCGTTTATTCTGACCGCGACGTTCGATTGGTAGCCGCGATCGCCGCTCACCATCGGTCGCAGTGCGCGGGCAGATTCATGCCACGTTGCGCTCACGATGAGCTTCACCGGCTCCGGAGGTATGCGTCCGCTGGCGGACGATGTTTCCTCACGAATCGCCTGACCGCACGCACCTAACCAAGGCCGGCCTATCAATCGCCCAAAAAATTCAGACTTTGATTTGCCCGGTAGGCGCGAGCGCCAGCGAGCGGTGAGCGATCTTTCTACTGAACTCTCCGGACCCTACCGGCCGCGGGAAAGTTACCCGACCACGGCCACCTTCCCTGCGGCTGATGAGTTGAACTGTGGAGGGGGCTCCGGCGCCTCTTACTCCGTTCGAGCCCTCGCCTGCTCGCGCCAAAAATCCCCTGGATAAATATGCTCGAGCGCAAAAATGAGTTGAGGCCAAGCGCCAGTCGGCGCTGGGCCGCGCCGACCGAGTCGTCACGGCCCCGGAGCAAACCCGTCTTCGGTGTCAGCCTGAAGGTGATACGCGCCCGTGCGGGCTGTACCGGCGCGGACGTTGTAGAGTTCGATTACGCGGGTGAGCTCGATGAGTCCGAGCAAGGCATCACGATTCGTATCGGCCGAATGATAGGGAGTAAACGTGGCGGTGCCGGACCGCGCAGGATCGGAATCGAAACCATCTTCGGTCGCGGCATTAAGCCGATACGCACCGGTGCGCACGGTGCCATTACGCACGTTGTAAAGCTCGATCACGCGCGTGAGCTCGACAAGACTGATCCGGCCGCTGGCGTCCGTGTCGGCATCGTGGCGCGCCGCTCCCACCGCAATCACGAGCGGGTCCGCTTGCGCGAGCAATCGCAACGCGGGACCACCGAGGACCAGATTGATCAGTGAGACGACCTGCTGGCTGCCGCTTTGCCCCGCCGGTACACTCACCACGACACGGAAGGTCAGCGGGCTCGCCGGAATCGTCGTCCAAGACCACGTGAGCAGATTCTGAATACCCACGGCCGGTTTCACCTGCGCCCCGCTGCCCGTCTCGGAAACGAAACTCCATCCCGCCGGCAGCACCATCTGCCAATCGAGCGCCGTGGCCGCGCCAGCATAGCTCAGCGTGTGCGCGAGAGTGAGCTGTGTGCTCCCCTCGAAACCGACGGCAACCACCTGGTGCGCCGCCCCCGTGCCCGTCGGCACGACGCCGACGACCGCCGCCGACGACGTGACGCTGCCGCCGGAGTTCCCCACCGCGACGGTGTAGCTGCCGGCCTGACTCACCTGTGCCGCAGTGAGGGCGTAGCTGGCGGCGGTCGCACCGGGCACATTCACACCGTCTTTCTGCCATTGATACGTGAAGGGGCCCACGCCTCCGGCCACGACCGACAACGTAACGGTCCCGCCGGCGCCGATCTGTTGTGATGTCGGTGCCATCGCGATAGTGGGCGGCGCGCCTCCAGCAATCACATAAGTGCTCTCGGCAAATACACTCACCTGCCCATCGTCCGCGGTGAGGCGAAGAACGTAGGTGCCGGATCCTGAAAACAGTGCCGTCGTCTCCACCAAGGAGGCATTGCCAAACATCACGGTGCCGGGGCCGCTGACGCTCGACCAGAGAGTGGTGACGGCTCCGGGCGGCGTGGGCTGGCCGTCGTCGGACACGATGCCGGCGATGGCAATGGCGACGGTGGGGTAGGTCCCCCCGGCACCGGACGAGACGACGGGAGCGAGGTTGCCGGGGACGACACTGAGGTTATCGAGCACGACGGTGTTGAGCGCGGTCGCGGCGCTGTCGACCGCGAGGCCGACGTGGATCGGCGCGCCGGCGCTGAAGACTTGGGTGGAGCCTTGCTTCACCCACGCGGAGGGCGTGTTGGTTGCGGAGTTGAGCGAGCGAAATGCGGTGAGCGTGTCGCCCTCGCGCACGAGGCGGATCCACTGCGGGTTAACCTTGGAGCTTCCGTAGCTAGTCGCGGTGGAGCCACCGATGACATTGCGCCAGGTGAAGTAGCCGCCCCAGGAATGCGCGATGCCCATCATCCCGTGCGGCGCGGAGTCGGCGCTCGCATCGCGGATCATCACGCCGCCCTTGGCGGAGAGGGAGCTGCCGGTGTGGCTCACGAGCCGAGCGGTGACGGTGACATCGCCGACGAATTGTTGAAAACGGAAGCGGCCGGAATCGCCGAGGGAGCCGCTCGCGGCGATCGTGTAACTGGAGCCGTTGACCACGGTGCTGCCAGCCGTGCCCGGGGTGCCAAGGTCTTCATCGACGAGCGCGACACCGGCGGGGCTGAGGGCGACATTGTCGAAGGTCGCGGAGGCCGTGGTATTGAGCGTGGCGTTGGTCGCGGCGAGTCCCAGATTCACATTTGGCGCGAGCGTGGTCAGCGTGAGCGCGGTGCCGACCGGCGTCCATGCACCGGCCGCCCCCGCGGCATCGGTGGCGCGAAACGCGGTGAGCGTGTCGCCGTTGCGCTCGATTTTAAGCCAGACGGGAAACGCGACGGTGCCGGCGGCGATGAGGGTGTTCGTGCCGCTGACCGTGGTACGCGTGTGCCACTCGAGGGCCCCACTGGGTTTCACGGCGAGCAGGGCGCGGCGCGCGCCGCGGAAATTTGTTTCGCGCAGCATCACGCCCGCGAGGGCGTTGGTCGCCGCGCCGGAGCCTAAACCGGTTAAGCGCGCGACGACGGACGAGGTCGCAGCGTCCACCTGGCGGGCGACGAAGTGGCCGCTGTCGGTCGTGGCGTTGAAGCCGCTGCCGGAGCCGACGACGGTGAGGACGCCGCCGATCTCGCCTGCGCCGCCACGCGTGGTCGGCGTGCCGAGGCTCACGTCAATCCAGCCGGCGGGCGCGAAGCCGCCCACCTGCACGGTGACCTCGTCGAAGACGGTGAACTGTCCGTCGGTGACGCTGATACGGAGAATGTAGAGACCGTTCGCGGAAAACGTCGCGGTGGTCGCGGCGGCGGCAGGCGCGCCGAAGGTGACTGTGCCGGGACCGGAAAACTTCGACCACGTGTAGACGAGCGGGCTCGGCGCACCGTCGTCGATGGCGGCGGCCGCGAGGTGCAGACCGAGACCAGCGGCGAGTTGCACGGCTTTGGCGGCGGGTTGGACAACCACAATGGTGGGCGGCGTGTCGTTGTCGGCGATGGTGAGGCTCGCGAAACTCGCGGTGCCGAGCGCGTAGTTCGCACTGGTCGAGAGCGAGACGACGACGTATTCGGGGCCTTCGGTGCTCGAGTCGTTGACGGGCGTGGCGACGAGTGTGGCACTGGCGGCGCCGGCGGGAATCGTGAGGCTCGTGCCAAGCGCAGTGTAGTCGGAGCCGCTGGTGGCAGTGCCGGTGACGGTGAACGACACGGTGAGCGCAGCGGCCGTGGAGCCGGTGCGCGTGATGGTGAAGGTGCCCGCATCGGGTCCCGTTTCCGAGGCCGTGGCGTCGGACGCGGCGATGGAGATGACGGGCGTGTTGGTGTCCGCGATCGTGACGGTAACGGCGGTGGCGGTGCCGACAGTGTAGGCGGCGTTGGCGGCGAGCGTGAGGCTAACGGTCTCGGCCGTTTCGTTGACCGCATCGGCGAGCGGCGTGAGTGCGCGCGTAGCGCTGGTCGCGCCGCTGGGGATCGTGAAGGTCGTGCCGAGGGCGGTGTAGTCGGTGCCACTCGTGGCGGTGCCGGAGACGGTAAACGTCACGGTGAGCGCAACCGTGGTGGCGCCGGTGCGCGTGAAGGTCCACTGGCCCGCGTCGCCATTTTCGGAGGCGTCGGCATCGGTGGCGGCGAGCGTGACGACCGGCATATCATCATCGGTGATCGTGACGGTGTGCACGGCGGAGGTGGTGAGCGTCGCGCCGGTGGCGACGGAGAGTGTCAGCACCACGGTCTCGGCGGATTCGACGACGGTGTCGCCGCTGAGCGCGAGCGGGACGAGTTTCGTGGTCTCGCCGGGCGCGAAGCTGAGCGTACCAGCGGGGAGCGTGAAATCGGCTCCGGCTGCGGCGGTGCCGCCGGTGACGGCATAATTCACCGTGACGGTGGTGGCGGCGGGTTGGCTGAGCGCGACCAGCACAGCGGGCGCGCCGCCCTCGGCGACGGCGCTGGCGGTGGCGGCGAAACCTACGGCGGGCTGGAGCGGCGCGACGTCGTTGTCGCGGACGACGAGGATGTGTTGGTTGAGAGTGGTCGAGAGCGCGGCGCCGTTGGCATTGCGCAGCGTGAGCACGATGTGCTCGTTGGGCTCGGGCAACAGATCATCGACGAGGTTGAGCGGAATCGACGCCGTGGTGACGCCGGGAGCGAAGGTGAGCACGCCGGGCGCAAAAGCGTAGTCGACGCCGAGGGCACCAGCGGTATTCGCGGTGGCGCTGCGGGAGTAGAACTGCGTGAGAGTGGCCCCGCGCTGGGCGACGAGCACGTAGCGGGAATTGCGGCGAAGGTCTTCGCGCACCATCACGCCGGCGAAGCGGCTATTCGAGGTGCCGGCACTGGTGACGACGCGCGCCACAAACGTGAAATCACCGCTGGCCGGGAAATTCACGAAGTAGAACGAGTCCGCAGACGACGCGGCGATCGTCGAGCCCGCGCCGGTGAGCGAATAGGTGCCGGCGGCGACGCTAAAGGTGCCGGCGGTCGCGACTGAGCCGACGTCGCGACCGGTGCCGGCACCAAGGGCCGCACCGTTAAGCGTGACGTTGTCAAACGTGGCGGCAGCGAGGGTGCCGTCAGTCGTGGCGCTGCAGACGACGAGACCGACGAGGACGGGATCGGCCAGAACCATCGCGGGCGGCGCGGTGAAGGTGGACCACGTGGTGCCATCGACGGACCGGGAGCCGACGAAGGAACTGCCGGTGCGGACGATGCGGACCCAGCGCGGCAACGTGGTGGTCGATTGGATACCGGTGTTGCCGGTCGTGCCCGGCGAGGTGACGAGGTATTCGACGGTGACGAGGCTCGCTGCGGCGGCGGAGAGCGTGACGGGCACCGTGATCGCTCCGGCGGACTCGGAAACGACGCTGCCGACGGTGGCGAAGCCGACGGTGGCGGCGGGCACCTCATCGTCGGTGAGGTAGAGCGTGGCGGGCGCACCGCGCGAATAGCCGCCGGCGGCGAGCGTGAGCACGACGGTCTCGGTGCCCTCGGCCAGCGTATCCTGCGTGGGCGTCACGGGCAGATCGACGCCGGGCGCGCCGGCGGGAATCGTGACGGCGCCGGAAAGCGTCTGGTAATCGACGCCGTTGCTCGCGGTACCGCCCACCGTGTAGTTGACGATGAGCGCGGCGGTGGTGCTGCCGGTGCGCGAGAGATAAAATTTGCCGGCGGTCGTCGCGCTCTCGGCGAGCGTGGTCACGCCGTTGCTCGCCGTGCCGTGGGCATCGACGAAGACGGTGGGCTGCTCATCGTCGTAGAGCCAGAGCGTCGCGGAGCGAGTGGCATCCCAAAGCTGATACGCGGCACTGGGCGTGAGTGTGACGACGATGGTCTCGAGGTCTTCGGCGAGCGTGTCGTTGATCGGGGTGACGGCGACGTCGACGATGCTATTGCCGCCGCCTCCGGTGAAGGTGACGGTGCCGGCAAGCGCGGTGTAATCGGTACCGGCGGTGGCGGTGCCGGCGACGGTGTAGTTGACGGTGACAGCGGCGGCGGAACTGCCGCGCAGAGTGAAGCGGAATTTACCGGCGGTGGCGGGCTCTCGCGCGCTTGTGAGCGAGATGACCTCGATGTACGGCAGGTCGCCGGCGTCGACGATCGTCACACTGCCAGAGCTGATCGGACCGAGCCGGTAGCCGGCACCGCCGGCGGCGAGTTGCACGAGCACGTTTTCAGTGGGCTCGCCGAGAGAGTCAAAGCGCGGCGTGATGACGAGACTGGCGCGGGCTTCGCCGGCGGGCAGCGTGACGGAGCCCGGGAGCGCCTCGTAATCGACGCCATGGAGGGCGGTGCCCGCGAGTGCGTAGTAAACGGTGAGCGGCGCGGAGATATCGCCACTGCGCGTGACGACGAAGACGGCGGGATCGGGCACGGCGCCGGTCGCGGCTAGGTTGATCTCGGTGCCGACGTCGTCCGCGACCTCGAGGGAGACGACCTGTTGATCGTCGTCGACAATGGTGAGCGTGGCGATGCTGGCGGCGGGATCGACGATGTAGGCGGCGTTCGTCGCGAGCGTGACGACGACGGTTTCAAAATCTTCGGCGACAGTGTCGTTGATCGGCGTGAGTGCGACGGTGGCGGTGGTGGCACCGGCGGAAATGGTCACGGTGGCGGGGAGCGCGGTGTAGTCGGTGCCGCTCGTGGCGGTGCCGGTGTAGTTCAGTGAGACCGTGAGGGCGGCGGTCACGGGGCCCGTGCGCGCGATGGTGAAATTGGCGGCGCGTACGGGATTTTCCGCGGCGGCAATGGTGTCGGCGGTAAGGGAAATTTTCGGGAGCGCGGTATCGTCGTCGTCGATCGTGACGGTGGCCGTGGGCGAGCCGGCGATAGCATAGGCGGAGTCGAGACCAAGCTGGAGCGTGACCGTCTCAGGGCCCTCGCTCACGGTGTCGTTCACCGGAGTGACGACGAGATCGAGCGTGGAGGAGCCGGCAGGGATCGTGACCGTATTGTAGGGCGAGCCGGTGGTGAGCGCGGGCGTGAACGTGTAGTCGGTCGTGAGCGCGGCGGTGCCGGTAGGAGGCACGAGGGCGACGATGAGCGGCTCCACATCGGAGCCAGTGCGCGTGAGCGTGAATTTTCCGGCGACGGTGCCGGCCTCGGCGGCGCGCGGCGTGGTGGCGACGAGCGACACGGTGGGGACCAGATCGGCTGTGAAGTTGGCACCGGAAAAATTCGGGCCGACGAGGACGCTGTTGTTGAAGAGATCGTTGAACGTGTAGCCGAAGAGGAGCGGCGAGACGGTGTGGGTTCCGGCGGAAAGATTCGGGATGGTGTAGTAACCGTCGCTATCGGTGACGACGCCGTTGCCCGTGCCGGTGGAAAGGCCGACGCCGGCGAGGCCCTGGCCGGCGAGGGTAATGCGACCGGAGATCGCGTAGCGGGAGTTGCCGTTGCCGACGGTGACGAGGAGCAAACGCGTAGCGACGGCGCCCTTCATATCGGAGACGGTGCAGGTGACGACATACTGGCCGGCAGTAGCGAAGCTGCGGGTGAAAGCGGGGGCGCTGGGGCCGACGACGGCGGTGGCAGCGGCGGTGTTGTCGGACGAGCGCCAGTGGTAGGCGAGCGCATCCGCGTCGGGATCGGTGGCGGTGGCGGTGAAGGTGACTTGCGCGCCGGCGGGGACGTTGAGCGCGCTCGCGGCGAGCGCGAGGGTGGGCGCGCGATTGCCGGGGAACGGGCCGAAGTTCACCCGCACATCGGCGCTGCGTTCGCCGGAGGCGTCGGTGGCGACAGCGAGCGTGGTGAGGTAAATCTCGGCCTCGGAATCGACGAACGTCTGGCCGACGACGAGCGGCGCATCAGAGCGGCCGGCAGCAGAGGATGGCGTGGTGTCGATGAGGTGGAGGTTGTCGCCGCTGTTTTGCGGCCACCGCCAACCGAGGAGGACGCCGTTGGCGACCCACTTATTTTCCGCGTCGATCAGTGCGCGGAGTTCGGCCCAGTAGGTGCGCTGGGCATCTTTGGTGAGTTTCAGCGCGTAGCGTTTCGTGGGGTCGAGTTGTGCTTGGTCGAAGGCGTGGAGGCGGTAGGTGCCGCTGGCGGTGATCGTCTGCACAAAATCGTTCGGGAGCCAACGCACCTGATTTTTCGCCTGCGCGTTGAGGTGGTTGCGCGGGAAGTTCGAGCTGGAAGAGCCCATGATGTCGAAGATGTCGCCGTATTCGAGATTCGAACCGGGGCCGATGGCGCTGGCACCGCCGGTGTCCCAGAAATTGGCGTGCATGAGGCCGAAGCAATGGCCGAGCTCGTGGGCGACCGTGCCGGGTGAGTCGTTATACATCCAGACGGAGGTGCCGCCGCCCCAACCGCCGACACCTGCGCTGCGCGGACCGCCGGTGAGACGGACGACGACGGCATCGTAATCGCCACTGTCGTACCCGAGCTTGCGGGCCTCCTCGCGCGCGTGGGCGTGCTCGAGGCCGAGGGCGTCAAACTCCTTGCTGAAGCCCTCGGTGGAATCCTTCTGCACATACCACGCTTCGTTGTGCGGGAGCTTGATCGGCGGGGTGACCGTAGCGTGTGCGGTGAGACGGCCGTAGGAGGCCTTATAAAAGAATTCGGAGACGTCGCGCATGACCTCGTAACACTTGGCCTCGGAGACGGGGATCGTATTTTGGTCGGCAAACGTGAGCGGGAGGTAGAGCACGCGCAGCTCGCCAAGCGACGTGGAGGGCGATGCGGGGAGCGCGCCGATGAAGCGTTGCGTGCCGCCGGTGATGCCCTCGCCCTGCACCTCGAGGCGAGCGACCTGTTCTTCAAACAACGAGACGTGGCTCCCATCGCAGAGGTAAATGATCTCACCGTGCGCCTCGACGGCGACGACCTCTTCCGCGATGGCCTCGGTGGGCGGGGTGGCGAGCGTGGTCTTGCCTGAAACCGGACAGATCTCGACGGCGGGTTTACCGGACAAAGGAATCTCGCCGACCTCGAGCCGACGGAGCGGACTCTCGTGGACCGCGAGCGCGCGATCGAGCGCGACACCGTTGAGCGACGCGTTGGGCAGCCAACGCATGGACTCGGCGCGGCGGCCGTAAACGTGGGCTTCGTAGGTGGTGCCGTCCTGAAACTCCGCATACCGCATCACCGGAGGCTGCACCGGAGCCGCCGGATCGAGCGGGGCAGACTGGTAGATGCGCAATTGGGCGCGGCCTTCAATACGCGCTTCGAGTTGCGCAACGACCTCGGCGGGCAATTGCTGGCGCACCACCATCGGCACGGCCTGGCGCAAGGCTTCACGCGGATGGGTAATGATGAGGGCCTTAAACTCGGCCCGGCGAGCCGCCGCAAGTTGGACTCCCTCGGCCACGAGCGCGGCGCGCGCCGCCGGAGTCGCCGCGAGGTAACGCTGAGCCCACGACTGAAATTGACCGAGCGACGAGCCGAGTGACGCGAGCACGGGCGAAAGCGCTGCGGGGCTGGTTGCTCGCACTGCCGTCGCCACGAGTGGGGCGGTGCGCGCGACCTTCGCCGCCGACCCGGCACGGGCAGCCGCCTCCGCCGTCCGGGTAGCATCGGTCGGTGATTGCGAGCGCCACCACAAAACCAGCAGGCCCAGAGCGCAGAGCATGAAAACAGCGCGCACCACGATTCGGCGAAACGTCATAAGGATCGGGTCTGAATAAAGCGGAGCAAAATCAAATCAGGGCAAAGAACAGTGGATCAAGAATGCCAGCGCCACACAAAATAAAGCGTCGTCAACCTCACACCACTCTCCACCGCGCAGCCGTCTGCTCTGCCCGCGCGCACGACTAGGCGACGGTGCGCAGGTCACCCATTTCAAATCCTTTCCGCCACCCGCCCCCAGAGTTTGCTTCACCCAGCGCATGTCGGTCATTACACGGTTTGCGTGCTGCTCGTGCTCCTCAAATTTCTCGGCTGGTTCCTCGCCCACACTCCCGAACCGCTTCTGCGCGCGCTTTCCGCCACGCTCGGTGATGTCGTCTTTTTCGGGCTCCCGCGCCGCCGTCGCCTCGTCCTCTCTAACCTCCACCACGCGTTTCCGGAAAAACCCGCCGCGTGGCATCGTACCATCGGACGTGAGAGCTGCCGTCGCATGATCGAGACCGGATTCCTCTCGCTCGCCACCCCTTACCTCAACGCCGCCCGCCTCCGCAAGATCGTCTCCGGCTCACCCGAATTGCTCGCCGCCTACGCACGCCACCGCACCGCTCCCGCCGCCACCCTCATCTGCTCGCCGCACCTCGCCTACTGGGAGGCCCAAACCTCGCAACCGCTCGTCATCCCCGGCCCCTTCCCCGAGTTCGGCATCATTTTCCGGCCGCTCGATAATCCCGCCGCCAACGCCTTCGTCACAGCCTCCCGCGAGCGCTTCGGTATGAAGCTTCTTTCGCGCAAGGAAGGTTTCGCCGATGCCCTGAAAATCCTCCGCCGTCAGGGCTTCGTCGGCGTCCTCTTCGACCAAAACGCCGGCATCCAAGGCGCGCTCACCACACTCTTCGGCCGCGTCTGCTCGACCACCGAACTCCCCGGACTCATGGCCGAAAAATTCGGCGCCCGCGTTTATGGGATTTTCCCACGCCGCCGCGCGTTTTGGCGCGTCGAGGTCAGCGTGGATCTCATCGCCACCGGCGGCGAATCCACCGCCATTACCCTCGGCCTCAACCGCTGGCTCGAACAGCTCCTCCGCGCCGACGACAACCTCTGCTCCTCGTGGCTCTGGGCCCACGATCGCTGGCGCAATCAGGACATGCCCGCCAAACGTTTCCGCCTCGAAGCGAAACGCGACCTCCTCGCCGCCGATCTCCTCGCGCGGGGCCTCACCACTCTCCCCCGCCGCACGCGCGTCTACGTCCGCCTCCCCAACTGGCTCGGCGACGTCGTCATGGTGCTCCCCCTGCTCCGCGCCCTCCGCGCCGCGCGCCCCGACGCCGAGATCACCCTCGTCGCGAAAAAAACATTTCTCCCGCTCCTCGACGGCTGGGCCATCGCCGACCGCACCTTGGCGCTCCCGTCACCAGGCCTCGGCTACTATTTGTTTTTCCGCCGCCTCCGCCGCGAGCATCTCGACGTGTGGCTCCTCTTCACCAATTCCTTCCGCGGCGATCTCGAGGCATGGCTCAGCGGCTGCCGTCAACGCTTCGGCCTCGTCCGCCCCGGCAAACCGCGCCCGCTTCTGTCCCACGCCTACCGTGTCCCGGCCGATTTCGACGAACGCACGCATCACCAGCTCGAGCTCTGGGAAAATTTTCTTCGCCACTTCGGCCTGCTCACTCCGCTCGACCGCACCCCGCTGCCCGCTGCCGTTGCCGACTCTCCGCGCTCCACTCCTTCCGGATTCATCGGCCTCATCCCGGGGTCTGAAAACACGCCCGCCAAGCGCTGGCCCGTCGCCCACTGGCGCACGCTCATCGAAGCGTTTCCATCCGCGCACTTCGTCCTCTTCGGAACCGCCAACGACACTCCGCTCACCAGCGCCATCGCCGCCGGTTTTGCCGCCACCCGCGTCGCAAACCTCGCGGGCCGCACCACCCTGCCCGACTACGCCGCGCGCCTCCGCACCTGCCGCCTCCTCGTCACCAACGACACCGGCGGCATGCACCTCGCCAACGCCCTCGGCGTGCCCCTCCTCGCCCTCTTCGGTCCGACCAACCCCGTGCGCACCGGCCCAGTCTTCGCGTCCCCCACCCGCCTCCTCCAACCGCCCGCCTGCCCACCCACCGGCGGCGGTAACCTCGCCGACCTCACGCCCGAAACCGTCGCCGCAGCCGTCTCCGAAATTCTGGCACACAAATAGCGTTGGCTCGCCTCCATCACCCGCCCACTCCTTCCTCCGCAATGAGTGTCTCTTAGTGCTCATGAGTGGTTCCTTCCTTCCAACTCTCCTCCGCTCGTCATTAGGCATTAGACATTAGGCATTGGTCATTCCCACCCTCCCTCCTCCCCGTGCCCCTCCTCTCCGTCACCGACCTTCGTACCTATTTTCACACCCGCAGCGGGGTCTATCGCGCCGTCGACGGCGTGAGCTTCTCCCTCGAACGCGGCGAGACCCTCGGAATCGTCGGCGAATCCGGCTCCGGCAAATCGGTCACGTGCTACTCCATCATGGGCCTCATCCCGACGCCCCCCGGTCGCATCGAGAGCGGCACCGCCGTTTTCGACGGCGTCGATCTGCTCCACTGCACCCCCACCCAATCCCGTGCCATCCGCGGCAAGCGCGTCTCGATGATTTTCCAAGACCCCATGACGTCCCTGAATCCCTACATGCGGATCAGCGATCAACTCATGGAGCCGCTGCTCATCCACGAAAATCTCTCCAAACCCGCAGCCCGCCAACGCGCCCTCGCCGCCCTCGAATCCGTCGGCATCAACGACCCCGAAAAACGCATCAACCTCTACCCGCACGAGTTTTCCGGAGGCATGCGTCAACGCGTCATGATCGCGATGGCCCTCATCACCAAGCCCGAGCTGCTCATCGCCGACGAACCCACGACCGCGCTCGACGTCACCGTGCAGGCGCAAATTCTCGAGTTGATCAAAAAGATGCAGCGCGAACTCGGCATGGCCGTCATCTTCATCACGCACGATCTCGGCGTCGTCTCCGGGCTCTGTGACCGCGTCCAAGTCATGTATGCCGGCCGCATCGTCGAATCCACCGACACCCGCACGCTTTTCCATTCGCCCCGCCATCCCTACACGCGCGCCCTCCAACGCTCGATCCCGGCGCTTCAGCCCAAAGGCACGGAACTCTATACGATCTCCGGTATGCCCCCCGACCTCTCGAAACCACTCCCCGGCTGCGGATTCTCCGCCCGTTGCGAGCACGCCACCGACCTCTGCCGCGCCACGACGCCCGCCCTAGCCGCCATCTCCCCCAACCACGCCCAATCGTGCCTCCGCGTCCAAGCCGGTGATATCCTCTGAGAACTTAAACCGCCATCTCTACAGATGCGCGCTAATCACGTTCCCCATTTCGCGCCCCGCTCCGATCTTAGTAAAAATTAGCGCCCATTACCGGTTTTAAAAACCGTCCTCCATCGCTCCGCCTTTCCGTCTTTTCGCTACCTTCCTCCTTCCGTGCCGTCCGCGTCTTCCGCAGGTCCCTTTCCGAATCCTCCGAAACTTCCGTGTCCATCCGTGGTTAAAATCCCCCCGTCCATGCCCTCGCCCGCGCTCGCTCCCACGCCCCCACCCATCCTCGAACTTCGCGACGTCCGCACGCACTTCCCGATCTCGTCAGGCTTCCTCTTCAAACGCCACGTCGGCACCGTCAAAGCCGTCGACGGCGTCACTCTCAGCGTCGCCCGTGGCGAAGTCCTCGGCCTCGTCGGCGAATCCGGCTGCGGCAAATCCACCCTCGCCCGCACCATTCTCCAACTCGTCCCCACCACCGGCGGCACCGTGGTTCTCTCCGGCCAAAATCTCACCACCAGTAACACCGCCGACATCCTCACCGCGCGTCGCGATCTCCAAATGGTCTTCCAGGACCCCTACGCTTCGCTGAACCCGCGTATGACTGTTTTCGATACACTCGCCGAACCGCTCCTCGTCCACAGCGTGTGCAGCCCTGCCGACATCAACGCCCGCGTCGCTACCCTCATGCGCACCGTCGGCCTCGCCCCGCGTTTCATGCAAAAATACCCGCATGAATTCTCCGGCGGCCAACGCCAACGCATCGCCATCGCCCGCGCGCTCGCCCTCGAGCCGAAGGTCATCATCGCCGACGAACCCGTCTCCGCCCTCGACGTGTCCATCCAAGCGCAAATCCTCAACCTCCTCGCGCAGCTCGTACGCAAGATGAACCTCAGCCTCGTGTTCATCGCCCACGACCTCTCTGTCGTAAAACACATTTCCGACCGCATCGCCGTCATGTACCTCGGAAAAATCGTCGAACTCGGCCGCGCCGCCGACGTCATCGAACGCCCGCGCCACCCCTACACCCGCGCCCTCGTAAGCGCGATCCCGACGCCCGACCCCGACATCGAGCGTACCCGCCAACGCATCGTCCTCCCCGGCGACCCGCCTTCGCCCATCAATCCACCCTCTGGTTGCAGTTTCCACCCGCGTTGTCCCTACGCCCGCGACATCTGCAAAGCCACCGTCCCACCCCTCGCGCCCTTCGCAACCGACCGCGATGTCGCCTGCCTGCGCGCCGCAGAAATCTCCGATTTGTAGTCGTCGATCTCGCGTCTCTCATGCCACGAAAAATCCGCCTGCTCCTCAAGGCCGTGAAATCCGCCGGTTCGCGCCCGCAGCCGGCGGCATGGGCTCGCATCGCAAATTCCGTCACCCCCGCTTTGCTGGTTCGGTAATGTTGAGTGGCAAGGTCAACGACCCACGGCACCCAGCATGGGCCTCGAAATCGCCACCGAGCAATTGCAGCAAACCAGCGTAATTACCAAAAACAACTGGGCAACCAAGAGCACCGCGTACGGATCCAAGTAGCGCGGCTGACGAATTCCCTCGACGCTCCGGACGGACGGCCGCTTCACCCAGCCCCCATTCCTCTTTCGGCCGTCACCCCGGTCACACCGGAGCTTTCGTGCACTGCGGTTGCGCGCCCTCAGGCAGCGGCGGAATCGCCCCCTCGCCCGCCTTCGGCAGCGAGCCGGTGAGCTCCTGCCGCCAATGCGCGACGTCTCCACCCGGGCAGTACACGTAAATCATGTGCATGGGCTCATCGCCGGTGTTGGTGAGCTGATGAAACAGCGTCGGCGGCATGAACACCGCCTGGCCCGCCTTGATCGGACTGCGCTCCGTGCCCACGCAAATTTCGCCTTCACCCTGCACGATGAAATAAACCTCCTCCTGCTCCTGGTTGTGCCACGGCACTTGGCCGCCCTTGGGCTCCAGAATCGAGTAGCCCATCGAGAACCCCTTAGCCGCAATCGGCTGGCCGAGTTGGCCGACGAGGCCACGGCCCCAACGACGCGCGGGAAAGGTACCACCGGGAAGTTTGGCGAGATCGGCAATAATCATGGTGTGCGATGTGTTGCGCGAGCGTGAGACGCGGCGCGAACCTTTTTTGGCATTACGCCGCGAGACCGCACCGTACCAGCAGCGCCTGAAGGTCCGGATCACGTCCCATGAACCGGCGAAATAACTCCGCTGGATCGGTCGCATTCCCCTGACTCAAAATCGTCTCGATAAATTCCGCACCGACTGCCGTGTTGAAAATCCCTTCGCGCTTGAACCGCGTAAACGCGTCCGCATCGAGCACCTCCGCCCACTTGTAGGAATAATAACCGGCCGCATAGCCCACCGGATCGGAGAAGATGTGCGTAAACTTTTTCACCACTGTCGGTGCCGGCGGCTCCGTCGGTACGAGACAGTTCGCCACCGCCGCGCGCGCCTTCATCTCGACATCGACTTCACCGGCAAACTCCGCCGTCCGCATGTGCATCAAGAGGTCCATCTTCGCCAGCGCCACTTGCCGCATCGTCACACACGCCGAGCGAAAATTCTTCGCGGCCGTGAGCTTGAGAAAAATCTCCTCCGGGATCGCCGCCCCCGTCTCGTGATGCCGAGCGAAGAGATCGAGGCTCTCGCGCTCCCACGTCCAGTTTTCCATGATCTGCGAGGGGAGTTCGACGAAGTCCCACGCCACATTTACACCATTGAGCGACTTGATTTCCACTTCGCCAAGGAGGTGGTGGAGCAGGTGCCCAAACTCGTGAAAGATCGTCTCCACCTCGCGATGCTTGAGCAGCGCCGGCTGGCCCTCGCTCGGCGGTGTCATGTTGCCGCACATCAATCCCAGATGCGGCGCCCGCGAACCATCTGCGCGCGGTCCGCCCGTGATCAGATAGTTCATCCACGCCCCTCCGCGCTTCGACTCTCGCGGATACCAATCGGCGTAAAACGAACCCACGTGCCGGCCGCGCGCATCCCGCACGTCGTAGAATTTCACTTCGGCGTGCCAGGTCTCCACGTCGTCAGCGCTTCGCTCGATCACCCGTAAGCCAAACACCCGGCCCGCGAGTTCGAACATGCCCGCGATCACCCGATCCATCGGAAAATATGGCCGCAAGATTTCCTCGTCAAAATTGTAGCGCGACTGCCGGAGTTTTTCCGACCAAATGAGGATTTCCCACGGAGCCAGCCGCGCCACCACTCCGCCCGTCTGCTGCGCTTTGAACTCCTCCAATTCCCGACACTCACGCCCGAACGCTCCCTTCGCCCGCGTCTCCATGTCTTCCATAAACCCGAGTGCGCCTGCACCCGTTTTGGCCATGCGCCGCTCCAGCACGAGGTCCGCGAAATGCGCCTTGCCCAGCAAGGCCGCCTTCTCCGCCCGTAGCGTGAGAATGCGTCCGATGAGCGGCGCATTGTCCTGCGGGGCGATGGCACCGACCGCGGCCGACGCCGTCCACAGCTCGCGCCGCAGGGCTTCATCGGCGAGGTAAGTCAGGAACGGCTCGAGCGACGGCATGTGCAGCGTGAAGCGCCAACCGGCGAGGCCCTTCGCCTCCGCCCCGCGTCGCGCCGCCGCTTTCGCGTGCGCAGGCAGCCCCGCAAGCCGCGCCTCATCGGTCACCACGAGTTGCCACGCGTTGGTGGCATCGAGGACATTTTCGGAATATTTTTGGGTGATCTGCGCGAGTTCCGTCTGGATCGCCTCCAGTCGGGCCCTCGCCTCAGCCGGCAAATCCGCCCCCGCCTGCTTAAAATCAATCACCGTCTCGTCGAGGAAACGCCGGTGAATTCCCGTCAACGCGCCCGCTTCCGCCGTCGCCGCGACCGCCTTCAAACGTCTCCACAATCCCGCGTTCAGCGGAATGCTCGCATAAAACGCCGATACACCCGGCAACATCGCATTGTGCGCATCGCGCAGCGCCGGCGAATCCACCACCGATTGCAGATGCGTGACTTTGGCCCACGCCAAATTCAACGCTTCCGTCGAATTTTCCAGCGCGAGAAAGGTGTTCGCGTAGGTCAACGATCCGGGGTCGCGCCCGGCAATCTCGTCGACGGCGGCCCTAGCCTGAGCCAACGCCGCCTCAATCGCGGAAGCCACGTGCTCGGGCGCAAGCGTGGACCAACGGATGTGAAAGGCGGAATCGAGAAAGGGATTGGCGGACATCCGGCGAAAGACCAGCCGCACACCCGCCCTGTCAAACCGCAAAACCTCACCACACGTAGCTCGCGCCGATCGAAATCTGCCGACGCGACGCGGGCACGGCCGGGACCTCCTGAAAACGATCGTCCCACACGTTATCCGCCATCGCAGAAAATTCCACGCCCTGCCAGCTGCGCGGACGATACCCGAGCCCGAGCGAACTCGTCACCGCCGAGTCGCCACCGATCACCCGCAGCACATTGTCTGCTTGGATCCGGGCGACATTATCCATCCGCACCTCAAAGCCACCGCCGAGCCGCGCCGTAATCGCCGCGGTCAGCCGGTGCCGAGCGTAGTTGAGTGCGTAGAAACTGGCATCCACCACCGCCCCGCGATAACCGGCATTTTTCGTCAAACCCGTGTAGCCCACAACGAGATCCACCGCCCTCCACGCGCGCCGCGCGACCAGTTCCACGCCCGTCGTGTCGATGTCGACGGCATTCGCCGTGCGCGCCGTCACTCCACGCCGAAACGTCCAGTCCACCAACGCGTCATCGCGCCGATAAAATACCGCCGCCTGACCCGACCAACCCGCCCAGGCGAACCGCGCACCGAGTTCGAGGTTGCGACTGGTTTGACGGCCCAGATTCGCATTCCCCCGAAACAGCCCTGACGAGGCACTCGCGTTCAGCGCCGTGTAAGTCGGCACCTGCGTTGTTTGCGCGTAACTGAAATAGATCCGCTGCAGAGCCGCCGCCGGCTCTTCCCGGGCAAGCTCCACGATCGGGGAGCCTTTTCCGCCACTGCGATTGCCGTCGTCGTAACCCACTCCGGCCTTCAGAACCACACGCTCCCCAGACCCCAGCGTCCACGTTTTCTCGGGCACCAACGAGAATTTAGTCACGGTGCGGGTACGAAAATCCCCCGCCGTCAGCGAGGTCGACTTGAGCTCGTCAGCGAGGACTTCGCCGCGAAAATTAATCGCCAAGTCACCCGCCGTTTTCCGGCCACCAACGGCCGCGCCCTGCGCCCATGTCGTGTGTTGAAACGGATGCACCGGCCCCACGGCCGCGAAGCGGTTGTACGCATAGTCGTCCTTGTTGCGCCGATACCATGCGCCCGCCTCGACGAAGTCGCCGCGACCGAAGTCGGTGCGATGATTCCACGCGACCAGCAGGGTCTGAAGATTTTCGGTTTCGTTAGAATTAAACGGCGTATAGAGATTCGGCCAACCAAAGAACTTCGCTTGGTAGCCAGCAAAGAGATCCGTTTGGGAGGTCGCCCCAGCCAACTGCACGCGCGCATTGAACCGATCGAAATTGTGTTCGCCCAAGGGTACGGATCCCTCCGCCTCCGAACGCGACCAGGCGACGTCCGCCGCCAACCGCTGCCCGCCGACGCGCACGTCACTCATCCATCCCTGATAGAGCTCTTGGCGATTCAGGCCATCCTGCCCGGCCGCAAGCGCCAGTGAGCCGACGCCACGAATCGGCCGCCAGCCGTAGGCCACGGCGCCCACCGTCGAATTCGCGGCGTTGAGGGCATGCTCGGCTCCGGTGAGAATTTCCGGCGCGCCCAACATCGCCGGCGTCACCGGTATCTCCGCCAAATAGTGCCCGGTTTGGGGATCAAAAACCGAGACCGCTCCGATCCTTACGCCCGTGTTTTCGAAAATTCCCCCGCGAATGGTCACATCGGCCTGCGCCTCGGCGAAATTGCGGCCCGCGATGTCGAGACGCGGCTCGAACCGCAACACCGAGACCGGCATCGCAAACGTTCCCACCGGCGACTGATTCGCCACCCGCGTCGAATAGACAGCTACTTCAGGAAGATTCACGGCGCTATTTTGCGCACAGACCGACAGCGTAACCCCGGCGCAGAGCAGCGTAAAAAGAGGTTTCATCGTTGACTCGTTAGCAGCCTATCAAGCGAAAACAAGTCCTCTGTTTCAATTTTATCAATTCTGAATTAACAAGCTAGCGGTCAGCCAAAAAAAAGAACCCCGGGAGTAAATCCGGGGTTCAAACACCAAAGAGAAAACGAGGGCTTATTCTTCGCCGTCGTTGCCAATGGCTTCAACCGGGCAGCCTTCGAGCGCCTCCATGCACAGCGCCACGTCTTCTTCGGTCGTCGGCTGTTTGTGCACAAAAGAATACCCGCCGTCGTCATGGCGCGTAAAGAATGCCGGAGCGGTTTCGCGGCATAGGTCGCAATCGATGCACTGTTGATCGACGAAGAACTTTCCGGCTGCGTTGGGAGCCCACTTGTCAGCTTTGTTTGCCATAAGATTATCGAACAGATGAAATTTTCTGGAAGGCTGTCAAGCGGTCACACGTTGTGCCCGCGCGCGCTGACGCTCATGCTCTGGCACGTTGCGTGATCCCGCTGCCCCCGCAGCCGCCGGTCTCCCGCCTCCGGTATCCCGTTTTCAAGCACGGGCATGAGCCGCCCGCGCCCCTTCGCTCGCGTCGGAAACGCCATCCCTCCGAAGAGGCGGGAGCCGGCTTGTCTTTGCCGTGCTCCATTGCAACGTTCTCCGTGATGCTTTCCAACCATCCCTCTCTGGGCGGCAACTACCCGACCGCGCGGACCTCCTTTTTGCTCTGGCTCCTCTCCGCCGTCATCGCGGGTTTTGTGGTCCAAAATATCTTCGGCCTCTGGTTCAAGAGCACCGCCTTTGAGCAACTGTGCGCCCTCTCGGCTTCGAGCCCAGGGCAGGGTGCACTCTGGACCCTCGTCAGTTACCCGCTCGTGCACCGCAATGTCCTGCACCTCTTTCTCGTCATGTTCGGCGTATTTTTCCTCGGCCGGGAGCTGCTGCCGATTATTGGTGAGCGCCGACTCGCCGGGCTCACTGCAACGGCGGTCGTTGGCGCCGCGCTGCTCTGGTTCGCGGTCAACGTCGGGCACGATGGCACCGTCATGGGGGCGAGCCCGATTCTTTGCTGCTATCTCATCGTCTTCGCCTGTTTTTATCCGAACCGAGAAATTTCGTTTCTCTTCTTTTTTCTCTTCCCCGTCACCACGCGTCCCAAGTATCTCGCATGGCTGGCGGTGGGGATCGATGTCGTGGGATTCCTGCTGAGCGAAACGCCCGCCGGCACTTTGGATACCGGCGTCCCTCACTCCGCCCACTTGGGTGCCATGGCCGCCGGGTGGCTCTACTTCCGCTATGGCCACGCGTCCGACCGCAATGGATTCGATCGACTCGTGGCTGCTGGGTTGCCGCCATGGCTGAAACGCTCGTCGAAGCCCCCGATCACGCCGCCTCCAGCCCACGCCCCAGCGCCGCGCCGTGCGCCGAATGATCGCGCCGGTGTCCGGGCCGAGGTAGATCGCATCCTCGATAAAATCAACAGCCACGGCTTCGGTGCCCTCACCGTCGACGAGAAACGCGTCCTCGACGAAGCGAAGGACTTGCTGAGCCGGCCCTGAGATCTCTGTCCGCCCGGCGCAGAGATTCACCGCGCGCGCCTCTGGCCAGGCTCGTCGTAATTTGGCGAGAACCCGCACCCGGTCAGTTAACCGAGCAGGGTTCCGCACTGCTAAGCGACTAGCGCAGGGAAGTGATAACGGTTTACCGATTTTTCTGGCTAATCGTCGCGCGGAGTGCCAAGAGAGGGTGGGATGAACTGGAACCTAATGACGGAGAGCCTCCCCGCGCATGCGTTGCGGGAG
>CAMCHO010000054.1 GCA_945874455.1 Opitutus sp. GAS368 | reverse complement strand
CAGGGCGAGCGTTATCTCGCGACCGTGTTGCCGCGGGTTTCGGGTTACCTGCACACCGGCGCGCCGACGGTGGGAGCGAAACCGTGAGGACGGAGAGGGAAAGTGAAAGAGCGGTGACGCAGGGACGGACGCGCGAGGACGAGGCGTTGGCGCGCGCGGAGGATCGGGCGCTGATGGCGCGCGTGCAGACGGGCGACGAGGCGGCGTTCGGGGCGTTGATGGAACGTTGGGAACGGCCGGTGAAAAGCGTGATCGCGCGGCTGGTCTTTAATGTGACTGAGGCGGAGGAACTGGCGCAGGAGACGTTTGTGCGGGTGTGGCAACAGCGGGAAAAATTTCACGAAGGCGCGGAGGTACGGCCGTGGGTGTTTTCGATCGCGGTGAATCTCGCGCGGAACCGGTTGCGGTGGTGGCGGCGGCGGCCGGAGGTCGCGTTGGAGGCGTGGTGCGCGGCGGGGGAGGGAGAGAAGGAGCGAGGGGGAGAGGGGGAGAGGGGGAGCCGCGGAGATGGCGGAGATTTGGAGCGGAAGGAACGAGCGGGGGCGGTGCGGGACGCGATCGCGGCGTTGCCGGGGGAGCTGCGCGAGGCGATTGTGCTGTTTGAATTTGAAGAGATGTCGCAGGCGGAAATCGCGGTGGCGGTGGGGGCGAGTGTGAAGGCGGTGGAGGCGCGGGTGGCGCGGGCGCGGGAAAAATTGCGGGTGATGCTGCGGCGGTGGGTGTGAGTGAGGGGTGGGATTTCGGAGGTGGGGTAGGAAAATTTTGTTGGTAGGAAAATTTCGGAACGTGGGCAGGGCGCAGCGGGCGTTGAGGGGGTACGATCCAGCTGTGATAGGGAAACTCCCGATGGCTGCCGCTCGACGATTTTGGGCCGAGGGAGTGAGCGGGCTGAAGGCGGAATTGGCGGGTCAGAGACCAGACTTACTTTGCCGCGAGGATTTTTTCTTGGAGGTGCGTGACGCGAGTTTTGGATTCGGCGTTGCGGACGGCCATGGCGTAGGCGGCGGGGTCGCCCACGAGGAAGACCTTTTTTTTGCCGCGGGTGATCGCGGTGTAGATCAGGTTTCGCTGGAGCATCATGAAGTGCGCCTTGAGAAGCGGGACGATGACGACGGGGTATTCAGAACCCTGTGACTTGTGGATGCTGATGGCGTAGGCGAGGGCGAGGTTGGCGAATTCGCCGCGGTCGAAGGTGTGGATGTCGTGGTCAAATTTCGCGTCGAGGGTGCCGGCTTCGGTGTCGATGGAGACGATGGTACCGATGTCGCCGTTGAAGAGGGCCTTGTCGTAATTGTTGCGCAGTTGGATGACTTTGTCGCCGGGGCGATACTCGCCGTGGACGGAGCGGAGGGCGCGGGCCCCGGGGTGGAGCGGGTTGAGGGCGGACTGGAGCTGGGTGTTAAAATTGCCGACGCCGGCGACGCCCTTGTGCATCGGGGCGAGGATTTGCACGTCGTGGATCGGGTGCGGCCACTTGAGTTTTCTCGGGATAAACTCGGTGACGAGCTCGATGACTTTGCGGACGCAATCCTCGGTATCGGCGGCGGCGATGAAGTTGAGGTCGGCCCAGACCTGGGCGCTGGCGACGTCGGGGAGGACGGCGCCGAGGGTGGGGTCGCCGGAGTTGATGGCGTGGGCGGTGGTGACGATCTGGCTCTGGCCTTGTTGGCGGTAGATGACGCTCAGGCGCGTGACCGGCAGCGCTGGTGCTGCCGGTGACGCGCCCGTTGGAGGGGAGGCAGTGGACGTTGAAGTGTCGGAAGAAGAGTCGGAGGCGACACGGGCGGCGGAGACGGCGATGAGGTCTTTGAGGACGTTGCCGGCGCCGACGCTGGGGAGTTGGTCGGTGTCGCCGACGAGGAGGAGGTGGGCGCGGGCGGGGACGGCTTGGAGGAGGGCGGAAGCGAGGCGGGCGTCGAGCATCGAGGCTTCGTCGAGGATGAGAAAGTCGGTGGCGAGCGGGGCGTTTTCGTTGGCGGTGAAGCCGCCGGTGGCGGCATCGTATTTGAGAAGACGGTGAATCGTGGAGGCGAAACCGCCGGTGGTTTCGGAGAGACGTTGGGCGGCGCGGCCGGTCGGGGCGGCGAGATGGACGCGGACTTTCTTGGCTTTGAGGATGTCGACGAGGGCGCGCAAAATGGTCGTCTTCCCGGTCCCCGGTCCGCCGGTGAGGAGGGTGAGTTTGTGGGTGAGGGCGTTTTTGAGGGCGGTGCGCTGGAGATCGGCGAAAGTGAAGCCGGCTTTTTTCTCGGCCCATTCGACGGCGGCGTCGGCTTTGATCGGCGGGAGGCCGCTGGGGGCGCGGGTGAGGCGGGCGACGACGGCGGCGATTTTTTCTTCGGCGCGGTCGTTGTGGGGGAGTTGGATGAGACTGGAGCCGGGGAGCGGACTCGCCACGCCGGCGGGTTGATGGCGGATGAGGGCTGTGTTGGTAACGAGGGCGGCGATACGGGCTTCGAGGAAACGGGAATCCGTTTCGAGGAGCGCGGCGGTGTAATCGATGAGGTCGGCTTCGCGGTAGGCGGTGTGGCCGTCTTCCTGGAGGGTCTCGAGGGCGTAGAGGAGGCCGGCGTCGAGGCGGGGAGGGGCGTCGTTGGCGAAGCCGAGGTTAATGGCGATGCGGTCGGCGGTTTTGAAACCGATGCCGTCGATCTCGCGGGCGACTTTGTAGGGTTGTTCGAGGAGAATGGGTTTGGCCTTTGCGCCGTAGTGCTTAACCAACTTCACGCATTGGCCGGGGGTGACGCCGTACGTTTGGAGGAAGATGTAGAGTTCGCGCTCGGTGCGTTTTTCGTCCCAGGCGGACTTGATGGCGGTGGCGCGTTTTTTGCCGATGCCAGGGATGTCGCGGAGTTTGCCGGATTCTTCGGAAAGGACGCGGAAGGTGTCGGTGCCGAGAGCGTCGACGATTTTGTTGGCGTAGGCTTTGCCGATGCCGGGGACGAGGCCGCTACCGAGATATTTGCGGATGCCGTAGACGGAGGACGGGAGCTGGCTCGTGAAGGCGGCGATCTTGAATTGCGCGCCGTGTTGGGTGTGGTGCGACCACTCGCCGGTGAGCTGGAGCGTCTCGCCGCATTCGACGCTCGGGAGGGCGCCGACGATGGTGACGAGGTCGGGGCGGGATTTTGCGGCGGGCGGGGCAGCGTTAGCGGGCTCGCGGCCGACGGGGAGCGGGGGAGCGGGGGTTGCGCTGGCGGCGGACTTAGCGGGGGAAGAGGGAGCGGATTTTTCGTCGGGGCGGAATTCCGCGATGGTGTAGTGGTTTTCCTCGTTGAGGAAAATAATGCGTTCGAGCACGCCGGTGAGCGTAGCGGCGGGTGCGTTGGAGGTGGAGTGGGCCACGGGGAAAAGTGCGCGGAGTCTCAGGGGGACTGCCAGTCTTCGACGTGGAGGCCGGGGACGCGGGAGAATTCCTTAACGTTGTGAGTGACGACGGTGGCACCGAGGCGGAGGGCTTGGGCGGCGATGAGGGTGTCGATAGGGCCGATACCTTGACCGCGTTTTTCCAAATAAGACCGGAGTTCGGCGTAGTGAGCGGCGTCTTCCCGGGACAAAACCTCGATCGGAACGCTGGAGACGAGCGCCTCGAAAGCACGGCGATACTTTAGGCCCGAGCGGTGGTGCAGACTGCCGAATTCGCGTTCAGCCACTACGAGCGCAGAGAGGCGCAAGCAGGGGAATTCCTGGTGCATCCGCGCCGTCAGCGCAGGGTTGTTCCCCCGCAGGAAATTCGAGACGGCGTTGGTGTCGGGGAGGTAAATCACCGCTCGCGGGGAAGGTCAGGGGTGGTGTGAGCAGGAACGTCGGGCAAACCGGGGCAGGAGCCGGCGAGTTTGAGGAAGCGCGCGCGACGCTCTTCGAGGTCGTCGTGGGGGTGAATCTGGACGATGCCACTCTTGGTGCGGCGCAGCGTGACGGTCTTCCCGGGGAAGCGGAATTCTTTGGGGAGACGCAGCGCTTGCGAGCCACCGGTGGAAAAAAGTTTAGCCGTCTTGATCATGTAGCTACGGTGTAGGTATCAAGGTGGCGGTCAAGAGTGTGGGGCGTGGCCGAGGGCGGCGCCGACGGCGGGCAGGTCGGCGAATACGGCGTCGGCACCAGCGGCGCGAAGTTCGTCGGCGGTGTGGGTGCCGGTGGTGACGGCCCAGCAAGGGAGGCTGGCTTGGTGGGCAGCGGCGATGTCGAAGGGAGAGTCGCCGACGAGGAGCGTGGTGGCGGGGTGAGCGGCGAGTTGGCTGAGGACGTGGCGGGTGAATGCGGGTTGGGGCTTGAGCCAAGCGGTGTCCCTCGCCCCGAAGTTGCCGTGGAGGAAAGGGGCGAGACCGAGGTGGGCGCAGATGAGGCGCGACGACGTGCCGAATTTGTTAGTGAAGACGGCGAGCTGGGTGCCGCGGGCGTGCAAGGATTCGAGGAGTTCGCGCGCGCCAGGGAGCAGGACGACATCGTCGAGCATCGTCGCGTCCCAGTAGGCCCGGTAAATGGGGAGCGCCTCTGGGACGCGCGCGGGCCCGATGAGGGTGGCGATGGCGTTTTCGAGTCCTCCGCCGACGGCCGCGCGAACGTGGGCCAGCGTAGGTGCGGGCAGGCCGAGTTGGCGCATCGTGTGGCTGTGGCTGCGATGGATCGCGGCGAAATGATCGATGAGCGTGCCGTCGAGGTCGAACAGGATGGTGGAGAAATTGGGCATGAAAGGGAGTGGGCGCAGAGATTTGATTTGGCGGGCGGGGGTGTCACCAGTGAAGTGACGAGATGTCTGCGAGTCGTCTCCTCATGAATGCGCGCGTTTCGGCGACGGCCGAAGGCGATGCTATGGAAATACGGCTAGCAGGCACCTGGCAGATCACGGAGGCGCGGCCGACGTGGGCCGAATTGCGGGGTACGCAGAACCCGGCGCGGGTGCGGTTGCACACGGATGGGGTCGAGAAGTGGGACAGTTCGCTGCTGCTGTTCCTGTTTGAGGCGCAGCAGTGGTGCCGGGGAAGCGGGGCGTATTTCGACGGGGAAGCGTTGCCAGAGAAAATCCGCACCTTGCTGTCGCAATTGGCGGCATCGCATGAGACGAGCGTGCCGTTTGATCGGTCGACGAGTTTTTTGTCGAGTGTGGGGTTGGCGACGCAAGATACGGTGGCCAAAGCGCAGGCGATTTCGCACTTCGTCGGCGAGTGCGTGTTGGGTGCGATCAGGCTGGCGCGCAGTCCGCGCCGGTTTCGGTGGCGCGATTGTTTCGACGAGATGCAGCAATGTGGCGCGATGGCGCTGCCGATCGTGAGTCTGGTGAGTTTATTGGTCGGGGTGACGCTGGCCTACACGGGAGCGATCGTGCTCCGGCAATACGGTGGTGATATATACATCGCGGATCTGATCGGGCTTTCGATGGTGCGCGAGATGGGAGCGGTGATGACGGCGGTGGTGCTCGCCGGCCGGACGGGTGCGGCGTTTGCGGCGACGTTGGGGAACATGAAAGCGAACGAGGAAATCGACGCCCTCGAGGTGCTCGGCATTCCGCCGGTGCAATTTTTGGTGCTGCCGCGGCTGTTGGCCCTCGGCGTGATGATGCCGTTGCTGGGTTTGTATGCGAATGCGTTGGGCATCGCCGGTGGGATGCTCGTGGCGTTTGGGTCGCTGGCGATTCCGCCGACGGCGTTTTGGGCGGAGATGCTGACGATCGTGGATCTGTCGGATGTGGCGACGGGCGTGATCAAGGCGACGGCGTTCGGTCTTATTATTGGACTGTCGGGTTGTCTGCGGGGCCTGCAGGCCGAGCGCAGCGCGGCTGGCGTGGGGCGGGCGGCCACCTCGGCGGTCGTGACGGCGCTGCTCCTGATCATTGTGGCGGACGCGGTGTTTGCGGTGTTATTCAATGCGCTGGGACTGTGAACGCCCATGAGTGAACATAACAATCCAGCGGCTGGGAACGCGAGTGCGGCGGCGATCGAGGTGCACGCGCTGCAGTGTGGCTACGAGGGGAAAGTGGTGCTGAAGGACGTGTCCTTCACGGTCGCGCGCGGGGAGATATTTTTCATCATCGGTGGATCGGGCTGCGGCAAGAGCACGTTATTGCGGCACCTCGTGGGGCTGAACACGCCGACGGCGGGCGGGGTGAAGTTTTTCGGCCGGTCGTTTGCCGAGACCAACCCGGCCGCGCGGCGGGACCTGTTGAAGACATTTGGGATGTTGTTTCAAGCTGGGGCGCTCTGGACCTCGCTCACGCTCCGGCAAAACGTCGCGCTGCCACTCGAGGAATACACGACGCTCTCGCGGCGGGAGATTGAGGAGATCGCCTCGTTGAAACTTGCCCAAGTCGGGCTCGGGGGATTCGCGGACTATTATCCCTCCGAGATCAGTGGTGGCATGAAGAAACGCGCGGGCCTCGCGCGCGCGTTGGCGCTCGATCCGGCGATCGTTTTCTTTGACGAGCCGTCGGCTGGATTGGATCCGGTGACGTCGCGGAAGCTCGACGAGCTGATTTTGCAGATCCGCGAAACGTTTGGGACGACCATCGTGGTGGTCTCGCACGAGCTGGCGTCGATTTTCGATATCGCGGACCGGGTGATCATGCTCGACCGCGCGCAGCAGGGCATCATCGCCGAAGGCAAACCGCGCGAACTCGCCGTGCGCAGCCGTGATCCGCGCGTGACGGAATTTTTGCGCCGGGGAGATGTGTTGCCGCAGTAATGTCTTCCCCCGTTGCCCGCGAAACGTTTAGCTCCGCCCTCTTATCCGTGAAAACCAAGGTCAGCCCAGCCATCATCGGCACTTTCGTCATCGGCGCGTTTGCGCTGGCCGTGATCGCGTTGTTGACGTTTGGCGGAGTGAGCTTTTTTGCGAAACCGCAGCGATTTGTGGTGTATTTCGACGAGTCGATCCACGGTCTGACCCTGGGTTCGCCGGTGAAGTTGCGCGGTGTGCCCGTGGGGCGCGTGGTCGATCTCGGCGTCCGCTATGATGAGAAGCGGAATTTTTCGGTCGTCTCGGTGGTGTGTGAGTTCAGCAAGGACAAGATGACGGATACGAAGGGTGCGGCGATCGACGTGGCCGACCGCGGGGAGTTGCAGACCTTGGTGGATCGGGGCCTGCGAGCGCAACTCGGGGTGCAGGGTCTCGCGACGGGACTGTTGTTTGTGGAGCTCGATTTCTTGGACCCCAAGAACTATCCCGCCGACAACCGCACGACGGAGCTGAAATACGTTTCGGTGCCGGCGGTGCCCTCGGCGATTTCCGCGTTTCAGTCGAGTGCGAGTGAAATTCTGGCCAATCTCAAAAAAGTAGATTTTGCCGGACTGTCGCGCGAGATCACCGGCCTGTTGGGTGATGGCCGCAAGCAACTAGCCGGACTCGATCTCAAAGGCCTCGCCGAGCAATGGAAGAAAACCGGACAAAAGGTGGAGGAAGTTGCGAGTATGCCGGAATTGAAAAAGACCTTCGTGAATCTCGACGTTGCGATCACTGAGTTGCGCGGAGTCGTCGCGAAGATTGACGCGCACGTCGGACCCGTGGGCAAGGAGCTGACCGAGACGCTGACTCAGGCGAAGGTAGCGGTGAGTTCACTCAATGATGCGGCGACAGCGACGCGGAGGTTTCTCGCTTCCCACAGTGGACTGGGTGAGGAGGTCGTCGGCACGTTGTCGCAATTGAATGAGGCGGCGGCGGCGGTGACGCGCCTCGCGGATTTTCTCGAGCGGAATCCCAGTGCGCTGCTGACAGGCAAGAAGCAGCCGAAGTAATTTGATTGTCCTGCCACCCTGAAGCCCACCCGAGTGTCTACGATGAACGCGCGCGCAAAATTTTATTTGGGTCTGCTGGTGGTCACCGGCGGGCTTTTGCTCAGTTCGTGTTCGTTGGTGCCGCAGGCCCAGCCTGACCCGACGCGGTTTTTTGTGTTGTCGGCGATGATGAGTTCGCCGTCGCAAGCACCGGCCGGCAAAGCCCCGGTGGTGCACCTGCGGCAGGTGGAGCTGGCGAGCTATATCAAGGCCAAGCCAATCATTGTACGTCGCGGCGAACACGAGATTGAGTTTCGTGAATTTGCCCGATGGGGTGAGCCGCTGGAGCTGGGGATTGGTCGGGTGTTGCGCGAAGACCTCGTTGGGCGGGGTGCGGCGGGAGCGGTGCTGGCGGCCGGAGTCCGCGCGACTGAAGGGGATCCCGATTTCACTCTGGTGGTGCGCGTGCTGGCCTGTGAAGGCGGGGCCAATGGGGCCGTTCATTTTCGTGCGGTTTGGGAGCTCGCGACGACGGGCAGCGCGCCCAAGGTGATCGCGCGCGGCGACGTCAAGCCGGGCGACCTGCGTTGGGATGGCAAGAGTGAGGCCGCTTTGGTCGCGCAGCTCAGCAAGGCGGTGGGTGCGTTGAGCGACGATGTCGCCGGGGGTATTGCCCGGAGCGCAAAATAACGGGGTAAGGGTTGATTGGCTCTGTAGTGAGACGGTACAGTCGTTGCCGAGGGGTACTCCCAAGAGTTCTCCGGATTCGTCATCCTTTACTCTTTTTCTGTTGGCTGAAGGTCGATCCGATCTACATGGACTGCGGTCCGATCCGCGGTTCCAAGCGCTGGTGAAGAAAGTCGGGCTCGATAAGTGAGGCGGGGGTGGGGCCGGCTCGTTTCACAATTCCGGCGCGCTCAATCCGGCGGCGCGCGCGGCGCGGCGCTGATTCACGTCAAAGGTCAAAAGGTGCGTGCGGCCGAGGAGTTGGGCGGCGGCGACGTGGAGCAGGTCGAGTGCGCGCACGTTCGCGATCGGGGTGATCGTGGCGGCGAGTTCATGCGCGCGGCGCAGCCAAGCCGGGTGATCGAGCGCCGCGTGACGGAAAATTCCGGTCGTCTGGCCGACCGCGATTTCGCGCACCAAGGCGCTCGCTTCCGTGAGCGAGAGCTGGCGGCGGGCGACGAGCTGCATCAGAGCGTTCGTCGCCTCGTAGGTGCCGTAGTCGGTAAGCGGTAGGTGCGGCGGCGTGGTCCAGCTGCGGGCGAATCGCACCGCCCGGGTGTGGTTTACGTCGATCGCGAGATGCAGTGAAACAAGGAACGAGGTGTCGGCGTAATCGCTCACCGGCTGGCTTGCCCGGCCCAAAGTTTCACGATGTCGATCGCGCGTTTTTTACCGCCAAGGATGGCGCGGCTGCGGGCGGTGAAATCAGGCGGCGCCCAACTGGAGTCCGGCGCGGGAGTGGCATCGAAGGTGCCGATGACCTTGCCCTGTTTCGTAATGCTTACCGGCGCGCGGCGCGCGGCGGCATAGACGCGGGGGAACTCGTGGCGCAGCTCTTTCACGGTGGCGGTGCTCATTGGTTATACCTTTGGGGTAACGTGGCGGTGCGTCAAGCAGTGGGCACAACGCCCCATCGGCGAGCGTTGGCTGATTGCATCGCTTCCGGCGGGCTCCTACTTTAGCACGGCGCTGATGCGGGCGAGGGCCGTGATAACATTTTCGCGGGAGTTGAACGCGCTGATGCGCACGTGGCCTTCGCCGCATTTGCCGAAACCGGCGCCAGGCGTGCAGACGACCTGGGCTTGGTTGAGCAAGAGGTCGAAAAATTCCCACGAGTCACGACCGGTGTTGATCCAGAGGTAGGGTGCGTTGTCGCCGCCGATGCAGGTGAAGCCCCAGCTCTTGACGGCTTCGCGGATGAGCTTGGCGTTCGCGAGGTAGAAATCGATGAGGTCGCGCGTCTGCTGTTTGCCGGCATCGGTATAAATGGCGGCGGCGGCTTTCTGGATCGGGTAGGAGACGCCGTTGAATTTCGTGGTGTGGCGCCGATTCCAGAGGGCGTGGAGCGGGTGAGTGTTGCCGGCCCCATCGTAAGCCAGGACGGACTTGGGTACGACGGTGTAGGCGCAGCGGGTGCCGGTGAAGCCGGCGGTTTTGGAGAAACTGCGGAACTCGATCGCCACGTCGCGCGCGCCTTCGATTTCGTAGATGGAGTGGGGGATCGCGGGATCGCGGATGTAAGATTCGTAGGCGCTGTCGAAGAGGATGACGGCCTTGTTGGCCTTCGCGTAAGCGACCCACTCGGTGAGTTGGGCTCTGGTGGCGACGGCGCCGGTGGGGTTGTTGGGAAAGCAGAGATAGATGAGATCGGTGGCGACGCCGGGGATGGCGGGAACATAACCGTTGGCCGGAGTGCTATCGAGGTAGGTGACGCCTTGGTAGCGGCCGTCGATGTTGGCTCCGGTGCGGCCGGCCATGACGTTGGTGTCGACGTAGACGGGGTAAACGGGATCGGGGATCGCGAGCTTCACATCCTGCGCAAAAATTTCCTGAATATTCCCACAGTCGCACTTCGAGCCGTCGGAGATGAAAATTTCGTCGGCGTCGATCTGGCATCCGCGGGCGGTGTAGTCGTTGGCGGCGACGGCCTCGCGGAGGAAGGCGTAGCCCTGCTCAGGGCCGTAGCCCTTGAAGGTGGCGCGCTTGGCCATTTCGTCCGTCGCGGCGTGCATCGCTTCGATGCACACGGGCGGGAGCGGTTCGGTGACGTCGCCGATGCCGAGGCGGATGACGGGCTTCGTCGGATTGGCGGCAACGTAGGCGCTCACGCGCTTGGCGATGTCGCTGAAGAGATAGGAGGCCTTGAGCTTGGTGTAGTTTTCGTTGATGCGAATCATGGCAGGAGTGGTAACAGGCGCGTGAGGATTTAGACGGAGGTCGTCCGGAGCGGGTGAAAAACTTGAACAAACGCGGCGCGCGGGGTTTGTTCAAGCCCGTCGTTACCAAAAACTGAACCCCTCTTATGCAAAAAATCGAATCTGTGTCCGCGATGCGGTCGGTGGCCGCCGACCTGAGGGCTCAGGGAAAAACGATCGCGCTCGTCGCGACGCAGGGCGCGTTGCATGCGGGGCAGGAGGCGTTGATCCGGGCGGCGGTGCAGTCCGCGCAGGTCGTGATCGTCTCGATTTTTGTGAATCCGCTGCAGTTCGGGCCCAACGAGCTGCTGACGAACTACCCACGGAGCCTAGCCGAGGATGTGGCTCTGTGTGCGCGGTGCGGCGCGCATAGCGTGTTCGTGCCGGCCGCCGAGGATATTTATCCGCGGGGCTATTCGACGTTCGTGACGGAAGACTCGACCGGCAAGCCGCTCGACGGGGTGTCGCGGCCGAATCATTTTCGCGGCGTCGCCACGATGATGGCCAAGCTCCTCGCGATCGTGCGGCCGACTCAGGCGTTTTTCGGCCAAAAAACCGCCCAACGCGCCGCCGTGGTGCGGAAAATGGCCGCCGATCTTTGTTTCGACGTGGAAATCGTGGTGGTGCCCACGGTCCGAGAGGCCGATGGGCTGGCGGCGGGTGTGCGGAACAAAGAGATGACGGCGAGCCAACGGCAGGAGTCCCTCGCGTTGAGCAAAGCGTTGTTCAAGGCCAAGGAAATGTTCGCCGCTGGCACCCGCAGTCCCGACCGGTTGATTGCCGAGGCCACGCACATTCTCGGCCAGCATCGGCGGGTGAGAATTATTTATGTCTCCATCGTCAACTGCGTCTCGATGGAGAGCGCCCGCGAAGTTGAATCCGGCAAGACCATGCTGGTGATCGCGGCTTGGGTGGACGAGTTGCGGATGGTCGACAACGCGGTGTTTTGAGCGTCGCCCCTGCGGCTGGTTACTCGCGGGATGCGTGATGGCGCCGACCGGCGCCACCGATCAGGCCGTCGGGTGACGCGGCGCAACGGCCGCGAGCACCACGTTGATGCCCCGCGCGCGGAGCGTCGCGACGAGCGCCGCGGGAGCACCGCTGTCGGTGACGACGACGTCGACTTTAGCGAAGTCGCAGAGGAAAAACGTCGAACGGCGCTCAAATTTCGTGCCGTCGATGCAGAAGATAACCTTGGCCGCACCGGCGATCATGGCGCGTTGGATGTCGACGATGAGCGCGTGCGAATTGTAGATGCCGTCTTCGGCGATTCCGCTGCCGCTCAAGATCGCGACATCGGCGTGCATGCGGGAAAAGGTGGCGACCGCGTCGGGTCCGACGAGTGTGCCGAGTCGCGGATAGATCACGCCGCCCGAGACGTGCACCTCGTGGCGATTGGACCCCGAGAAGAGATGGGCGACCGGCAGCGAGTTGGTGATGACTTGCGCGACTTTTTCGCCGAGATGCTTCGCGACGTGAAAGCAGGTCGTGCCGCTGTCGATAATGACGTTTTGGCCCGGCTCGATCAGTGCCGCGCAGGCCTCTCCGATCGACTCTTTTTCCGGAACGTGGTGGGTGTCGCGGACGTTAAAAACGAACTCGTCCGTCTTGGGTTGCAAGATGCGGGCGCCCCCGTGCGTGCGCCGGATGGATTTCCCCTCCTCCAGTTCCGCGACGTCGCGGCGAACCGTCGAGACCGACGCGCCTACGTGCTGCGCAAGTTCCTCCAGTGAAGCAAATTCAGCTGCTTGGAGATAGGTCTCGATCTTCGCGCGTCGCTCTTCGGGATGCATTCGGTTGGCAGTTCATGGAAGATCCTGGAAGATATTGCAAGGTGTCCCTTGACAATCTGGAAGATTTTGGGCGATATCCCGTCAATCCCTTCCACGTTCGACCATGTCGCTCCCGCCTCCATCACCTCATCGCGTTGAGATTGAACATCTCGTTCGGCGGGCGATTTACCGGCGACTCGGCAAGAGTGCCCCGCACTCGGCTCAGGCCCCGAATCCATTGCTCGTCAATGTCAGCGCGCGCCATTGTCACCTGACTGCCGCAGCGGTCGAGGTGCTCTTCGGCCCGGGTGCCACGCTCACGCCGATGAAGTGGCTTTATCAAAAAGACCAATTCGCCGCCAAGGAGACCGTTACCTTGATCGGTCCGCGCAGTCGCGTGATTTCAAATCTCCGCATCCTCGGCCCGTGCCGCGATTTCAACCAGATCGAACTCGCGATGACTGACTCGATCGCCCTGGGTTTTGACATTCCCATCCGCGCGTCCGGTCTCATTAAGGAGACGCCCGGTTGCATGCTGATGGGGCCTGCGGGGTTTTTCGAAATGAAGGAGGGCGTCATCCGCGCCGCCCCGCATGTGCACATGAATCCCGACGACGCCGCGTTTTACGGTGTGAAGCCGGGCGACTTTATGCGCCTGCGCGTCGGCGGACCGTGTGCCGTCACCTTTGAGCGAATGCTCGTCCGGGTGCACCCAGATTTCAAACTCGAGGTCCACATCGACACCGATGAGGGCAACGGCTGTGCGCTCGAGTCCGCTACGCCGGTCGAACTCCTTAAATAAATTTTCCGCGCAACTCACAACCCACCTCATCCTCACCCACTAGAACACTATGAATGAATCCATCGGTATGGTAGAAACCAAAGGTTATGTCGGCAGCGTCGAAGCCAGCGACGCCATGGTCAAAGCAGCCAACGTCTCCCTCGTTCGCCAAATTCAAATCGGCGGCGGCATGGTCACCGTGATCGTCAAAGGCGATGTCGGCAGCGTTCGCGCGGCCGTCGACGCTGGCGCCGAAGCGGCCAAGCGCGTCGGCGAACTCGTCTGCTCGCATATCATCGCGCGTCCGCACGCTGAACTCGTCCGCACGCTCGGTCTCTGAGCCGCGCGTTGATCCGGCTCCCTTCTCTCAACACTCCATTCTCAACACTCAACTTTTCCACCCACCATGGCACAGGAAGCAATTGGTCTCATTGAAACGAAGGGTCTCTGCGCGCTGATCGAAGCCGCTGATTCCGCTCTCAAAGCCGCCAACGTCACGATGACGGGCTACGAAGCCGTCGGCAGCGGTTACGTCTGCGGATTTTTCCGAGGCGATGTCGCCGCGGTCAAAGCCGCCATCGACGCCGCGGCGGAAGCCGCGGGCAAAGTCGGCGAAGTCATCGCCGTCCAAGTGATCCCACGCCCCCACGACGACCTCGCCGGCCTCAGCAAGTGGCTCGCGCAGCCCGCTGCGAACTGAGTCTTGCCCCTCGGAGGAGACGGCTGGCAGGCGATTCGCTCGCCGCGTGGCTGTCGAATCGCCCGCCTGCGGGCTCCTCTCCTCGGCAGTCGCCCGCCCAATCGAAAATCCGGTGAACATCCTTGTCGCCAACCTCGGCTCGACCTCGTTCAAGTTCCGTCTTTTCCGCTTCAGCGGTACTGACGCGAATGCGAACGCGAACGCGGGCGTGGCCAGCAGCGCGCCCGAGCTGCTGGCCAAGGGCGGCTACGAACGCGTCACGGACTACGGCAAGGCGATCGACGATTGTCTCGGCGAGCTGCAAACCGCCGGTCATGTGCGCACGACGGCGGATCTGCACGGCGTTGGTTTCAAAACCGTCCTCGGCAAGAACCTCACCGGTTGTCTGCGCGCCGACACCGACGATCGCGTCATCGCCGCGCTCGACGGTTTCAAGGAGATCGCCCCCGCGCACAATCCGCCTTACGCGCTCGGGATCGCGCGGTTTCGCGAAAAACTTCCCGGCGTCCCACTGGTCGCGCTCTTCGAAACGGCCTTTTATCAGTGGGTGCCCGAGTCTGCCTCGCGTTACGCCGTTCCGCAAACGTGGTGTGACGCCGGCGTGCGCCGTTACGGTTTCCACGGCGCGTCTCACAAGTTTGTCGCCGAGCGTAGCGCCGAGTTGCTCGACCGCTCCGACATCGCGGACCGAGTGCGTGTTCTCTATCAAGCCGGCGCGACTCCGGTCCCCCCGCGTGCAAGTGGCGCAGCGGCCGCGCCCCTCCGCATCATTTCCTGTCATCTCGGCGGCAGCAGCTCCGTCACCGGCATTCGCGATGGTGTCGCCATCGGCACGAGCATGGGCCTCAGCCCGCAATCCGGTCTCCCGCAGAACAACCGCGTCGGCGATCTTGATTCCGCTGCCGTGCCGTTCGTCATGAAAACGCTCGGCCTTTCGCTCGCCGAAGCGGAGCGCCAGATGACGAAAGAGGCGGGCCTCCTCGGTCTCTCCGGCGTCGGCAATGATCTCCGCGATATCCGTGCCGCTGCCCAACAGGGCAACGCTCGCGCCCAGCTCGCGCTCGACGTATTTGTCCGCTCGGCGCGCCACTGGATCGGCGCGTTTCTGCTCGAGCTCAACGGTGCCGACGCGCTCGTGTTCACGGCCGGCATCGGCGAAAATAATCCCGACCTTCGCGCCGCGATCTGCGCGCAACTCGATCAACTCGGCATCGTGCTCGATCCCGCCAAAAACGCCGCGCTCCGCGGAACCGAAGGCGAGATTTCCGCCGCGAGTGCGCGCACCAAGATTTTTGTCATCCCCGCCAACGAAGAACTCGTCGTCGCCCGTGAAACCGCCCGCTGCATCACGGCCACGAGCTAGCTCACGCGAATTCCCCCTTTCTTTTCACTCAACCCGCCACGCTCAACCACCCACTATTATGTCCAAAGCCATCGGTCTCCTCGAAACTCGCGGTCTCACCGCTCTCGTCACCGGCGTCGACGCCATGCTCAAGTCTGCGAACGTCACGCTCGTCGGTCCCATGAAACAGGTCGGCAACGCGCTCGTCACCGCCGTCGTCACGGGTGATGTCGCCGCCGTCAAAGCCGCCACAGATGCCGGTGCCCAGGCCGCCCGCGCCGTCGGCGAGGTCGTCAGCGTGCAGGTCATCCCGCGCCCGCACGACGACGTCGCGCTCATTTTGCCCAAGGCCGCCGTCGCCACGCCTGCGAAGAAATAAGCCATGTTCCTCGCGCGCGTCATCGGCTCTGTCGTCTCGACCAAAAAGGACGAGGCGATGAAGGGTCGTAAACTCGTCGTGTTGCGGCCGCTGCTCGTGGATGAAGCTAATCCCGCGCAGCTCCGCCCCGGCGCCAACACCATCGTCGCGGTCGACGCCTTAGGTGCCGGACTCGACGAAGTGGTCCTGTTTTGTCAGGGCAGCTCCGCGCGCCAAGCCAGCGGTATGAAAACGCTGCCCGTCGACGCTGTCGTCGTCGGCATCGTCGATACCGTCGATGTGCTAAATCAGAAAATCTATCCCGCTAAAAAGTAACCGCAGTCCCGAACGATGAGCGCCAATCACCCCCTCGATGAGCAGGCCATCCGCACGATTGTGGAAGACGTCATGCGCGGCCTCGGCCGTGCCGCGCCTGTAGCGGCGAGCGCCAGCGAGCCGAAATCCACTGCCGCTCCCTCGGCGCCGCGCCGCAGCGGTCCGCGTTTCGGCGTATTTGACGACGTGAAGGAGGCCTGCGCCGCTGCCCAGGTCGCGTTTGAGCAACTCCGCAACAAGGGCGTGGCGGGTCGCGCGAAAGTCGTCGAGATTGTCAAAGACCTCTGCACTCGAAACGCGAAGGTCTGGGGCAAGTTCGAGTTTGATGAGACCAAGATCGGCCGACTCGAACACAAGATTGCGAAGCTCGAAATTGTGAAGCTCGTGCCGGGTGTCGAGTGGCTCCAGCCGCGCGGCATGAGCGGCGATCACGGGATCACGATGGAAGAGCACGCGCCGTTCGGCGTCGTCGGTGCTGTGCTGCCTGTGACGCACTCGATTCCCACGTTGAGCGGAAACGTCATTAACATTGTCGCTGCCGGAAACTCGGTGGTCTTCAACCCGCACCCCGGTGGTGCGCGCTCTGCGGCGTTGGCGGTCCGTACGTTCAATGAAGCCATTTTCGCCGTGCTGGGGATCGAAAATCTCGTCTGCACCGTCGAGAAACCGACGATCGAGACTTTCGGTGCGCTTACGAAAGACGAACACGTTCGCCTCCTCTGCGTCACCGGTGGACCGATGGTGGTGAAGGCCGCGATGGCCTCCGGAAAACGCGCCATCTGTGCAGGCCCGGGCAATCCCCCCGTTGTCGTCGACGGCACCGGCAATTTGGCGAAGGCCGCCGCCGACATCATTTCCGGCGCCGCGTTCGACAATAATCTGCTCTGCATCGGTGAAAAACAGGTCTTCGTGCTCGAGCAGGTGGCCGACCGTTTCATGAATGAGCTGGCGTCGGCCGGTGCGGCCAAGCTCACCGCCTCGCAACTTGCGAAACTGAGCGCGTCTGCATTCACGAATGCCAAGGACGCCGGCGGTTGTTCGCACGCCGTGCTTAACCGCCAACTCGTCGGCGCGGATGCCGCCGTGCTCGCGCAACACGCGGGCGCGATTGTGACCGCAGAGTGCCCGTTGCTCTTCGCGGAGACGGATGCCGAGCACGTGTTCGTCATGGAGGAGCAGATGATGCCGATGCTCCCGATCGTCCGGGTAAAAGATTTCAACGCCGCCATCGCTGCCGCGGTCAAGAGCGAGCACGGCTACAAACACTCGTGCGTGATCCACTCGCTCAACGTCGAGCGCATGACCCAGATGGCGCGCGCGCTGGACACGACGCTGTTCGTCAAGAACGGTCCCAGCACCGCCGGCCTCGGCCTCGGTGGCGAGGGTTACCTCAGCTACTCCATCGCCACCACGACTGGAGAGGGTATCACCACGCCGGAGACGTTTACGCGCACGCGCCGCTGCGTGATGGTCGATAACCTCCGCATCTACTAAGCCATGATTCTCGCGCGCGTAGACGGAGTGGTGGTAGCGACGGTGGGTCATCCCAGCCTGGCCGGCCATCGCTCGATCATCTGTCAGCCGCTCGACGAGCACGGTCGCGACGAGGGTGTGCCGTTTCTCGCGATCGACCCGCAAGGCGCCGGGCTGCACCAACGCGTGCTCATCTCCACCGATGGTTCGCACACGCGCGTCCACGTAAAGAATCCGCAATCGCCCCTGCGCAATCTGGTGTTGGGCATCGTCGACGAAAAGGAGACCGCCTGAGATGCGCCTCGGACACGTCATCGGTCGCGTGACCCTTTCCCAGCAAGACCCCGCCTACAAAGGCGGCCGCTTTCTCCTCGTGCAGCCGTTCTCCAAGGAGCAGTTCGCCGGCGCGCCGATGCTCCCGCTCGCCAAAGGCTCCTCGCTCGTCGTCTACGATAATCTGGGGGCCGGCGTCGGTCACGTGATCGCGTTCACCGAAGGGGCGGAGGCGACTGCGCCGTTCGACCAGCCCACCCCCGTCGACGCGTTTAACGCCGCCTTGATCGACCAGGTTTTCTACACGCCGCCGGTCTGAGATCGCTCGATCCATTCGTGCTCCGGCGCTCTTAACCCTCATCTCTCAACGCTCAACTTCCGTCACCCATGTCTACCGTCATTACCGCCCGCGACGCCGAGGAACTTCTCCGCCAAGGTCTGCAGCCGCCCGCCGGTGCGATCCTCACTCCCTCGGCGCGCGATGTTCTGCACAGTCGCGTTTCGATTCTTCCCTCCGCCGGAGCGAAGGGAGCGGCGTCGGTCGCGCCCAAGAAATCCGCTGCGCCCAGCATTCCCGATTACGAGTTCAAGTGGACGCCCGGCTCCGACCCGAAAACGCCCGCTGAGATCGAGCGCTTTTTCAATTCGCCCGCGATTCAGGTCATCAAGGAACGCATCTGCGAGATGGGCCGTCGCCTCTGGCAACGCGATTACACCGACGGCAACGGCGGCAACATCACCGTGCGGGTCGGTGACAATCTCGCGATCTGCACGCCGACGCTCATCTGCAAGGGCTTCATGAAGCCCGAGGACATGTGCCTCGTCGACCTCGATGCCAATCAGCTGGCCGGCACCCGTGTGCGCACGAGCGAGGCCAAGACGCATTTTGGTATCATGAAGCGCCAACCTGCGGCGAAATCGTGCGTGCACGCGCATCCGCCGCACGCGACGGCTTTCGCGATCGCCAACGTTAATATTCCCTCGTGTCTCATTCCCGAAGCGGAAGTTTTTCTCGGCAAAATCGGCGTCGCAAAATACCAGACGCCCGGCACTCCCGCCAACGCCGACGAAGTCGGTGAGGTTGGGAAAATCCACCAAGCCGTGCTCATGCAAAATCACGGGGTGATCTGCTGGGGCAAAGACGTCGAGGACGCCTACTGGAAGATGGAGAACATTGATTCCTACTGCCGCACCGTGTGGATCGCCGCCGGCCTGGGTGGCGGCTTGCACCGCTTCACCGGCGGCCAAGCGAAAGAGCTCATCGATCTCCGCCAAAAGCTCGGCATGCCCGATCCCCGCGCCGGTCTCAAGGAATGTGAACTCTGCGATAGCGCCGATTTCCGTCCCGGCGTGGTCTGCGCCGCACCCGCGAAAAACGACGCAGCGGCCTCCGAGCCGCGCGATCCGCAGATCGAAGAAATCGTGGCGAAAATCACCGAGCAAATCCTGAAGCAACTTAACGCGAAATAACGCTACTCGGAGGAGTCTGCTGGCGGGCGATTTCTACGACCATCGCGAGCCAGCTCCCTCCTCCCCCAATCACCATGAAAGTCTCCATCATCGGCGGCGGTGGCCGCGTCGGTTCCAACGCCGCCTTCGCACTCCAATGCGCCGGCATCGTATCCGAAATCCAGATCCTCGACGCCAATGCCGACATGGCTGACGGTGAGGCGCTCGACCTCCTGCACGGCTCCTCGTCCATCGCCGATCAACGCATCTACGCCGGTGATTACGCCCGCGCGAAGGACAGCGATATTTTCGTCATCACCGCCGGCCTCCGCCGCAAGCCCGACGAATCCCGCCTCGATCTCATCAACCGCAATGTCGCGCTGTTCTCTGGAATTCTCGAGAGCATGAAGGGGGCCGGTTTCCGCAAGGATGCCCATGTGTTTGTCGTCTCAAATCCCGTCGATATTCTGACGCAACTCGCCGCCGCGAAACTGGGCCTCCCGTGGCAACAGGTGCTCGGCCTCGGCACGATGCTCGATACCGCGCGTTTCCGTTCGTTGATCGCGCAGGATCTGAAACTCGCTCCGACGCAAGTGAAGGCGCTCATTCTTGGTGAACACGGTGACTCGATGTTTCCCGTCTGGTCGGCGGCCACCTACGCTGGCCTGCCACTCACCAAGATCGCTGGCTGCACGCCGACGTTTCAGTCGCAGATTTTTGAGCGCACCAAAGGTAGCGGCGCCGAAGTCATTCGTCGCAAGGGTGGGGCGGGGTGGGCCGTCGGCCTGACCATCGCCGAAGTCGTCCACGCCATCGCGCACGATAAGCGCCAAGTGCTCCCCGTTTCCACCGTGCAACAAGGCGCCTACGGCCTGCGCGGCGTCGCGATCAGTGTGCCCACGGTGGTCGGTCGTGCCGGTGCGCTCGCCCACCTCGAAGTTGAACTCTGGCCGAAAGAACACCAAGCACTCCAAGCTTCGGCCCGCGCGCTGCAGGACACGTTTGCGAAGGTGAAGGCGGGGTAGCTTGGCTTCAGATCCGGTGCTGGGGCGCTGCTGGATCCCGCCTAGCGTGGGTGAATGGTCGCCAGCGCCGGTGCTCTGCTCGACGTCCGCGGGCCGAACCCGGAAGCACCGTTTTGACGCCCGCGCTGTTGCGCGCGGCTGATGCGTGACCGCCGTCCAGCTCGACGAACGCGCGCTCAGCAAGCCCCTGCCTCAGACCGTTCGACGTGTATGACGCGACTGACTTTGACGTCGCCTGCGCGATTCGTTTTTAATTTCCGATTCTCTCTTCAACCATGCCTACCTACAACTTTGTTAACTATCTCTGGGACGACGCCAAAGCCGCATCGCTCGATCCGGTCAGCCGCCTGATCTACCGTTCCAATATCCTCGGAAGCGATCAGCGCATCACCAATACCGGCGGCGGCAATACGTCGTCCAAGATCTCCGAAAAGGACCCGCTCACCGGCGCCGAGACCCCCGTGCTTTGGGTCAAGGGTTCCGGCGGCGATCTGCGTACCAGCACGCGCGAGAATTTTTCGTCGCTCTACCAGACCAAACTGCTCGGTCTCCAGAAGCTTTATGCGGCGCGCAAGGATCACGGTCTCAAGTCGCAGGCCGAGGACGACATGGTGGGCATGTTTACGCACGCGACGTTCAACCTCAACCCGCGGCCGACCTCGATCGACACGACGCTGCACTCGTTTTTGCCCGGCAAACACGTCGACCACATGCACCCGAATGCGATCATTGCGATCGCGGCGTCGGCCCGTTGCGAGAAACTCACGAAGGAAATCTTCGGCGGCGACATGGCCTACGTGAAGTGGATGCGCCCCGGCTTCGAACTCGGCCTCGCGATGCAGGAAATCGCGAAGAAGCATCCGAAGACGCGCGCGATTATGATGGGCCAGCATGGTTTCATTTCGTGGGCCAACGACGACAAACAGTGTTACACCGACACGCTCAGCTTCATTGAAAAAGCGGCGGCCTACATCGAGGGAAAATATGCGGAAAAGGGCGGCGATCGCACGGCTTTCGGCGGTGCAAAACACCTGTCACTCTCGCCGGAGAAACGCCGCGATAACTTTGCGACGATACTCCCGGCGCTCCGCGGGCTCGTCTCGAGCGAGAAGCGGTTCATCGGCACCGTGCAGGACGACGAGAAGATCCTGCGTTTTGTTAACTCGAAGGACGCGGCGCGTCTCGCCGAACTCGGCACGTCGTGCCCCGACCATTTCCTGCGCACGAAGATCAAGCCGCTCTACGTGAATTGGAATCCGCAGACCGAAGACCTGCCCACGCTGCGCGAGAAACTGGCCGCGGGCATCGAGCGTTACCGCAAGGACTACGCGTCCTACTACGCCAAGTGCAAACACGCCAACTCGCCGGCGATGCGCGACGCGAATCCGACCGTCGTGTTGATCCCTGGCCTCGGCATGATTGCGTGGGGCAAGGACAAGTCGGAGAGCCGCGTGACCGCTGAATTCTACAATTGCGCCGTCGAAGTCATGCGCGGCGCCGAGGCCATCGATAAATATATCGCGCTGCCACAGCAGGAGGCCTTCGACATCGAGTATTGGTTGCTGGAAGAGGCGAAGCTCAAGCGCATGCCCGCCGAGAAGGAACTGGCGCGCCAAGTCGTGATCGTGATCGGCGCCGGCTCCGGCATCGGCAAGGAAACCGCGCACCGCCTCGGGAGAGAGGGCGCGCACATCGTGTGCGTCGATCTCAACGAAGCCGCCGCCCAGGAAACCGCCAACGAGCTCCTCGCGAAATACGGCGCCGGCATCGGCGTCGCTGGCAGTGGCTTGTCCAACTGCGGCCCGGCCATTGGTCTTGGCGCTAATATCACCGACCGCGCCAGTATCCGTCGCATGCTCGACGATGTCGCGATTGCCTATGGCGGCTTCGACTCGATCTGTGTGACCGCCGGCATCTTCGTCCCCAGCAACACGACCGGCCACATCCCCGATGACAAATGGGGCGTGACCTTCGCGATCAACGTCACCGGTGCCTACCTCGTGGGCGACGAAGCGGCCAAGACGTGGAAGAAGCAGGGGCTGCGCGGCAATCTCGTCCTCACGACTTCGGCCAACGCCGTCGTGGCGAAAAAAGGTTCGGTCGCCTACGACTGCTCGAAGGCCGCCGCGAATCACCTCGTGCGCGAACTCGCCATCGAGCTCGCCCCGCTCGTGCGCGTCAACGGCGTCGCCCCCGCGACGGTCGTGAAGGGTTCGGCGATGTTCCCGCGCGACCGCGTCATCGGCTCGCTCGCGAAATACAATATCCCCTACACGGAGAAAGAGGAGACCGAGTCACTCGTCGCAAAGTTGGCCCAATTCTACGCCGACCGCACGTTGACGAAGTCGCCGATCACCCCCGCGGATCAGGCCGAGGCCTATTTCCTCCTCGTGAGCCAGCGCCTCAGCAAGACGACCGGCCAAGTCATCACCGTCGACGGCGGTTTGCACGAGGCGTTTTTGCGCTGAACTGCGCCGCCGATTTCGCATTGACCGAAACAAAGCCCCGGCCCGTGCCGGGGCTTTTTTCGTGGCCGGCACCGCCCGCTCTGACGCCACGGGTCCGCGCCGCCGACAGAGTGGTTTTTTAGTTATTATTCATCGCGTGAGTAGAAACTATTCACGGCGTGGATAAAAATCTGAGACGCTGGTTGGAGCCTTTGCTGGCCCGGGCCTTGCGCGCGATGCCGGTCGTGGTGGTCACCGGGGCGCGGCAAACGGGCAAGACGACGTTGGCGAATCTCCTGACGCCGGGGCGGCGTTACCTGACGCTCGACGACATTGCGGTGTGGGACCAGGCGGAACGGGATCCGGCCAGTCTCCTCGCGGAGCTGCCCGTGACGCTCGACGAAGTGCAACGTGCACCGGCGCTCTTACTGGCGGTGAAACGGCGCGTGGATGCGGCGCGCAAGGCGGGTTCGCTCCTGCTCACGGGCTCGGCCAATCTTTCGCTCATGGGCACCGTAGCCGAATCGCTGGCCAGGCGCGCGATCTATCTCGAATTGCCGCCGTTCTGTCCGGCGGAGTGGTCCGGGGAGGCGGTGACGGCGACCGGCCAGGACGCGTTATTTGCGGCGAAGTTTTCCGCCGCCGATTGGCCGGAGAGACGGTGCCGGTGGGACTCGTGGGTGGTGCGAGGTGGCTTTCCCGACGCACTGAAAGCGGAGGACGACGCGGCGCGCGATCTCTGGTTTGCTGGTTACGTGCAGACCTATTTGGAGCGCGATCTACGGCAGCTGAGCAATGTGGGCAGCCTCGTGGATTTTCAGCGGCTCATGCGCTTGCTGGCTCACCGCACGGCGCGTCCGCTCAATCAGAGCGATGTGGCGCGTGACGCCGGGTTGCCCCAGCCCACGGCGCACCGTTACCTGAATCTGTTGGAGACGGGGTGTTAGATCGCGCGTTTGCAGAATTACCAGCGCAGCGCAGGGAAATCTGCCGCGAAAGCGCGCAAGCTCATGTGGCGCGACACTGGCCTCGCCGCGTGGTTGGCGGGCGTCAAGCCGGGTGCAGTGGCGACGCGCCCCGATGCGGGGTTTTGGTTGGAGCAAGCGGTGTTTCAGACTTTGCAGAGCTGGGCCGCGCTCGATCCGCGAAGGCGCGTGCACTATTGGCGCGAGGGCGATGTCGAGATCGATTTCGTGCTGGAGCAAGGAGGTGAGCTCGTGGGTGTCGAAGTGAAGGCCACGAAGAAAATCGGTTCGGAGGATCTGCGGGGCACGCGGGCGTGGCAGGCGGCGTTCACCCGCAAAGGCGAGGTGCCACGCGCCGTGGTGTTGCACGGCGGTGACGAGGCGCGCTTCTTGGGCCAGAACACGTGGGCGCTGGGACTCGGGGCGCTGCTCCCGGCCTGAGCGGTGGCGGTTGACGTCGGGCCGACGGAGTGCGGGGCGGAGCGAGGAAGTTTGGCCGCGTTGGCCACTTGCGAGCGGACGGATGTTTCCGCTCGCGGTTCCGCGGAGGAACCGTCTTTTGGTAGGGCGTCGTTCGGCGATTTGCTCGCCGGACGAGCCCCCCCCACTCAACGCTTATTTCACCCCACGATGAAACCGCTGCCTCGCCTGCTCGTTCCGTTCCTCTTGTTAAATGGCGTGGCCGTGGTGGCGGCTCCGGTGGCGCGCTGGGATTTTGGCGAGGAAGATACGTCGCGCGCGGTGGTCGTGGGGACAGTCCAACGTGACGCGCCGGGACCGCGCCCGCCACAATTTCCCGACTTCGACAGTTACAACACCGCGCTGCG
>CAMCHO010000053.1 GCA_945874455.1 Opitutus sp. GAS368 | reverse complement strand
CGACGACCTCTATTTTGGGCGCTATCACTACCAGCGCGTCACGGTTGAGGGCATCGTGCGCTCTGTGCAGCCGGTCGATGCGGGGAAGAGTCTGCTCCGACTCGCGATGGGATCGCGGGTCATTGACGTCCGGATCGAAGATTCGCCGGGCTCCGAGCAAACGCTGGTCGACCACCGCGTGCGCATTACGGGACTTGCCGCCGGGCTGATTAACAAGCCGCGCCGGCAACTCGTGCAGCCCCACGTTCGCGTGATTGATTGGGGCGACGTCGTGGTGGTGTCCGCCGCGCCACCCGCGGCCGAAGCGCCGCAGGTTTCGGCCGAGGATCTGCTCGCGTTTCGCGTGACCGGTCTCGGCGAGCAGCGGGTGCGGCTCGACGGTGTGGTCACGGCCACCTTAGGCCGCGATCAGGTTTTTCTTGAGCAAGGGGCGATGGCGTTTGCCGTGCGATTGGGCCAGCCCACTCCGCTCACGCCGGGCGACCGGGTGACCGTCGTCGGATTCCCTTCGATGGAACGATTCAGTGCCTCGGTCGTGGATGCCGAGGTCCTCGGGCGCACGCCCGGACCTGCGCCCGCCCCTCTGGATGTCGCGACACTCGACGAGCTCTATGGCCTGCGCGGCGATCCTTACCCCGGCAGGCACGACGGGCGGTTGGTGCGCATCGTTGGCACGGTGCGTGATTCATTCAAAGCCGAGGACGGCACGACCTTGTTGCTCCAGGGCGATCAGCGCACCCTTCAAGCCCGCGTGCCCGAGGGTGCCCTGGTCCCGATGGCGGGCGCGTTGGTCCGCCTCACCGGAATTTTCCAGGTCGAGACCGCCGTGTTCGGCCCGGGATTTCGCAGCGACCCGGGATTGGTCAGTTTGCGGGCGGTGTTGCCAGCCGGACTGGAGGTGTTGCGAACTCCCTCGTGGTGGACGCCCCGCCGACTCAGCACCGTGCTGGCCGCCCTCGCCGGCGTGACGCTGTTGGCCGGTGGGTGGATCGCGATCTTGCGCCGTCAGGTTCGGCGTCAAACCGCCGCGCTGCGGCACCGCATCGAGTCGGAGGCGGCGTTGCAGGAGCGCCACCGCATCGCCCGCGAGTTTCACGACACGCTCGAACAAGAACTCGCCGGCGTGAGCCTGCGGCTCGATGCTCTGGCGACGCGCGTGGCCGATGAGAAAGGGAAAACTCTCATCGGAGCGTCCCGCAATCTGGTCACGCGCATCCAAGTCGAAACCCGCGACTTGATTTCCGATCTGCGCGATCCAGCCGAGACCGCCGGCGACCTGCTCGCCGCCCTCGAGTCGGTCGCGGTGCGGGCCAACGCCGATGACGACGTGCTCGTGCGCATAACCGCGGCGAGCACGCTCCCGCGCTTGCCGGCCGGCACCGTGCACGACCTGCGCATGATCGCCCGCGAAGCCATCAACAACGCGCGCAAGCACGGCCGCGCCACGCATGTGACCGTCGAGGTCGAATCCACAGCCCATCAGTTAACGATGCGGATCGTGGACAACGGGTGCGGCTTCGACGCCGCGACCGCGCTCGAGAGTAAACGCGGGCACTTCGGCTGTGCCGGCATGCGCGAGCGCGGGCGCAAAATCGGCGCCGAAATCACCTGGCACAGCATGCTGCAAAAAGGCGCCACTGTCGCGGTCGTCGTGCCCCTGCGCCCCGCCGACGTCGCTGCGGTTAGTCCCCCACCGCCCCCTGCGGCCTAATCGCAACGGCTTCCCGCGTTAACCTTTCTATCGCCCATGTCCTCCGACTCTTCCTCCCGTCTGAAAGTGCTCATCGTCGACGACCACTTTGTTGTGCGCAGCGGCCTCGCCGCGTCGCTCGAACTCGACGACACGATCGAAGTCGTCGGCGAGGCGGAGCGGGGTGAAGAGGTGGTCGCGCCGTATCGGCAACTGCGCCCCCGGGTGGTGCTGATGGATCTCCAGCTTCCCGGGATGAGCGGCGTGGAGGCCACCGCCGCGCTGCGGGTTTTCGATCCGGCGGCGCGCGTGTTGATTTTTTCGACGTTTGCCCGGGACGACGAGGTGCAGGCTGCGCTCGATGCGGGCGCGCTCGGTTACCTGCAAAAATCCGCTTCCCGCGGCGAATTGCTCGCCGCCCTGCATCAGGTCGCCCGCGGAGCCCGTTCGCTGCCGCCCGAAGTGGCCCGGCGTCTCGCCGCACTCCGCCTCGGCCCCGCCATCACGCCGCGCGAGCGCGAGATCCTCGCCCTGATTGCCGCGGGTCGCGCCAACAAGGAAATCGCGGCGACGCTCGGGATTTCCGAGGACACTGTGAAACGCCACGTCAGCCACATCCTCGAAAAACTCGACGTGAACGACCGCGCGCAGGCCACGGCCGAGGCGATCCGCCGCGGGATCATCAAAATGTCGGAATAGCGCAGGCGCGGTCCATGCGTGGTTGCAAGGGTGGGCGGGCACGTCCCTGTGCTCGCGTGGGATCGGAGGCCGTCGCACTGATTGCGGGCACAGGGACGTGCCCGCCCACCTCCAGTCGTCGCAACCGCCGCACGAAAGAGGGATAGCCTTGGGCGTGATAATTCCAAGGGGCGATGCCATCACTTCCTCGACCCGCGCATCACCCGAGCGCGTGTTTCGTTTCAACCCTCCCACACCCACTGCCCTATGAAGTTCTCCGCTCCCCACCGCGGAGGCCGGTCGCGTTTACGCGCGCTGCCTCTGATTATTGTCCTCACCGCCTTGGGCGCGTCGCTCAGCACCGCCCGCGCGGCCAACGATGGCGCGATCACCGGACGCGTTCTTATTCCGGCGAGCGGAGAATATCTCCGCAACGCCCAGATCCGCATCGAATCGACGGGCCAGAGCGTCAGCTCGGAAGCCGGCGGCTACTACCGCATCGCTCCAATCGCTCCAGGTCCGGTCACGCTCGTCGTTAACTACACTGGCTACCGCCCGGTGACGACCACCGTTCAAGTCGCCGCTGGCGGCACGGTCACGCGCGATTTCGAACTCATCAGTTCCCTCCAGGAATCCACCACAGCCGACCCGGGCGCGCCGATCAAACTCTCCGCTTTCACCGTCTCCAACGCGCGCGAGGGCAACGCCAAGGCCATCATGAACCAGCGCAATTCGATGAACATCGTCAACAGCGTCGCCTCCGACGTGTTTGGCGACGTGGCCGAGGGTAACGTCGGTGAGTTCCTCAAGCATATACCCGGCGTCGTCCTCAATTTGGTCGAGGGCGAGGCGCGCACCGTCTCGCTCCGTGGCTTGGGTGCGGAGTATACCGCCGTCACCCTCGACGGCGTCTCCCTCGCCAACGCCGACGCCAACACGGGCGCCGCCGGCAATGCGCGTGCTTTCGGTTTCGAGCAGGTCTCGCTCAGCAGCATGGAATCGATCGAGGTCTCCAAGACCGTCAGCGCCGATGTCGATGCCAACGCCCCCGCCGGCACCATCAACCTGAAGACCAAGCGTGCCTTTGACCGGGCGGGCCGAAGCATCTCCTGGCAGACGAACGTCACCGCGTTTCACCGTGAGTTCACGCTTGATCGGACGCCCGGGCCAAGCGACCAGCCCTCGCGAAAAATTCGACCCGGAGCGATCTTCGAATACTCCGACGTCTTTCTCAACCAGCGGCTCGGACTGGTGCTCAACCTGAGCGAGTCCAACGTCTACTCCGAGATCACGCACACGACGTCGGCCTACGACCAAAACTCTACGGCCGCCGATCCGCGCCGAGCCGTCGTCACCCAGCTCAGCACGTTTCACGGCCCGCGGACGAACCGGCGCTCGACCGTCACGTTCAGCTCCGACTTCAAGGCGACCCCGCATCTTGTGCTCTCGCTGGGTTTCATCTACAATCAATCCGACCTTTGGTTTTTCTTCCGGAATCTCACGCTCAATTCCGGAGCCCGCACCGGAGTGATCGGCGCCGATCCGCTCATAAATTTCACCTCGACCGCTGCGGGCAGTGTGGTGGTCAACCCGATTGCGGTCGCCAAGCTCGGCACGACCTACACCTACACCCCGCGTTTCGAATACAAGAAGGGCAACCTGCAGATCGAGGGCCGCTTCGCCGCCTCGGACTCGGAGAGCACGTATGAGCCGCAGCAGCGCCGCGCTTCGTTTTTTCAACTCGGCAGCCCGACCGCAAACGGCGTTACGTTTGCGGCCCAGCGCTCCTCACTCACCAGCGCCGCCTGGCAGGTGCGCCAGGTCGCCGGGCCGGACATCGGCAGCGGCGCCAGCTTCACGAGCCCGACCATCTTTACCCAAGACGGACGCTACGCCGGGGTGAAGATCTACAGTGCTGACATCGCGACGTCCCTCGCCACCAAGAAACTCGGCATCCCTTTCGTGTGGAAAGCGGGAGTGAAAACGGCCCGCGAGATCCGCGACTTCGATATTACCCGCGAATCCTTCCTCTACAACTACACCGGCCCCGGCGCCGGGCTCGGGGCGTGGGCCGCGCTGCGCTCGCCGTTCGACTTCGACTTCGGAGCGGTCGGCGCGAGCTTGGTGTCGAGCTCCAACAGCAAGGTCTTTTACCCCGACCTGCTCGCGGCCACCCAGCTGTTTCGCGACCGCCCCGAGTATTTTACGCGATCCCTCACAGCGACGAACTACTACAACGCAAATGTCGCGAACAAGAAACACTATGAAGAGGACATCGACGCCGCCTTTCTGATGGGCACCGCCACGGTCGGCAAGGTGATCGTCCGCGGCGGGCTCCGCCGGGAAGAGACGAGCAGCGACGCGCGTGAAGTCGATCCGCGCTCGGCCGCAGAAGTCCGGGCAGCCGGCCATCCGATCGCCGCCGGTCGCGCCACGACCATCCCGGGCCTCCAATACCAATACTTCTCCCAGCCTCAAGTGCACCGCACCGGCAGCTATTCCAACTATTTCCCCAGTGCCTCGCTGAAATACAAATTCAACCGCGCGCTCGACTTTCACTTCGGCTACAGCAGCACAATCCGCCGTCCGACGTTTCGCGACGTCGCCGGGGTCTGGGTCGTGAACGACGAGAACACGAGCGTCGCTGCGCCAAACTCGAATCTGGAGCCCGAGACCTCAAACAACTTCTCGGCCCGACTGGCCTACTATTTCGAACCGGTCGGCACCTTCGCCGTGAACTTTTTCCAGAACAACGTGGAAAAACTTCATCTCACGAACAGCCTCACCGCGGAAGAATTTGGCAACACCGATCCCGAACTCGCCAGCTACCGCTTCAACACGACCACAAACAGCGCGCGCGAAGTGGTCGTGCGCGGCATGGAGCTCGAATACAGCCAGAGCCTTTCCTTCCTGCCGCAGCCCTTCAACGGCCTGAACGCGCGCGCCAGCTACACCCGCAACTACGCCGACATCACCGTCCCGGGGATGGCCCCGCACGCCGCCAGCGTCGGACTGAATTATTCCTACAATCGGGCCAATGCCTGGGCCAACCTCAACTGGTCCGATGACCAACCCACCAACGTCACCCGCACGCAATACGTTCGCCACCGAATCAACGTCGACGCCGGCGGCAGCCTCCGCCTGACCAAGCGAGTGAGCCTTTTCGTCTCCGTGCGAAACATTTTCAACGAGCCTTACATTTCCATGCTGACGCTCAATAACGGCGTTTCCGTATCTCAGAAATACGAAATGTTCGGCACCAACTACACCTTCGGCCTCAAGGGCACGTTCTGAGCACTGGGAGGGCTCCCTTCGATTTCGGCCATTCCGGCAGGTGGCGGTGCGCTTCGGTTGGGCGGAATATCTCACCGGCAGTTTCCGACACGCCGCCGTTCGTCCGGCCGACCGACCGTGACGTGCCCGCCCGCGTGGAATCGTCGGCGTCAATGATCGAAAGAGGGATGGTCTCGGGAGTGATCATCCCTCAACGTCCTCCCACCACTTTCTCGTCTCGCGCACCCCCGGGGTGCGTGTTTCGTTTCAATACCCCCACCACCCAAAGCCCTATGAAGTTTTCCGCTCCCCCCTGCGGAGGCTGGTCGCGTTTATGCGGCCGGCCTCTGATTTTCGTTTTTGCCGCGTTGCTGCTTTCATTGCCCGGCACCGCCCGCGCAGCCAGCGAGGGCACGATCACCGGACGTGTCTTCAGTCCGGCCAGCGGCGAGTATCTCCGTAACGCCCAGATCCGCGTCGATGCGACGGGCCAAGTCATCACGTCCGAGGACGGCGGCACCTATCGCCTTTCTCCCATCGCGGCGGGGCCGGTGACACTGATCGTCACTTACACGGGCTTTCGCCCTATCACGACCACGGTCCAAGTTCCGGCCGAGGGCACGGTCACGCGTGATTTCGAGTTGATCAGCACCCTGCAGGCGCCCGCGAGCGGCGCCACGGGTCCGACTCAACTCGCCGCGTTCACCGTCTCCACCGAGCGTGAGGGCAACGCGAAGGCGATCATGGACCAGCGCAATTCCATGAACATTACCAACTCCGTCGCTTCGGACGTGTTCGGCGATGTCGCCGAGGGCAACGTCGGCGAATTCCTCAAACACATGCCGGGCGTTGAACTCGATCTGACCCAGGGCGAGGTCCGCACCATTCGCCTCCGCGGCCTCGATTCCGAATACACGCAGGTCACGTTGGACGGCGTTTCCCTCGGCAGTGCCGACGCCAACCAAGGCGCGTCCGGCAACGCCCGCGCGTTTTCCTTCGAACAAGTTTCTCTCGCCAGCATGGAGTCCATCGAGGTGTCGAAGACGATCAGCGCCGACGTCGACGCCAACGCGCCCGCGGGCACGATCAATTTGAAGACCAAGCGAGCCTTCGACCGCGCCGGTCGCCGGATGTCGGCGCAGGCCAACCTCACGGCCTTCTCCACGCGTTTCAATTTCGAGGAATCCTACGGCCCCGACGACCGCCTCTCGCGGAAAATTCACCCCGGCGGCATCCTCGACTACTCCGACGTGTTCTTCAACAAACGCCTCGGCGTGAACCTCAACGTCAGCGAGTCGATGGCCTACTCCGCCAATGCCCGCACGACCACCACCTACAATTACACGTCGACCACGGCCGACCCGCGCCCCGCCGTCATTACTGCGATCAACGTCCTCCACGCCCCGCGCACCAATCGCCGCTCCACCGTCAATTTCACCGCCGATTTCAAGGCCTCCCAGCGCCTCGTCCTCTCGCTCACGCTGCTGTACAACTATGCTGATTTGAACAACCCGCAGCGCTCGCTCACCTTCAATACCGGCGCGCGCAGCACGGTCATCGGCACCGACCCGTTGATCAATTTTACCGCCACCACCGCCGGCAGTGTGGGCAATAATCCCGCCGCCATCGTGAAGCTCGGCCAGACCATGACTGCCGTACCGAAGTTTGAATACCGCGCGGGCAATTTCCTCCTCGAAGGCAAATTCGCCGGCTCCAATTCCATCAGCTGGTATGACCCCCGTGGTCGCCGCGGCTCGATCCGCGATGCCGGTGGTCCCACCGCAGCCGGCGTCGGCTTCACAGCGCAGCGCTCCTCGCTGAAGAGCGTCGACTGGAAAATCGTCCAGACCGGCGGTCCTGACATCGACAACGGCGCCAGCTTCACCAATCCCACGATCACCATCGACGACGGCCGCTACGCCATGACCGACGTCTACAGCGGCGAATTGATCGGCTCGTATCGCACCACGAAGATTTTGCCGATCGCTTGGAAAGGCGGCGTGAAACGCCGCTTCGAAGTCCGCGACTTCCGCCTCGATACCGAATCCCTCCGCTACACCCTGAACGGCGCGCCCGCCCGTGGCGGATACGGCGCCTACAAATCGCCCTTCGACTTCGACCTGGGCTCCACCAACACGGATTCCAGCCTCCGTTCGATCAGCGGCGGCACCGTGTGGTCGCCCGACCTCGTGCGTCTCGGCGGCTTCTTCCGGGACAACCCGAATGCCTTCTCCCAAACGATCACCGCCGCGAATTTCTACAACGCCTTCATCGGCAACCGGCGCAACTACGAGGAGACGATCGATGCCGGTTTTCTCATGGGCACGACGACGATCGGCCGCGTGATTCTCCGCGCCGGCATTCGCCGCGAGGATACGACCAGCGATTCTCTGGAGTTTGATCCGCGTTCGCCGGCCGAACTCGCGAAAGCCGGCTTCGCCGAGACCAACGGACGCGCGACGACGATCGACGGCCTCAAGTATCAGTATTTCTCCAAGCCCAAGGTCCATCGCGTCGGCAGCTACGACAACTATTTCCCCAGCGCCTCGGTCAAATACAAGATCAACCAGAACTTCGACGCCCAGCTGGGGTTCAGCTCGACGATCCGCCGACCCACCTTCCGCGACATTTCCGGTGTGTGGGATATCAACGACGATGCGTTTCAAGTGCGCCTGCCGAACCCGTCGCTCACGCCCGAGACCTCCCGGAACTTTGCGGCCCGCCTCGCCTACTACTTCGAGCCCGTCGGCATCCTCGCTGCGAACGTTTACCAAAACAACGTGAAGGGTCTCTTTATTGCCAATACCCTCACCGCGCAGGAATACGGCTACAACGGTGAGCTCGATCTCTCCAACTACCAGTTCATCACCACCACCTCGAGCGAGCGCGACGTCACGGTGCGCGGCATGGAGCTCGAATACAGCCAGAGTCTCTCGTTCCTTCCCGAGATGTTTCGCGGTCTCAACGTCCGCGCGAGCTACACCCGCAGCTACGCGAGCATTCCGAAGGCCAACATGGTACCGCACTCGATCAACGCCGGCTTGAGCTACAGTTACCGCCAGCTGAACGCCTACACGAATCTCAACTGGCGCGACAACTACCCCTCGAACATCTCCCTCACGACTCCCCGCTTTTACCGTCACCGCGCCAACCTCGACATTGGCGGCGGTTACCGGATCACGCCGCGGATGAATTTCTTTTTCTCCGCCCGCAACATCTTCAACGAACCCTACCTCATCATGGAAAAAGTCGATGCCAATGCGGCGGTCGTGCAGTTCTACGAGGTCAACGGCATCAACTGGACCTGCGGGATCAAGCACGTGTTTTGAGGCCAACCTGCGCGTTTAAGAAGAGCTTAACCGGCTGGCAGGTAGGAGCCTGCTTGCAGGCGATTTCATATTTCGCCGACGGACCACGCCTAAATCGCCCACAGCAGGCTTCTGCCTCCAGGAAAATTCTCGGAATATTGAACGCGCAAGGGCGTATTGGTCTGCTTGGTACCAGCCGTCAGTTGCGGTTGTGACCAGGGGTCGGACCGAGAGCCCACGGAGCTCATCACGCCGGTGTGCTCTGCGCCCTCCGTGGTTGGGATCCGTATCCTCTGTGCCTTCTTCCGTGGCTCTATTCAGGTGTGAATTTTCAGAGCGCCCCACAGAGCAGCTTTGGGTTGGGGTTCATGCGCCGCGGCGACGCCCGCCCGCGGCCCGGCAAAGAGGATTGCCCCGCGGGTGACGCCCGCTCCATCGTCGCTGCTCAACCCATGCAGTTTTTTCGTTTTCCCCTCGTCGCCGGGTGCGTGTTGGCTTTGGCCACCGGCGCGTTTTCCCAAGCACCCAAACCCAATATCATCTATCTCCTCGCTGACGATCTCGGCTACGGCGACCTCGGCAGCTACGGTCAGAAACTGATCCGCACGCCGCGGCTGGATCGCATGGCGCAGGAGGGGATGCGTTTCACTCAACACTACGCGGGTGCTCCGTCGTGCCAGCCCTCGCGCACCGTGCTCATGACGGGGCTGCACGGCGGGCACACCCCGATTCGCGCCAACAGCAAACTCCCGTTGCGCGCTACCGATCGCACCTTTCCTTCGGCTCTGAAGGAGGCGGGCTATGCCACGGGCGCCGTCGGCAAATGGGGCCTCGGCGATCTCGATAGCACTGGTTCACCCTCGGCCAAGGGCATCGACGAGTTTTTCGGCTACATCGACCAGACCCACGCCCATACGCACTACCCGGATTATCTCTGGAAAAACGGCCAGCGCGTCGAGATCCCCGAAAACACAGACGGGCGCCGTGCCGTATTTTCGCAGGATCTATTTATACGCGAGACCCTTGATTTCGTCCGCCGGCACAAAGATCGGCCGTTTTTCTTCTTCGGCGCGTTTACTCTCCCGCACGCCGAGGTTGCCGTGCCCGAGGATTCGCTCGCCGAATACCGCGGCAAGTGGCCTGAGCCCAAACCGTTTCCCGGCGCCAAAACGTACTCGGCGCAAAAGGAGCCGCGCGCGGCCCGCGCCGCGATGATCACGCGCCTCGACCGCGACATCGGCCGCCTCCTCGATCTGCTCGATGAACTCAAACTCTCCGCCAACACGCTGGTGATTTTCGCGAGCGACAACGGCCCCCTCACCGCCGGCGGCCAAGACCCCGAGTTCTTCGACAGCAACGGTCCGCTCCGCGATCTAAAGTTTACGCTCTACGAAGGTGGCATTCGCGTGCCGTTCATCGCGCGTTGGCCGGGCCAGATCGCGCGCGGCAGCGAATCGCTGCTCGTCTCCGATTTCGCCGACATGTTTCCCACCTTCGTGACGCTCGCCGGCGCGAACATTCCTGCGGGCCTCGACGGCGTCTCCCTCGTGCCCACGCTCACCGGGCAGCCGACCAAGCAGGTCCTTCGCGATCACTTTTATTGGGAGGCGGCGCCGCAACAAGCCGTCCGTCGCGGCCATTGGAAGGCCTATCGCGGGGCACCCGGGCGCCCAGTCGAACTCTACGATCTCGCCACTGACGTCGGTGAAACCAAGGACGTCGCCAGCGCTCAGCCGAGCGTTGCCGCCGCGCTTGAAAAATTGCTCGCCAGCGCGCGCACCGAATCGCTCGACTTCCCGCTCGCGCGGAAATCGAAGAGTCAATGATCGCCGCTCACTCCCGTCGCAAAAATCTGTCCTCGCCCCCTGATTATCCTCATGAAACATCTGCGCCTGCTCGGCCTCCTCCTCGGATCCGTTTACCTCGCGTTCTCTGCTCACGCTGCCGAACTGAAACGTCCCAATATCCTCTTCGCGTTCGCCGATGATTGGGGGCGCTACGCGAGTGCTTACGCGAAGCTCGACGGCCCGGGCACCCTAAGCGATGCCGTGCAGACGCCGAACTTCGACCGCGTCGCGCGCGAGGGCGTGTTGTTCCGCCAGGCCTTCGTCTCTGCTCCGAGTTGCACGCCGTGCCGCAGCGCGATCCTCTCCGGCCAACACTTCTGGCGCACGGGACGCGCGTCGATTTTACGCGGCGCCATCTGGGATTATTCCAATCCCTCTTACGCCCTTCTGTTGGGCGAAGCCGGCTATCATCTCGGAGAGACCTACAAAGTCTGGGGCCCCGGCACGCCGAGCGATGCACCCTACGGCGCCGGAAAATACGCCTACGAGAAAGCGGGCAGTCGGTTTAATAAGTTTTCCACCCACGTCACCGCTATGGTCGCGCAGGGTCAGCCTCTCGCAGCGGCAAAAAATGCGATCTACGATGAGGTCCGCGGCAATTTCAACGACTTCCTCGCTGCCCGAAAGCCCGGCCAGCCTTTCTGCTATTGGTTCGGCCCGACCACGACGCACCGCAAGTGGATGAACGGCTCTGGCAAAAAACTCTGGGGCATCGACCCCGACTCGCTGAAGGGAAAAATGCCCCCGTATCTGCCCGATGTCCCGGAGCTCCGTGAAGATTTCGCCGACTACCTCGGTGAAGCCCAAGCCGTCGACGCCGCCCTCGGCGTCTTGCTCGCGCGCTTGGCCGAGATCGGCGAATTGGACAACACCGTCATCGTGGTCAGCGGCGACCACGGCGCGCCGGGGTTCGGTCACGGCAAATGCAACCTCTACGACTTCGGCGCTCGCGTCTCGCTCGCGATCCGCGGCCCCGGCGTGAGCGGCGGGCGTGTCGTCGACGATCTCATCACGTTGCCCGATCTCGCCCCCACGTTTCTCGAAATGGGCGGACTGAAACCGCCCGCCGTCATGACTGGCCGCAGTCTCGTGAATCTCCTGCGCTCGACCAAGTCCGGTCAAGTGGAGCCCGCCCGCGACGCCGTCTACATCGGGCGCGAGCGTCACGTTGAAATCGCCCGCGCCGACTACCTGCCGTATCCGCAACGCGCGATCCGCACCCACGATTTTCTCTACATCATCAATTTCCGCCCCGACCGTTGGCCACTCGGCGATCCCTACCGGCTCGACGGTGCCAATCCGCCGACGGTCGCGGAGCTCACTGAAGAAACCCGCGTCACCTTCCCTGACGATGACGCCAGTCCGACCAAGGCGTGGTTTGTGACGATGCGCAACGATCCCCAGTGGAAGGCTCACTTCAACTGGATCTACGGCAAACGCCCGCGCGAGGAACTCTACGATCTTAAGTCCGATCCCCAGCAGACGAAAAACGTCGCCGCCGATCCGCGCTACACGGCGGCTCGTGCGAAAATGGAAGCGCGCCTGATGGGCGAACTCACCCGCACAGGCGATCCGCGTCTCGTCGACGATGGAAAATTCTACGAAACCCCGCCCATGTCCGGGCCGGTGAACGATCCCGACATCCCGGCGGCGAAGAAAGGAAAGGCCAAGAAGTGAAGATGACGCTCGTCCGCTTTTTGTTCTCCAGTGCGCTCGTGCTCGCGGCCTCTGGGGCGGTGTCCGCCGCCGTGGGGGGTGCTCCCCGCCCGCCGAACGTCATTTTCTTCCTCGCCGACGACCTCGGCCGCCAAGACCTAGGCAGCTACGGCAGCAGGTTCTACGAGACCCCTCACCTCGACCGTCTCGCTCGTGAGGGCGCACGCTTCACGGATGCCTACGCCGCCTGTCCGGTGTGCTCGCCCACGCGCGCGAGCATTCTTTCCGGCCAATGGCCGCAGCGCAGCGGCATCACTGACTACATCGGTGCCCCGCAACCACCGGCGTGGAAACGCAACACGAAGCTCCTCCCTGCCGCTTATACTGACCGCCTCGCGCTCGACTCACCCACGCTCGCGAAATCACTGAAAGCCGCCGGCTACGCCACCTTCTTCGCTGGCAAGTGGCACCTCGGACCCCAGGGCTGGTGGCCTGAAAATCAAGGTTTCGACCACAACCTCGGCGGTATCGACAAGGGCGGACCCTACGGCGGCGACAAATATTTTTCGCCCTACGACAACCCCCGCTTGCCCGACGGCCCGCCTGGCGAACACCTCCCTGACCGCCTCGCGACCGAAGCCGCCACGTTCATCGCGGCAAACAAAGACCGCCCCTTCTTCGCCTACTTTCCGTTCTATTCCGTCCACACGCCGCTCATGGCGCGCCCCGATCTCAAAAAGAAATATGAAGACAAGCGGACGCGCCTCGGCCTCACAGAGAAATGGGGGCGGGAAGGGGAGCGCGATGTCCGCCTCACGCAGGACCACGCGGTTTACGCTGGCATGGTCGAGGCCATGGACCTCGCGGTCGGCAAAGTCCTCGCGCAACTCGACGCCCTCGGTCTCTCCGAAAACACGATTGTCATTTTCACGAGTGACAACGGCGGTCTCTCCACGAGCGAAGGTTGGCCCACCTCCAATCTGCCGCTGCGCGGTGGCAAGGGCTGGATGTATGAAGGCGGCATCCGCGAGCCCCTCCTCGTCCGCTGGCCGGGTACGGTGAAACCGGGCTCCGTGATCGCCGCGCCCGTCACGAGCCCGGATTTTTTTCCGACACTCCTCGAAGCCGCCGGCGCGAAACCCGCCCCGGGTCAGATTCTCGACGGAGTCAGCCTCGTGCCGATTCTCCGCGGCGGTACCGCGCCGGACCGTGCGATCTTCTGGCAGTATCCCCACTACGGGAATCAAGGCGGGGCCCCCGCCGCCGCCGTCCGCCGCGGCCCATGGAAACTCATCCACTGGTTCGAGGACGACCGCTTCGAACTTTTTAACGTCGTCGCCGATCTCGGCGAGGCCACCGACCTCGCTGCCCGCGAACCTGCCCGCGTCGTCGCGCTCCGCACCGAGCTCGCCGCCTGGCAGCGCACCGTCGGCGCAAAATTTCCGACCGCCAATCCCACCTACGACGACACCAAGCCGAATGGCCGTGCGTCAATCCGCCCGGGCTCCACTGAGTCCAACGCTCAAAAGGCGAAGCAGAAAAAATAGTCCCTCTCCCCATCCTGTCCTCCATGTCTCTACGCTCCCTCTTCGCCTTCGCCGGGCTGCTGTTCGCTCCCGTCGCACTCCTCACCGCCGCCGCGCCATCGCGTCCGCCGAACATCGTCGTTTTCCTGGCCGACGATGCCGGTTGGGGCGACTACGGCATTAACGGCAACCAACTCGCGCGCACCCCGAATATCGATTCCATCGGTCGCGACGGCGCTCAGTTTGACCGCTTCTACGTGTGCGCCGTGTGCGCGCCGACCCGCGCCGAGTTTCTCACGGGCCGCTACCATCCTCGCGGCGGCGTGCGCGGCGTTTCCACCGGACTCGAACGTCTGAACACCGACGAGAAAACCCTCGCCGACTCCCTTAGGGCGCGCGGCTACGCCACCGGGGCCTTCGGCAAATGGCACAACGGCAGTCAGTGGCCTTATCACCCGATGGCCCGCGGCTTCGACGAATACTACGGCCACACGTCCGGTCATTGGGGCGAATACTTCGACCCACCGCTGGAGCACAATGGCAAGATGGTCCGCGAGAGCGGCTACATCGTCGATCTTTGCACGGACAAGTCCCTCGACTTCATCGAGCGCAACCGCGCGAAACCATTTCTCTGTTACATTCCGTTTTCCACCCCGCACTCACCGTGGGCCGCACCGGAGAAAAACTGGAAAAACTTCAAGGATACGAAGCTCGTACAGTTCGCGACCGATCCCGCGCTGGAAGACGCCGATCATACGCGTTGCGCCCATGCGATGCTCGAAAACCAGGACGGCAACGTCGGCCGCGTGCTCCGTAAACTCGATACACTCGGCCTCCGCGAAAACACCATCGTGATTTATTTCTCCGACAATGGTCCCAACAGTTTTCGTTGGACCGGCGGTATGAAGGGGCGCAAGGGCTCCGTCGATGAAGGCGGCGTGCGTTCGCCGCTCCTCGTGCGTTGGCCGGGGAAGATCAAACCCGGTGCGATGATTCGCGACATTGCGGGCGCGATCGATCTCTTGCCCACGCTCACCGCGCTCGCTGGGGTGCCGCGTGTCGGCACCAAGCCCCTCGACGGTGTCGACCTCTCCCCCTTGCTGCTCGGCACCGCGCCGTCGCTGCCCAAGCGCATTATCTTTAACCACCAAAACGGCCAGGTCAGCGCACGTTCGCAGACCCACCGCCTCGACAGTCGCGGGGTGCTCTTCGACATGGTCGCCGATCCTGGTCAGACGAAGGACGTCACCACCGAGCAGGCCGCCGTCGCCGAAAAACTGTCCACCGCCGTCCTGGCTTGGCGCAAAGATGTGCTCGGGGGCACTCCGCCTGCGGTGAGTGAGGCGACGCGCAACAAGGGGAAAAATAAAGGTAAGGCCGACAACTATGTGATCCCCGACGACCGTGGTTTTTCCGTGGGTTACACGGAGTTTCCCTGGAGTCCGCTGCCCGCACGCGATGGCGTGCCGCACGGCGGGGTCAAGCGGAGCAGCAACGCGCCGAACTCTTCTTACTTCGTGAATTGGAAGACCACTGATGACCGCATCACCTGGGACATCGACGTCCATACTGCCGGCACCTACGACGTGACGATCGACTATACGTGCCGCGTGCCCGATGCGGGCGCGACCATCGAGCTCAGTTTCAAGACCGCCCAACTCACCGGCAAAGTCGCCCCCGGCTGGGATCCGCCCCTCTACACGAATCAGGACACACTCCCGCGTCCGGCCGGTGAGTCGCAGATGAAGGATTTTCGACCCCTGGTGCTCGGCACCGTGCGGTTGGAAAAAGGCCGCGGCCCGCTCACGCTGCGCGCCCTCCAGATCCCCGGTGCTTCCGTGATGGACGTGCGCCGCGTCAACCTCACCCTGCGGAAATAATCTCCGCGCTTTCGCCCTTCGCCCTCCCATGAAGTTTTTTCCCGCTCTCGCCCTCGCCGTTCTCTGCACCGGCACCGCGGTGTTCGCCGCCGAGCCCTCACGCCCCAATATCGTGTTCATCATCTCCGATGACCACGGGTGGACCGACTACAGCTTTATGGGACACCCACAAATCGAGACGCCCCACCTCGACAAGCTCGCTGCCCGCAGCGCCGTTTTCCCGCGCGGCTACGTGCCCACTGCCCTTTGTCGTCCCGCGCTCGCGACGTTCGCCACCGGCCTCTACGCGCACCAACACAAAATCAGCGGCAACGATCCCGCGCTGCTGAGTGACTCTCCGCCCCGCGCCCCCAAGGCCCCCAAAGCGACGAAGGCTGAAAAAGCGGCTAAGCAGCCCGGCGAATCCGCCGCCTACGAAGCGCTGCGCGAGAAACTCATCGCGCAGTTTTACCGTCAGCCGTCGATCGCGAAGCTCCTCGGCGAGCAGGGTTACCTCAGCCACCAATCGGGAAAATGGTGGGAAGGCAGTTCCCAACGCGGCGGTTTCACGCACGGTATGACGCGCGGTTTTCCGAATCCCGGCGGACGCCACGGCGACGACGGACTCAAAATTGGGCGCGAAGGGCTCACGCCGATTTTCGACTTCATCGATCACGCCACCACCGAGAAGAAACCGTTCTTCGTCTGGTATGCGCCGTTTTTGCCCCACACACCGCACACGCCACCCGAACACCTTTTCAAGAAATACAAGGCCAAGGGCATCGCCTCGGATCACATCGCCCGCTATTACGCGATGGTTGAGTGGTTCGACGAGACTTGCGGCCAACTGTTCGCCCGCCTCGAGGCCAAGGGTCTCGCGCACAACACGCTCGTCGTCTACATCGGCGACAACGGCTGGATCCAGCAGGATAACGCCGCCGGTTACGCCCCGCGTTCGAAACAAACCGCCAACGAAGGCGGCATCCGCCAGCCCACGTTCTTCAGCTGGCCCGGCGTGATTCAGCCCGGCAATCGCGGCGACCAACTCGGCTCCAGTATCGATATTGTCCCGACCGCGCTCGCCGCCGCTGGAGTCCCTGCGCCGAAGAATCTCCCCGGCTACAACCTCCTGCCGATTCTGAAGAGCGGCCGGCCGACGCCGCGCACCATCGCGTATGGTGAGACGTTTGCCCATGACATCGCCAACATCGATCGCCCCGCTGATAGCCTCGTCTACCGCTGGGTCATCGAAGGAAAATGGAAATTGCTGCTCACCTACGACGGCGCCGTCAGCGCGCGCTACGCCTCGTCGAACCCCCGCGACGAAAAACGCCCGCAGCTCTACGATCTCCTCGCCGATCCGCACGAGAATAAAAACCTCGCCGCGCAGAATCCTGCCGTCGTCGCCGCACTCGCCGCTAAGCTCGACGCGTGGTGGCGCCCCGAAGGTCGCACCGCGCAAACGATGTGGGCGCCCTGATCCGCAATCGTGCCCCGTATTCCCATGCGACCCCGATTCCTCGCGCTTCCTGCCCTTGCGGCGCTCGGTCTTGCGTTGAGCGCAGCAGCCGCAGTCCCCCCGCCGCCCAACATCGTCTTCTTCTTTGCCGACGATCAGCGGTACGACACGCTGGGTGTCGCCGGTCACCCGATTGTGCAGACGCCGACCATCGACCGGCTCGCTCAAGATGGCGTGCGGTTTAGTAATGCCTTTGTCACGACAGCCGTGTGCTGGGTGAGCCGTTCCGTCGTGCTCACCGGCCAGTGGGCGCGCTCGCATGCGCAACGCGACGCTATCCCTCGAGTGACGCCGGCCGCCCTCGGCACCATTTTCCCCGTGCAGCTCCGCGCCGCCGGCTATCGCACCGGTCATTTTGGAAAATGGCACATGCAATCCCCGTCCGGCTTTAACCCCGCCGCCCAGTTCGATCGTTACGAAGCCATCGGCCGGAATCCCTACCTTAAACCTCAGGCTGACGGTACGACGCGGCATGAAACCGATCTCGTCGCCGATCGCGCCATCGAGTTTCTCCAAACGCAGCCCAAGGGTCAGCCGTTCAGCCTGAATCTCTGGTTCAACGCCGCGCACGCCGAGGACAACGACCGTCGCCCCGGCGTTGGACACTACCCGTGGCCGCCGTCCGTCGATGGGCTCTACGAAGACCGCACCATCGCTCCTCCGCGCCTCAGTGATCCGGCGATTTACGACCGCCATCCCGATTTCCTGAAACAATCGATCAATCGTGAACGCTTTTTCTGGAGCTACGACACGCCGGAAAAATATCAGACGAACGTCCGCGCTTACCTTCGCATGATCAGTGGTATCGACCGCGCCGTCGGTCGCGTGGTCGCCGCACTCGAACGCGCCGGCCTCGCCGATAACACCATTATCGTCTATAGCGCCGACAACGGCTATTATCTCGGTGACCGTGGCTTTCAGGGCAAGTGGTCGCACTTCGAGGAAGCGCTACGCGTCCCGCTCGTCATCTACGACCCGCGCCTGCCGAAAGCCCAGCGCGGTCGGGTCCTCGATCAGATGGCGCTCAATGTCGATTTGCCCGCGACGTTCCTCGACTGGGCCGGCGTGAAGCCACCGACCTCCTACGAAGGCCGCAGCCTCGCCCCGCTCATCGCGAACGTCGCATCAGCAGAGTGGCGTCGTCATTTTTTCTGCGAGCACCTCGACCTCGCCCCGACGCTCACCTGGGAGGGCGTGCGCGGTGAACGCTACGTTTACGCCCGTTATTTCGACCAGACCCCCGTCTACGAATTTCTCCACGACCTCCAGCGTGATCCTGACGAACTCGTGAACCTCGCCCCCGATCCCGCCCACGCCGCGACGCTCCGCCAAATGCGCGCGCTGTGCGACGCCGAGATGAACGCCCGTGGTGGCGCGCTCCTCCCGCTCGATCAACGCGGCGCCAAAAAATCTCCCGCTGCAAAAAAGGGCGGCGCAAAAAAATCCACTCCCACCGCTAAGTGATTTTCTCCTCTCGCGGTCGTGCCTGCTCTCAATCCCTCGCTCTTCGTCCCATGCGCTCCATCGTTGTCGTTCTCCTCGCCGCTCTCGCGCCGCTTCTCGCCGCTGAGAAACCTAATGTCATTGTCATCATGGCCGATGACCTCGGGTACGGCGACATCTCCGCCAACGGTGCCACCGCACTCAAGACGCCGAACATCGACCGCCTCGCCGCTGAAGGGCTGCGTTTTACGAGCGGTTACTGCTCTGCTTCCACCTGCACGCCTACGCGCTACTCGTTTCTCACTGGGAGCTATGCCTTCCGGCGCAAAGGTACCGGCGTGGCCCCACCCAACGGCCACCTCGTGGTTCCTTCGGGTACGTTTACGATCGCCGATATTGCCAAAGCCGCCGGCTACAAAACCGCGGTCATTGGCAAATGGCACCTCGGTCTCGGTGCCGAAGGCAAAGGCCCTGATTGGAACGGCGTCATCGCGCCCGGTCCGCGGGAGCTTGGCTTCGATTACAATTTCCTCCTGCCCACCACGAACGACCGCGTCCCGCAGGTCTACGTGGAGAACGACCGCGTGCTGAATCTCGACCCGAAAGATCCGCTCTGGGTCGGTGACAAAAAACCCGCCGGTGACCATCCCACCGGCCAATCTCACCGCGCCACGCTCAAGATGGATTGGTCTCACGGCCACAACGCCACCATCCACAACGGCATTTCTCGCATTGGATTCTACACCGGTGGAACCGCGGCCCGCTTCCGCGACGAAGACCTCGGTGACAAATGGATCGAGAAAGCTAACACGTGGATCGAGGCCCATCGCGCCCAGCCGTTCTTTCTCTTTTTCGCCTCGCACGACCTCCATGTTCCGCGGATGCCGCACGAGCGTTTCCAAGGCACGACGAAGCTGGGCTTCCGCGGCGATTCCATCGCCGAGTTCGACTGGTCCGTCGGCGAGCTCATGAAGACTCTCGACCGCCTCGGTCTCGCTGAGAAAACGCTCATCGTCCTCTGCTCCGACAACGGCCCTGTCATGGACGACGGCTACAAGGATGGCGCGCTCGAGCAACGCGGCGATCACCGCGCCGGTGGCCCGTATCGCGGTGGGAAATACAGCGTATATGAAGGCGGCACGCGCACGCCCTTCATCACGCGTTGGAAAGGCCGCATCCAGCCCGGTGTCTCCGCAGAGGTGGTCTCCACGATCGACCTCGCCGCCAGTCTCGCCGCCCTCACGGGCACTGCCCTCCCGGCCGACGCCTGCGGTGATAGCATCGACGTCTCCGGCGCCCTCCTCGGTCAACCGGGCGCGAAGGGCCGCGACCACTACGTCCAGCAGGACAACGGCGGCACGGGCAACTTTGGCTTCCGCGTCGGCAATTGGAAACTGGTCCGTTACGAAACCAAGTTTGCGAACAACGAAATTGTCGAACAGCCACTGCAACGCACGCCGGCCCCGCAGTTCCAGCTCTTCGACCTCGCGAAAGATCCCGGCGAGCAAACCGACGTGTTTGGAAAAAACCCTGAGGTCGGCGAAAATCTGAAAGCGCGCCTCGCCGCCATCGTCGCCGCCACGCGTAGTCGGTAAATATCAGTTCGTCATGCGCCTCCTGCGATTGCCCTTCATCAGTGTCCTGCTCGTGGGGGCTATTTCCGCGGCGGAGCCCGCGCGCCCGAACATCCTTTGGATTACCTGCGAGGACACCAGCCCGCACCTCGGTGCCTATGGCGACGCTTTCGCGGTCACGCCGCAGCTCGATGCCCTCGCGCGCGAGAGCGTGCGTTACACGCAGGCGTTTGCCTACACTGGCGTCTGCGCCCCGAGCCGCTCGTGTCTCATCACCGGCGTCTATCCGCTCCGACTTGGCACGCACCACATGCGCTCCAACGCGCCCCTGCCGGCGGACTTCAAGCTGTTCCCCGCCTACCTCCGCGCCGCCGGTTACTACGCCTCGAACAACGTGAAGGAGGACTACAACTTCGCCACGCCGCGTGCCACCTGGGATGAATCGAGCAACCGCGCGCACTGGCGGAAGCGCACTCCGGGCCAGCCGTTTTTCTCCGTGTTCAATTTCGTCGTTACCCACCAGAGCCAGCTCTTCTGCTCCGAAGAAAAATACCGGGAGAACACCCGCCGCCTCACGCCCGCCCAGCGCCGCGATCCCGCCAAGGTGACGGTCCCGCCGATCCATCCCGATACGCCCGAGTTTCGCCGCGAGTGGGCGCGGCACTATGAAAACGTCACCGCCATGGACTACCAAGTGGCCGACGTGCTCGCCGAACTTGAGGCCGACGGTCTCGCCGACGATACCCTTGTTTTTTTCTTTTCCGATCACGGCACCGGGATGCCCGGCATCAAGATGTGGGCCTGGGGTCCGAGCCTGCACGTTCCGCTGCTCGTACGCTTCCCGCCCAAGTGGCGGCACCTCGCGCCCGCCGCACCCGGTGGCACCACCGACCGCATGGTGAGTTTTGTCGATTTCGCCCCCACCGTCTTGAGCCTCGCCGGCCTCGACTTGCCCGCCCATTTTCAAGGCACCGCTTTCCTCGGGGCGAATGCCGCTGCCCCGCGTGGCTTTATCTTTGGTGGCAAAGACCGCCAAGGTGAATGCGCGGACACCATCCGCTACGTGCGCGACCATCGTTTCCAGTATCTGCGCAATTTTCAGCCGCACCTGCCCTACGGGCAGTTCATGAGTTACAACTGGCAACATGCCAGCACGCCCGTTTGGGAGCAACTCCACCGCGCAGGCAAACTCTCCGGCCCGCCGGCCCGATTCTTCGCCCCGACGAAGCCCGTCGACGAACTCTACGACGTGCAGCGCGACCCGTGGCAGATCAATAACCTCGCCGCTGATCCCGTCTACGCCGCCGAACTCATCCGGCTGCGCACGCTGCTCGCCGCGCAGATGGAGGCCGCCAGCGACCTCGGCTTGCTGCCCGAGCGGGAATTGCACGCGCGCCGCCGCGGCGGCGATTTCTACACGCTCGCCACCGATCCGCGGCGCAATCCGCTGCCTGCGCTCCGCCGCGCCGCCGAGCTCGCCGGTCGTGCTACCGCCGAAGAGCTCCCCGCTTTGGGCGCGTTGCTGCGCGACGCCGCCGCCGCCGTGCGCTGGTGGGGTGCCCTCGGTCACATTCGCCTCGGTGCCGCCGCGCGGCCCGCCGCGGCTGCCCTCGCCGCCGCGCTCGCCGATCCCTCGCCCGATGTGCGACTCGCCGCGGCCGAAGCACTGGCCGGCCTCGGCCAACTCGACCGGGCACTGGAGGTGATTGCCGAAGCGCTGCGCGCCGACGATGGCTTCGCGCGTCTTTCCGCGCTGAGTTTGGTCGCCCGTCTCGGCACCCGCGCCCGCCCACTCATCCCTGCCATCCGCGCCGCCACCTACGTAGATCCGGCCAATAAGGATGTGACCGACTACATCAGTCGTATGGTCGGCTATCTTCCCGGCCGCATCAGCGAGTGAAGGCGATCGCGCTTTGGGTATCCATTTATCCCCATCCATGAAAATGCTTCGTCTTCCCTGTTTTGTTACCTGGGTGTTTGCTCTGGCCACGATCGCGTTCCCGCAGGCGACGAAACCGAATATCATTCTCATCCTTGCCGACGACCTGGGTTCGGCGGATCTCGGCTGCTACGGCAATAAGTTCAACGAGACACCGCACATCGACCGCCTCGCGCGCGAGGGCCTGCGCTTCACTCAATTCTATGCGGGCCCCGTCTGCTCACCCACCCGCACCAATCTTCAGAGCGGCCAAGACCAGGCGCGCTTCGGCATCACGCAACACATCCCCGGTCATCGCCGGCCCTACGCACGCCTCACCGATCCGGCGGTGCCGTTACAACTCCCGCTCGAAGTCGAGACGTTTGCCGAACGGCTCGGCGTGGTCGGCTACCAAACCGGCTACTTTGGAAAATGGCACCTCGGCGGCGCCGGTTTTGGCCCCACGCAACAGGGTTGGAAAACCGCGCATGAAACGCAGGGTCATACCCAGCCGGCCCTCGCCGGTCGCACCGCGCCACAACGCACCGCGGAATTCCTGACCGACCGCGCCGTTGAATTCATCGGCCAGCCCCGCACGCAACCGTTCCTCCTCCAAGTTTCGCACTACGCCGTGCATATCCCGCTTTCCACGACGCCGGAACTCGAAAAAAAGTTCTCCGCCAAGTCACCACAGCCCGGATACCCCAGCAACCCGCTTTACGCCGGTCTCCTCGCCGAACTCGATGCATCGGTCGGCCGCATTGTCGCCGCCGTGGATGCCGCCGGCCTCGCCGAGAACACGTTGATCCTGTTCCTTTCCGACAACGGCGGCATCGAGCACGAGCAGAGTGGACGAATTGTTACCTCAAACCACCCGCTCCGTGGCGAAAAAGGCACGCTCTACGAAGGCGGCGTTCGCATTCCCGCAATCGCGCGCTGGCCCGGCACCATCCCCGCCGGTCGCGAATCAGGGACTCCTGCCATCACGCACGACATCTATCCGACCTTGGTCGAACTGGGCCGTGCCACTTTGCCCACCACGCAGCCGCAGGACGGCGTGAGTCTCGCTGCGCACCTGCGCAATCCCGCCGCTGCCCTCCCGCGCGATACACTCTATTGGCACTTGCCGCACTACCATCACAGCACTCCCGCCAGCTCGCTCCGTCGGGGCGATTGGAAGCTCATCGAGTTCTTTGAAGGCAACGTGCTCGAACTCTACGATCTCGCTGCTGATCCCGCTGAGAAAAACAATCTCGCCACCCGCGAGCCCGCCCGCGCCCGCGAACTCTGCGATGCGCTCGCCGCGTGGCGCACGCGGGTCGGCGCGCGCTTGCCCACGCCCAATCCCCAACACGACCCCGCCCGCGCGACCGAACTCGGCGGTGGTGGGGCGAAGCGCAAAAACAAAGCTGCCGCACCATGAGCGACGGTCCTTTTGCCATCGGTATGGCCGCCTTTCAATTTCTTGGCACCCCGGTAGACCCACGTGCTGGCAAGCCTGGGTCACGTGGCATGGGCTTTCCGGCCCATGTCCGGGTTTCCATCGACTGAGCTGCGGTCCGCCATCGCCATGCCCTGCTCCATCGCTCCGCTTGCTTCGACCGTCTCCCCACTATGAATACCCATCGCTTCCTCCTCGCCGCGCTCGGCTCCGTCGTCCTCGCAATCTCACTCGCTTTCGCCGCCACCCCTCCGACGGTGCAAAAACCCAACGTCCTCTTTATCGCCATCGACGACCAGAATGACTGGATCGGGCACCTCGGCGGCCACCCCATGGCGAAGACGCCCCATCTTGATCGCCTCGCGGCCCGCGGGACGACGTTTCTGAACGCCCACTGTCAGGCTCCTCTCTGCAATCCGTCGCGCACCAGTCTGCTCCTCGGCCTGCGTCCCACGACCACCGGAATTTACGGCCTCGCGCCGGGGTTTCGCACCCTGCCCGAGTGGAAAGACCGCGTCGCCCTCCCGCAGCACTTCGCGGACAACGGTTACCGCACCGCGGCGACGGGAAAAATTTATCACGGCGGCACCGGCGGCGGTGGTGGTGGCGCCGGCAAAGCGAAAGGTAAAAACAAGGCCCCGTCCGATGCCGCTCCCAGCGTCCGCCCCGAATTTCAAGTCACTGCGCCGTTTGGTGGTGTCGGCACCAAGCCGCCCAAGAAACTCATCCCGCCCGCTCCCATGGGCGACCATCCGCTCATGGATTGGGGCGTCTGGCCGCTCGACAACGACGACACCGGTAAAGGCGACTATCAGGTTGCGAGTTGGACCGTCGACCAAATCAAGTCCGCTCCGAAGGATCAGCCCTTCTTTCTCGCCGCTGGTTTTTTTCT